>DATJQB010000070.1:0-39854 GCA_035506075.1 Bacteroidota bacterium | reverse complement strand
CCCGCGCGGAAACAAAAACTGAAACCGAGCGGGCGTTCCAGCAGGGATTCATCGCTGCGGCGGGGGCAATCATCACCGCCATGAATTTCATGTCTTTCGTCATCATCGGCATCATCATGCTTGTCGTTGGCAACACCATGATCATGTCGGCGCGCGAGCGGACGAGAGAATACGCTGTTCTTAAGACGCTCGGGTTTTCTGCGGGACACCTCGTCGGTCTCATTCTCGGCGAGTCGATGTTTATCTCCGTGCTCGGCGGCGGCATCGGGCTGTTCTTCACCTTCCCCTTTGTCACGGGATTTGCCGCTGCGGTTCCGAAGGGATTCTTCCCGGTGTTCAACATTGAGCCCATTACGGTAGTGCTGGCGGTATCATCAGCCATCATCGTTGGTCTTGTCGCTTCCATTTTCCCGATCCAGCGTGCACTTACGACAAGGATTGTGGATGGTTTGCGGCACGTCGGTTAATCACGCTCGTCGTTTCATGGAATAGGATCCAGTGAAGATTCCTCTCAACTATACCGTCCGTAATCTCGGCACCCGGCGTTTGACAACGGGCATTACCGTCCTCGGCATCGCTCTGGTTGTCTTCGTCTTTTCGGCTGTCCTGATGATGGCGTATGGCGTCCAGAAGACGCTCGTCGCAACGGGATCGGATGAAAACGTCCTTGTTTCACGCAAAGCCGCAAACGGAGAGATTTCCAGCATCGTTGATCGCGAGACAGCGAACATCATTCTCACGCTTCCTCACATTGCCAAAACCGCCGATGGCAAACCCATCGCTTCCGGGGAGCCGGTTGTTGTCATCAACCTCGACAAATATGGCGGCGGGGTAAGCAACGTTACGGTTCGCGGTGTTTCCCCGCAGGTCTTCACGCTCAGGCCGCAGGTGAAGCTGAAAGAGGGGCGAATGTTCAACTGGGGATCGCGCGAGCTGATCACGGGGACCGCGATTGAGAAACATTTTGCCGGATCGAAGATTGGTGACCTTGTCAAGTTCGCCGGCGACAACTGGACTGTTGTAGGGATCTTTGACTCTGATGGCAGCGGCTTCGACTCCGAGATGTGGGGCGACTCCCAGCAGCTCCTCGATGCGTTCAACCGCAATGCGTTCTCGACGCTCACCTTCCGCCTTGACCGGCCGGATGCAATGCCCGAGTTCAAGGCGGCGTTCGACAAGGATCCGCGGTTGCAGCAATTCGAACCGAAAATCGAAAAGCGCTTCTTCGAAGAACAGTCCGAGCTCATGGCGGGCTTCATCAAGATTCTCGGCATCTTCATCACTGTCATCTTCAGTTCTGGCGCCACGATCGGGGCAATGATTACAATGTATGCCGCTGTTGCGAACCGCACCGTGGAAGTTGGAACACTGCGTGCGCTCGGATTCAGGCGCCGGAGCGTGCTTGCTGCGTTCCTGACCGAATCGCTGCTGTTGTCGCTCATCGGCGGTCTCGTCGGATTGTTCTTTGCCTCGGGACTTCAGTTCTTCACCATTTCGACACTCAATTTCGGCTCCTTCTCAGAGCTGGCATTTTCCTTTGCTCTCTCTCCGTCCATCGTTGTAAGCTCTCTTTCCTTTGCCCTTCTCATGGGGTTGATCGGTGGGTTCCTCCCATCGGTGCGGGCTGCACGGCTCAACATCGTCAACGCGCTCCGTTCGTCCTGATACCGCAGGCCGCCTTCCTCCCACGAAGCTTTCACTTGAATCCATTCTCACCATCCTGTATCTTGGATGCACAAACGCTGTCTCCAAGCCAATACTCACATCTTCCCCTTCGGCATGTTTTGGCTCCAAATCGTCAAGAACTTCATTCAGATTCTGCGCTCAGGCCAGACACCGCGCCAGATTGCGGGCGGATTCGCCCTTGGGTCCGTGGTCGGATTGATGCCGTTCCTGACGCTCCAGGGGTTGGCTCTTTGGCTGGTCATCTTCATCCTTGATGTCAACCTTTCGGCTGCATTGCTCGCGGTGACGCTCTTCGCTCTTGTCGCGTATCTGATCGACCCCCTGTTCCATGCCATCGGATACTTCTTCCTGACCGACGTCTCGTTTCTTCGCGGCCTCTGGACAAGTCTCTACAATGCTCCCATTGCGCCCCTGACCCGTTTCAACAACACCGTCGTTCTGGGGAGCCTCATTTGCAGTCTCATCGCCTTTATACCCGTGTATGTTGGCATGCAGCGTTTTGTCCTCGCTTACCGAGCACACATTCACACAAAGGTGGAGCGTTGGAAAATTTATCAGGTGCTCAGCAAGAGCTCGCTCGTTCGCTGGTATGACCGAATAAAGAACCTGGGGTCGTGACCATGCGAAAGAAATTTGTCTACTTCCTGCTTATTCCTCTTCTCGTTTTCTGTCTCGTTGTCTACCTGTTTATCGACCGGTGGATTGAATCCGGGCTCGAGGCCGCCGGAGAGGCTGTTGTCGGGGCAAAAGTGGAGATTGATAATCTTCATCTTACCCTCTCTCCCATTGCGATCCAGTTCTCCAGACTTCAGGTGGCAAGCGCGCACGACCCGTGGAAAAATGTCTTTGAGACGGGGAAGGTTCGCTTTGCGCTCAATTTCGGCCAGCTCCTCCGCGGAAAGTACATCATCGAGACGATGGAGGTGAACGGTTTCGTTCTCGGGACCAAACGCACGACCGATGGTTCGCTGCCGAAGAAGGTTGAAAAGCCCCCTGAGCCCTCGATGTTTTCCGAGGCCGCCGGATCGCTTACACATGAGGCACAGAAAGCTCCCGTATTCGATGTGGCGAAAATCCGGAAAGAGCTCAAGATCGACAGTCTTTTGAATGTTCAGAATCTCCGGTCGGTTCAGTACATCGACACGCTCAAGCGGAGAGCGCAGGAGGCAAGCCAGCAGTGGCAGGCAACGCTGAACGATATCGAGAAATCGAAACAGCGGGTGAGCGACATTCAGACGTCGATCGCGGCAATCAATGTGAACGAGCTGAAGACCGTTGAGAGCATTACTACCGCTCTCAACAACGCGAACAATGCATACAAGGGACTCACGGAGCTCAACGACACCTTCAAGAGCAGAAAGACAGCCCTGACAGACCAGATAAACAAGCTGGCCGCCTCTGCGAATGCAATTGACGACCTCGCGAAAGCCGATTATGAAACCGTTCGCCGGCTCGCGCGATTGCCGGATCTTAGCACGCAGGGACTCGCCAAACTTCTGCTTGGACGCGAAATCCTGCAGAAGGTGAACACCTATGTTTCATATGCAGACTTCGCCCGAACAAACATCCCAAAATATACGGCTTCGCCAGAAGACGAAAAGCCGCCGCGATTGAAGGGACAGGACATCCGGTTCCCCGTCGATCGCACCTATCCGAAATGGTGGATCAAAAAAATCGCCATCTCGGGGGGAGAGGATAAGAATCAGAACCCCGACTATTTCTATGCGAGCGGAGAGGTGCTGAATGTTTCCGAGAACCAGCGTTTGAGCGGCTTTCCCCTGACGGTTGCGCTTGCCGCCTCCAGGGCGGGAGGAAGCGCGTATACGATCAACGCATCGTTTGACCGCAGGCCGGATGTCCCGGTCGATTCGTATCACATCACGGCAACGAATCTTCCTGCCGGCGATGTTGCCTTCGGACAGTCGGACTTTGTACCGTCGCGCATCACAAAGGCAATCGTCAACGCGTCGGCCGACGCGACGGTCCCCGGCAATCGTTTTGATGCGAACGTCAAGCTGGTGTTCCGCGACATGGCGCTTACCTTTGATCGACCACCGCAGAATGACGTCGAGCGAATTACGCGGGACGTGCTGACTTCCATCACGGGTTTCAACGTCATGCTCCGCATGTGGAATACAGGCGGGGCTCTCGATGCGGCTCTCAGCACAGATCTCGACGATCAGCTTGCTGCAAGGACGAAAAAGGTCATCGGCGACGAGCTTGCCAAACTGCAGGATGAAATCCGCGGACGCGTGAACAAGGTGATCGCGGAAAAGAGGGCGGAATTCGACAAGATCTTCAACCAGAAGAAGGGTGAAGCGCTTGCACAGCTAGGCTCCTACGAGTCCCTCGTGAACCAGAACCTCTCTTCCCTTGACAGCAAAAAGAAGGATCTGAACGCCCGCATCGAACAGGCGAAGAAAAAGGGGCTGCAGGATGTGCTTAAGGGGGTTTTCAAACATTAAGCGCGCTGAACCACAGAACGGGGTAACTACGAAATGAGCAAAAAACAGAAGCAAGCCGCGGCGCCGGGACCGGGCCCACGCAAACGCAGACCGGGCTCCATCGCGGCGATTACAGGCACGGTGCTCCTCATCCTCGCGCTGATCGCCGTTCTTACGTACCAGCCCTCAAAACATCAAACACCCGTTGCGCCACCGACAACCACCACAACAACACAACACGGAGCCTACGATTTCGTGAAAGAGGGAGAGGTCAGATTCCAGACCCCAAAACAGGACTTCATTGCGGCGATCGACGTTGAGCTTGCTCAGGACGACTCGAAGCGCCAGATCGGATTGATGTACCGCGATAAGCTCGCGGAAAATCAGGGAATGCTTTTTATTTTTGAGGGGGATGATACGCGGGCGTTTTGGATGAAGAACACGGTGCTTTCCCTGGATATGATCTTCGTCAACAGCAAGGACGAGATTGTTACAATCCACAAGAACACAACACCGTACTCCGAACAATCGTACGTTTCGTCGAAACCCGCCCAGTTCGTCATCGAAGTCAACGCCGGATACACCGACCGCCACAAGGTCTCTGTCGGTGACCGCATCGTCTGGAGCCGGCTCTGATCCCCCGCACAGCCTGCTGACCGGCCGGCAAACGAGAACAAACGCTTCCTACTTCAGAAGCGGCTCAACGCGTTGAATGAACTGAATCGGCATTCCCCACGGATCGCGCAGGACCAGAACCTGATCGCCTGAATTTGTTTCCCTGAGTTCCTCGGCCAGCGTCGCCCCCGCCTCAATCAGGCCCGTCCTCATCGCACGCACATCGTCCACAACAAACGCAACGTGGAACGACACCGTATTCAGTTTGGCGAGGTCCGGAATTGCAGCCTGGGCGTTCGTTGAAAACTCCAGCATCATGTTCTTTCCCTCGTCCGCAACGAAACGCGTCAACGACAAACCGGCTCCTTCCCGCACAACCGCCAGTCCGAGGTTCTCACAATACCAATTGGCAGCGGACCGCGGGTCGTTCGTGTTGAGGGCAATATGTTCCAACCTGATCCCGCCCGTGCGCAGCATCGGAATCTTCCGCACGCTCAGTTGAAGCGGCAAACCCCACGGATCACGCAGCATCAGAATGCTGTCACCCGAAGGGGTGGTGATGACATCCTCGGCAATCCTGGCGCCGGCCGCCAGCAGCCGTTCCTTTATCCCGGCAAGATCGTCCACCGTGAACGCGAGGTGCATTGAATTCACATTGAGAGCGTTGAAGTCGGGGAACGCCCCTTTCTCGTTGCGGTACAACTCAAGCGTCATCGATTCGGCTGAATCGGCTACGAAGTGCGTTGTGGCAGGAGGCGGACTCTTTCGCAGGATCTTCATCCCAAGGTTGTCGCAGTACCATTTCGCCACGGCAGCGGGATCGGCAACGTTGAATGCGACGTGTTCGAACCGCGGTTTCTTCGGCAGCTTCGAGACCTCGTCGTGTTCCGGCGATCGCTGTGCCGGATGCAGAACGTCACGAAGCGCGACGCGGTTGTTGTTCATCGTGATCTCGTTCAGCGAATTGTCCGGGTCGATCATCACGTCACATTGGTCAAGGCTGAGGGCCGGGGGAATTGGAATGACGACGACTTGCGTCTTTGGTTTGAGGTCGACGGGTGCCTCCATGGCGGGCACTGGAGCTGACGCTGCAATTGTTCCGCCGTGCATGATTGCCGCCAGTGTCTGCGAGCTCGCGGCCGACCCAAGACCGTGCACCTTCACCCGCAGAACACCTCCTTCGACCGACACGTCCCCTTTGTCGATGCCAAGATCGGGTCGGCTGCTGTAGGGGACTCCTTTCGACTGAAGGCGGAGCGTCAACACGGTGGTCGCCCGCGGTTCAAGTGTAAGGCGAACAATCCTGGTGCGCTCGAGCGGAAGAACCTGTTTCATGGTTGTCGTATCCGCCTTTTCGTCATCGTCCCGATCGAGCCCTTGCGTGATTTCCCACATTCCCGGGTCGATGTTCCAGAGCGTCATCGAGGCTTCAACCGGTTTTTGATCGAGTGTGTAGGCGATGATTTTGAGGGACGTGGGCGTCGCTTCGGGGACAATGATTGCGACGCTTTGATCGCTTGCCGGTGCCTTGAATTGCCAGCTGACCGCATGCCCGGAGTGGATTGCTCCCCGCACAAGCGCGACACCGCCGAGTCGTGAACGCTGAAGTTCCCGGTTCGCTGCAAAGACCCGGTCGCTCCAGAGTGACCCTTCGGTGTTGATGTATTCTCTCAGGGCCGACGATTCCGCCTCGTCGGCATAGTATCGTTCGAGGTACGTCTTGTTGCCCGTCATCTGCCATGCGATGTGCCTGTACAAATCCGGACCCTTCCCGGGCGTTGTCTTCGCTGCGATCGAGGCTCCCCACGTCCCGCGAAGATCCAGCACGTCGAGCGCATCCTGACTTAGAAGACCCAGCACCTCTTCCCCGAGATCGAGAAGCGGCTGCAGATATTTCCGATCGCCCGTCAGTCTGTACACACCCCAGAACAATTGAAGCGCCGCAGACGATGTGCTGATTGTTGCACCATCCCCCATGCTCGACGTCAGCATTGCTTTCGTACCGAGCGGAGAGGGGCGTGCGGAGTCTGAGGAGAAGTTGATTTCGGAGTGGAGGACGATTTTTCCGTCTTTGTCTTTCGTTGCGTGGGCGAGCAAACCATCCGCCACGTCGATGGCAAGCTGCCGGGCGCGCTGATTCCCGTTGAACTCCACCAGCGTGAGCACCGGCTGGAGCAGGAGAAATTCCTGCTGCTGAAGCGACCATTCCCAGACGCCTTCGTCCGCGATTTTGTTTGCCCCGACATAGCTGGAACGGAAGTGACGGTGCCCTGCTTTATTCTTCAGGATCAGCTTCTCGTCCAGGGCGCGGACGGTTTCCATAATCCGTTCAACCTGCTTCGGACTGCCGTAATCGACGAGCATTGCCTGCGCCTGTGCTTCAATTCCTTCCTCGTGTGTGTGCAGACCATCCGTCTGAATTGTGGAGAGACCGTTTGTGATCATGCCATTCGCATAGATTGCATCGAGAAGTCTGAGGATCGCGGCGTTTATTTTTTCTGGCGCACAACCCATCAGCGCTGCCCCCGGCCAGCAGTTCGTCAGATCGTCGTCATCCGACAGACCGCCTCCCAGTTCTCCGTCCGAGATCTGACGGTTGTCGATCCACCAGAGAACGAAGCGTTTGAAGTACCGCAGGTCTTCCACCTGGCGAAATGCCCACGCGGGCACGCCGGCGGGAACCGCGGGCTGCACGTAGACCGGCTTGGTGTGTGAATGATCGAGATCATACCAGTAATTCTGAGCGGGGTAATGCTTCGGATCAACCTTCAGGAGATCGAGAATGTCTCGCTGGAACCGGTTGAACAAATTGTATCGCGCATCCTCCGGCCGCTCTTCGACAAAGAACGCGTAGTTGTCTTTTGCCTGCGAGAAACGATCCTGGATGTGCTCACGAACAGCATCTTTCGGATCCTTGAAGATGAGCCGCACACGGGAACCCTCAAGCGATGCTGAGGAGAAATCGTCCGCTCCCGATGCAATGATCAGGTACAGCGGGGATGATGGAGGAAGTATCCTGTCCCGCAGATCCAGCCACAGCGTGCGACCCTCTCCCGGTTTGATAGAAAAGGAAAAATCGAACATCATCCGGTTCGGCCAGATCGGATCGCGCACCTGGATGTTCATCGGTATCAACGCGCCGTCAATGGTTTGCAGATGCATCGGCGGCAAATCAATCGCTATGCCGTCAAGTCCTCCGCCAATTGTTTCCCACGAATACGCGGAATCGACAGCGGCACCAGCAGGGGCAATCGCACGCGGATGGGGCAGGACAAGGATGTGCACTACAGGAAGAGAGTGTCCTGTTCGTTTCGCGTTTGTCGGCTCCGCTTTCCATGGAAGCGCCGTCATCATCGATCGTTCGTCGGCGGTGAAGCGACCGGTGATATACTTCAGCACCTCGCCCGCCTGGTGTTCCACCCCTTCTGAACCTGCGTGGAGATAGTACTGGAGCACACGACCGGAGTGCGGCTCAGCTCCCGCGGTCACATTGTAGGCCCACAGTTCTCCGATCGGGGTTTCCTGTTCTGCGTTGGCGAAGCGCACCGTTCCGCCCGTTCTTGTTTGTTGAAGGCGATGGAATGTTTTTTCCTGTCCCCGGGGCCTGGAGAAGAGGCGAACACCGCGATGGGACGTATCCTTCGCTGCATACGTCAACTCTCCCCATGCGCCTCCTGAAATTTCCAGATGATTCCACGGCTCATCGGGCAAAAAGAAGGAAATCGCATTCCCCGAGACCGCGTAGCAATCCCAGTCGGGAAGTTCAAAGTAGTCGTGCCGGCCCGGGAGACGCGAGCGGTTGTACACTCCCGGCCACGTGGTTTCACGAATGCCGTCGTTCGCTTTCCACCACCAGCGCTTGAGATCGTACGCGTTTTGAATTGCAACGTTTCGAACACTCGTGACCGCGTTCTCAAGGTATGGCGGAGAATCACCGGATCTGTTCCATCCGTACCGCAACCTCCATTCCGACTGCCAGCGGGCAGTCTTCGGGTCCCGCTCAATGGCAGGAACGCTCCCTGCGGGTTCCCCCTGTGCCAATCGTTGGATATTCCCGGGGGAGAGCATCCGGTCATAGATCCGAATCTCGTCGATATCGCCGCCCCGCTGGAAATTGTACGCGCTCTGGACCTGCATGGGGCTGATGATGCGCGAGTGGGGCCCGAACTGGTCGAGTCCCGCATAGAGAACCGCCGCGCTGTCTTTTTGCGCTGCGAGTTTTCCGTTCACATAGAACCGGATCCCGATGGTTTCATCCCACGCGAGTGCAAGGTGAATCCATTCCGTCGGATTGGGAAACGGCGAGAGCGTGTACGACACCCGGATGCGGGCGAGATTGATGTCGGTGACGAACGCGTCGAATCCATGCCCGTTGTAGTCAATTCGCAGCCAGACCATATCCCAGCTGGAATGATCGGAATAGCCGACACGAAAGACCGGGAACTCAGTCTTTCCGACCGGCGTGCGCGCTCTCCAGAAGAAGCTCAGCGTCCCGCGTTCGGCGTAGATGTTGCCCGGCGCCCAGTACGACATGAGCTGTTTGTCTTCGCATGCAAAACCCGCTCCCTTTGCCCCATCTGGAATACGCGCGACATGTTCGAGAAAGTTTGGGTTGGGTGTTCCTCCCGCAGAGTAGTCAGCCGCAAACCCGTGTTCACCGGAAAGATAGAAGAGAAGTCCGGGTTCGGGGCTCCTGGGTTGTCCGCTCGATTGAGAATAGAGGAGTCCGTTACACACAACCAACGCGGCGAAGAGGACGATCCTCTTCACGCGGGGTCTCGAGGCATGGAACGTGGTCATGTTCGACTCCCTGAAATTCAAAACGATTAAGAAATCATCCTACCGATAAGTCTTGTCATCGATCCTGCTGAGATCGATTCCTTCCTTCAACACGCCGAGCGTGACGATGGCGAACGTGAACACTGTTGTTCCGGGTTCGAGGTGGCCGCCAAAGGCCTTGTCGGGGTTGGCCAGTGTCATGTGTGCGTGGATCCTGCCGTCAATGACATACCCATTCATGCCGATCAGGTCTGCGGGTCCGGTTGGATTTTTGACGAAGATGTTTTTCGACGGAAACGTACCGTTGCTGACTGTATGATAGTGATACCCGGACACCGATCCCGCGGCGGAGAGGATCACCGCGTTGCGGATTTTCTGAGTCTTGATCAATGTCTGCATTTCACCCAGCAGATCCGATCCGTACTTGAATCTGAGCACGACAATCCGCCCGAACTGTCCGTTGAGAGCAATCCCGTTTGGAACTGCATCGTTGTTTGGTTTCGAGTCCTCCGCGGGTGTCGTTGCTTGTGTCACTTCCACTCTTGATTCCTGGGCCCGGAGAGGGCTGGTCAGGGCAAAGAAAACAAGTGCACACAGAATGGTGCGCATCGTGCCTCCTTTCGTTCCTCTGGTTGGTGATTACTGCTTCATGAAACCGGCGGGCTGCAGACATGACGGCGTGATACGAATCCGCGCGATCGCTCCCTTGAACCATGAAACTTTGTTCATGCGAACGCCGAGCGCCATCATCCCTCCGTTCAGGGGTGTGAAATCGACTCTTCCGTTCAACTCGTGCTCCCCATCGACGTACGTGTCCATCGTACCGTTATCCACCACGAAGGCCAGATGAAACCACCGCCCAGTCGGGTGTGTGAGCTTCTGATCGATCAATGTTCTGGACGAGTCGCCCGACTTTATGAAGGCGTCGAGGTACCACTGATCGTCGGTCACGCGTGTTTCGAGAAGGAGGCGGCTGCCGCTTACCTCGCCGATGTGGAAGAACCGTTGCTCGTGGGGCCCTTGGGGAGCGGGAAAGAAGAACAGTTCAATCGTAAATTGTCTGAGATTCTCTATCGGGTTGGAATGAATGAAAAGACCGTCGCGCACACCGTCGAAGGAAGCCGCCTTGCCATGAGGCGAATCAATCGTCTGTGGGTTGCCCTCGCGCGTTACGTCCTTTGATTCGACGCTGTTGAGCAATCCCGGACTCAACTCAACAGTTGTTTGATTTTGATGCAAGGTTGTATCCTTTCCCGTGATTTGCGATTGTGCCGTGCAGACCGACTGGCTGGACAGTATCGCCGCGAGCAGCGGGACGATCGTTTTGCTGATCCGTTTGTTCACTCTCGTCCGTCCTTTGATGTCTTATTGGATGGGTTTGCGCGGTATCTGCTGGTCCATCATCGCCGCATGATAGGCAAACGAGGCCATGATGACGGCGTTTCTCTTGAGGTCGTCCGGGACCAGGGAATCGAAGACATCCATGTTTGAATGCCCGCCGATGCCGACGCGGTCCTGCAGGAACTGGAATCCGGGAAGACCGGCGTTGTCAAACGGGATGTGGTCGGTGCTGCCAACGCTTTGGATGGTCATCATCGTCATCCCGAGATCGTGGAACGGTTCCATCCACGCCGCGAAAATTCTCCTCACAAATTCGTTTCCCTGCAGATTGATTCCCCGGTACGCTCCCGCTCCGTAGTCCTGGTTGAAATAGACGCTGAATTTATCGTAGTCGGCTTTTTTCCCGCTCTTCGGATCGCCGAAATGCGCCTGGACATATTCTCTCGATCCGTTCAATCCCTGCTCTTCGCCGCTCCAGAGCGCGATGCGGATCGTACGACGCGGGTGGACACCGATCGTCTTCAGAATTCTCATGGCTTCAAGAGCGACGGCACACCCCGCCCCGTTGTCGCTTGCCCCCGGACTCTCGTGCCAACTGTCGAGATGTGCGCCGATCATGACCACTTCGTTTTTCAGATCTGTTCCCGGGATTTCCCCAAGAACGTTGCATGCTTTTTCAACCGAGTCGCCGATCCGGTTACGCACCTCGACTTCAATCTTCACGGGGATGTCGCGTTTCAGGATCCGGTACATCCGGTTGTAGTATTCCGGCGTCAGGGCGATCATGGGAAGAGAGTTGAGATCTTTCTCGCGCGACCACTTGTCGGCATTCGATCCGGGACGGCTGTAGGCGCGCACAAGTCCAAACGTGCCTCCATCACACTGCAGCACAACCGCTACGCCTTCTGATTTGAGAAAGTCTATCCTCTCTTCCGGCTTCAGCAGCTCCGGGTTGGGCACCGGCGGTGTTACCACGCGCGGCGGCTGCACCGCCATGTTCTCCAGCGACTTGAGCTCTTCGTCCGTCAACCGCGAAACTCCCTTCGGAAGGTTGGCGGGATCGATAACACAAATCGGCGATATCATTGCTGCGACATCCTTGAGCTTCCCGCGGTATTTCCCGCAATCGGACTTGGTCTGGATGTCGACGATCATCGCCGGACAGATTCGTTTCCCATTCGTTCCGGGGGTGTATGCAAGCGGAAATCCCGCCATCGGCACATAGGAGGGCTCAATCATCTGGGCCGAAAAATACTCGTTGTCCCAAGCCGCACCAAAATCCATGAACGGCTCGACAACCACGTTGGATAGCCCGATCGACTCCATTTTCCCCTTGGCCCAGGCCTGGGCTTTCTTCATGTGTTCCGAAAGCGACAACCTCGATCCGAGGACATCGGTAATGTAGCCGACAATATCTGTTACCTGGGAATGTTGGAGTCCTTCTGCGCGAATTTTCGCAACCGCATCCCAGTCGACCCGCGGTTGTTCTTTTTGTGCCTGAAGTACGGCGGGAATTGTCCAGAGAATAAGGGCGGCAACGATGATGCGTCTTTTCATGATAACCTCGGGTTCCTGTCTGTGTGTGTGCTACTCCTGCCCGACCGTTTGCCTGGCGCTGCGCGCCATTTGCAGAAGTCCCCAGTACGGGGGCAGGTATCCTTGTTCCTTTTCAAACTCTCCTGCGAGACGGTTCAGTTCGTTTTCTATGGCACGATGTCTCGCGGAATAGTGTTTGTTTCTCAGCGCCGCTTCCGCCGTCATTCCTTCCGGAATGGGACCGATGCGTCCGAAGAGGTTCAGCAGCGCGCTGTACAGCTTTGCACCGCGCCCAACGGGGAGCTCGTACCAGGGAAACGTCAGTCGTTCGCCGGCTTCCGCCCCTTCCAGCATTGCCTCGGTCACGGCATTATCGAGATGATCTTTCCGCAGCTGTTCCGGATCGCGCCATTCCGCCACCACGCGCAGCTGCGGATCATACTCGAGATCCGACGGTTCCTGTGTCTCAAAGTGTTCAACGCCAAATTCTTCCAGCCATGCACGAAGGCCGGGGGATGAAATGTGCGAGAGACCCATCCAGAGCTGGACGCCAACCTGTCCGTACGCCAGCGACGCGACCTCCGAGCAAAACAGCTTTTCGGAGTTCTGGAAATCCATGCTGAAATCGTACGCTGTGTGCCTGCCTCTCGCTAACGCGAGGGCATACGCCGCGGCCTTGTGGGGCAGCATTGTATCGATGCGCATTTGGGGAAGGTCGTGGCGAAGGCGCAGCACCATCACGCGCAGCTTTGTGTCGGCGAGATATTGCTCCGGCGTTGAGACCGCCACGCCGCGTTCGATATGCGCTTCGATGATGCTTATGAGGTTTGTCTTCGGGTCGACATACGCCAGCGCAACGTGTGAGAAGTTCCCCGGAAAGTCGTTCCCTCTCGCAATGAGCGCCGACGTTGCTGCTCCGCCGCGTGAGAGCAGAATGTCCCCGCTACGCAGCTGCACACCGAGAAGGTTGGCCTGCGGGCACGACGAGGGCTCATCGACACCCCGCATCAACGCGTCCGGCCTTGTGCCGGGGGGCAGATGGAGCAGCACCTCTTCCAGCGCCCCGCGGCTCCCGTAGAGAAGCCGGTACAATGCCTCCCGCGTGGCATCATCGCGAATGTTCCAATGTTCCGATTGCTGTTTGACTACGGTTCTTTCATTCACGACAAGCGACGCGTATCTGTCCAATCGTTCGGGGCAGGACGCCGCGAGAGAGCCCGCCTCGAAAACACTTCGCTCCAGGATCCTGAGCGCCGGGTCATCGGGGCTGAGCGGCCGGCCGGCGATTGTTGCAAGCGTCTGCTCCGACAATGTCAGCAGGCTGTCAGACTGACGGTGGGTTCCTTCGCACCCCTTCTTGCGCACCGCCCTGTACTGCGTTTCGATTTGTTTCCAGAAGTCGTCCTGGTTCCAGGCGAATGCCTTTCGTTGATTGCCGGACGACAACCCGGCGGCCGCCTTCCGCTCGGGGAGAGGAATGAGCAGAAGTGCATATGCGAGAACGACGAGAAGAGATCCAACGAGAATCTGCTTCTTCATGGTTTGCCGGCAACTCCGAGGTAATTTCCATACCCCACGACAATTGTAGAGAGCACAAGCGTCAGGAGCCCGATGGCAAGTTTGGTCTTTGTCGACGAACTGCTCCCGCGCCACTCGTGAAGAGCAATCCCCCACAACGAGCTGAAGATAATGATGCTCGCCATGTGGATTGTCCAGCTTGAGAATTTGTATTGCCCCATCTGGGTCTCACCCATTGTATAGAAGAAGAACTGCAGGTACCAGGTAACGCCGGCGAGCGCGCTGAAGAGATAGTTGTTCAGCATCGGCGCCTGCGTTGTTGTGGGTTGACCCGCCGCACTATTTCCTTTTTCGCCCTCCTCCACCCTTATCGTCCGGTTGAAGTATTGATACCCTGTCCTGTTTTTCACGTTCAGGATGACGCACCAGATGAAGTTTGTTGTGAACCCGCCGAGGAGCACCACGCACAGCTTCGGCAAACCGACCCACAGTGCGGTTGTGCCGTGCTGCGCCGAGAGTTCTGCAATCGGCGAAGCAGCATCGAGGCCGTACGCAAAGCACGCGCTCATCACACCCGAAAACGTTGCAACGAGGATCCCTTTTGTAAAATTGAATTCCTTGATCGTTTCTTTCTTCTGCTCATCCGACATCTCCTTTTCCTTCGAGCGGCCCGCCAGCCCCGCGATGGCTATTCCCAGGAGGCAAACACCAACACCAAGGAGAATGACTTGTCCCGATGTTGTTCCGAGCACCTTGTCGACGAATTCCCCGTGAAAAATCGGCGGCATAAGCGTTCCAAATGCCGCGCAGTAGCCGAGGGCTACGCCCATCCCGAGCGACAGCCCGAGGTAGCGCATCGTCAGTCCGAATGTCAATCCGCCCA
This sequence comes from Bacteroidota bacterium, assembly GCA_035506075.1. Lineage (GTDB taxonomy): Bacteria > Bacteroidota > Ignavibacteria > UBA10030 > UBA10030 > UBA9647. The sequence goes on along the minus strand of DATJQB010000070.1, from coordinate 25,052 downwards.
GTCCCCACATCGCTCCCCAGAAGTATGCCCACCAGATGCTGCTTGCCGGTGCCGACGTAATCACCGCGAGAAGATCGTTCGTGTTGATCGACGCGAGAACCCACGGGGCGATAATCCAGCTGAAGAATCCTCCCACAAGCCAGTACACTTCCCACGACCACTTTTTTACAGCCCGATAGGGAACGTAGAAGCTTCCCGAGGCGAGACCGCCGAGCCAGTGAAAAACGACACCGAGAAATGGATTCGAAGTCACGAGCGTATTCTCCTGCAAAAGGGTTATCGGATCTCCCGTGCGCCGCCCTGGAACGGGCCCGGCGTGCGGGGCAAAGACAACGAAACAGCTGATCATGCCATTGTGTGGTCCGGAGAGACCGGGCAATCACTGCGGTCGGTGCACCGGGAAGGATCTGCTGACTCCGCTTCTGAAAGCTACTGCAGTTCGGGCTGAAAGGCAACAGAACCGGGAAGCGCGGGGTCGAATTTCGGAACCCGCCATGCATTCCCCCGGGATGATTTGAAACTCTCTGTCAATTTCGGTACCATAGGAATGATCTCGTGGTTTTTTCACATGGGGATTTTCTCCTCGTCTTTTGTTTCATCAGTCGGGTTTCAACACAAGGACGTTCATGGCCAAGAAAAAGAAGTCAGCGCGAACGACACTTATCCGGAAAAAGCCGGCGCGTTCAGTCATCTCCGCAGCATCCGGGCCCGCTGGTAAAGTGAAACCGGCGGCAGGTCTTCACACCAACCAGCCAATGCCCTTCGATCCGGGACTCGTTCAGTCCATTCGAATGAACCGTAGTGCGGTGGAGGCGCGCGCGGCCGAGCTCGGCACGCGCCGCACGTTCAAGGTGGAAGCCCAGGTGGCTGCGTACCTCAACGCCATCCGTTGCATCGATCTTACAACGCTGGCCGGTGATGATACGCCGGGGCGCGTGGCACGCCTGTGTGCCAAAGCCCTTTCACCTCTCGAACCAGAGCTCCTCGCCGCCTTCAACCTCCGAAGCGCTCCGCCAACGACCGCCGCTGTGTGCGTGTATCCTGCCCAGGTCAGGACGGCCGTCGAATGCCTTCACGACCGTATCCCGGTTGCCTCGGTTGCCACGGGCTTTCCCTCGGGGCAGACGTTCATGAAGGTCAAGCTTCTCGAAATCGATCTGGCCATCAAAGCGGGAGCGACGGAGATCGATGTCGTCATCAGCCGCGAGAAGGTCCTGACCGCCAGGTGGAAAGCCCTGTATGATGAGATTGTGGCGTACCGCGAAGCTTGCGGAACCCGCGCAAAGCTCAAGACAATACTTGGCGTCGGCAACCTCGAAACCCTGACAAACGTCGCGGCAGCTTCTGCGGTTGCGATCATGGCCGGGTCGGATACAATCAAGACCTCGACGGGGTTCGAACCCACAAACGCAACGATCCCAAGCGGCCTCGTCATGGTTCGGCAAATCCGCCGCTTTATGGACCTCGGCCTGCCCGATCATCAGCGCGTGGGCTTCAAGCCGGCCGGCGGCATCCGTTCGGCGAAGGACTCCATGCTCTGGCTGACACTCATGCTCGAAGAGTTGGGTGTTGACTGGACAAAACCCGGTCTGTTTCGCATCGGCGCCAGTGGTCTGCTGACAGATATTGAGCGTCAGCTCTCGCACCTTGCTTTCGGGCGCTATTCAAACGCCCAGTACCATCCCATGTCATAGGCGGCGGAGAGGCATTCGCGTCTTTGCATTGCCGCCCTATGGTTTCGTTTCATTCATCGTCAGAGAGAAGACTTCATGAACCAGGAGAAATTGGCATCGCTCATCGACTCGCTCGACTACGGTCCGGCCCCGGAATCCGAAGCAAAAACACGGGAGTGGATCAAATCCCATGGAGGCAGGTTTTCACACTCCATCAATGGTGTCTGGCGGGCGCCGGAGAAGGGGGGATATTTCAAGACCATCAACCCGGCGCGAAGCGATGAGGTGCTCGCAGAAGTCGCTCTTGGCACGCAGGAAGATGTGGACGCGGCAATTCACGCGGCGAAAGCGGCGTTTCCTTCGTGGAGCGCCCTCTCCGGTCATGCTCGCGCGCGGTATCTCTACGCCATCGCGAGGGCCGTTGCGAAGCACGCCCGCGTGTTCGCCGTTCTTGAATCGCTCGATAACGGAAAGCCCATTCGCGAGACGCGCGACATCGACATCCCGGTCGTCATTCGACATTTCTATTATCATGCCGGCTGGGCACAGACAATGGAAACGGAGTTTGCCGCCTATCGTCCCGGCGGTGTTATCGCTCAGATTGTTCCGTGGAATTTTCCCTTTCTCATGATCGCGTGGAAGATCGCCCCGGCGATTGCGGCCGGAAATACCGTTGTCCTGAAGCCCTCCAAATCCACGCCGATGTCCGCCCTTCTTCTGGCGGACATACTCATGAACGAAGTGAAACTCCCGCCGGGTGTCGTCAACATCCTCACCGGCGATTCCAGGACCGGCACAATGCTCTACGAACATCCTGTTCCATGGAAGGTCACTTTTACGGGATCCACCGAGGTTGGTCGGATCATAAGAAAAGGAACAGCGGGATCGCGTAAACATCTGACAATGGAGCTGGGCGGCAAGTCGCCGTTCATCGTCTTCGACAATGCCGACCTGGACTCAGCCGTCGAGGGAGTTGTAAACGGGATCTGGTTTAACGAGGGGCAGGTGTGCTGCGCCGGATCAAGACTTCTTGTGCAGGAGGGAATTCACAACGATTTCATCAAGAGGCTCAAACGAAGGATGAGCAAGCTACGCGTCGGCAACCCGCTCGACAAAGCCGTCGACATGGGGGCCATCAACAATGCCGAGCAGTTGAAAAAGATCACCGAGATGATGGAGGTGGGAAAGAAGGAAGGGGCAACACTGTGGCAGCCGGAAAACGTCACCTGTCCGAAAGGCGGATACTTCCTCCCGCCGACGCTCTTCACAAACGTCGAACCGTCTCACACCATTGCACAGGAGGAAATTTTCGGTCCCGTCCTTGTCACGCTGACGTTCAGGACACCGGCCGAAGCAATTCAGCTCGGCAACAACACGCGGTACGGGCTCGCCGCATCAATCTGGTCTCAGGATATTGATACGGCCATGGACGTGGCGCGCAAATTGAAAGCCGGAACAATCTGGATCAACTCGACAAACCTGTTTGATGCTGCGTCGGGATTTGGCGGATACCGCGAAAGCGGCTATGGTCGTGAGGGGGGAAGAGAAGGAATGTACGATGTGCTTGTCGAAGCAGATCACGCTTCTTCCGGACCGCAACAAACTGCTCACGCGGCGGAGGTCGTTCCTCCCCAGCTCTCCCGGTCACAGCCCGCGGTCTCTCGTCCCTCAAATGGTTCTGCCGTCGACCGCACGTTTCGCTTTCTCATCGGCGGAAAACTCGCCCGGCCCGACCAGGCGGGAAGCTTCTCAGTTACATCTCCTTCGGGAGATCTTCTTGCCGTGGTGGGCGAAGCCAACCGGAAGGATGTTCGCAATGCTGTCGAGGCAGCACGCGCGGCATTTCCGTCGTGGTTCGAATCCGCTGCGCACCTGCGGGCACAGATCCTCTATTTCTGGGCCGAAAATCTCTCCGTTGAAAAGGAACGAATGGCGACGGGCATTGCCGCTCAAACGGGATGTTCTCTCGAGGCCGCCACACTGGAAGTTGATCGGGCAATCAGCAAGCTGTTCGACTTTGGAGCATACGCTGATAAGTTCGGCGGCACCGTTCAGCCTGTGCTGGGCCGCAGACTGGTTGTGGGCTTGCGCGAACCGGTCGGCGTTGTTGGCATGCGCGCTCCGGATCGTTCCCCCCTTTTCGGCCTTATCTCGATTCTTGCCTCCGCCGTTGCGATGGCGAACACCGTCGTCGCCGTTGCCGGTAGCCACGCGATGACAGCAATGGATCTTGTCCAGATCATTCAGCATTCCGATGTCCCGGGCGGGGTCATCAATCTTCTCACAGCACAGAATCCCGATGCTGTCGCCAGGGTTCTGGCGGAACACGAAGATGTCGATGCAATCTGGTCGTTTGGCAATCAGGAGAGCGCGAAGGCCATCGAGGAAGCTTCCATCGGAAACATGAAACAGACGTGGGTGTCTGATGGGAATCAGATCGATTGGACAACAATGAGAACCGAGAAGCTGCTTCTCAAGTCCACGCAGGTAAAAAACATCTGGGTGCCGTACGGCGTGTAACGATGGACCGGCGTGAACATTCCTGGCGCGGCGTGGGTGTGTATTTCGGTTGGGCACTCGCTGCGCTGTTTTTTTCCGCCTGTGCTTCTTCCTCCCACTCTGTTTTCCAACATCCCGCAACAGCGCTTGTTCTTACCCAGTGGGTGGTTGTCAATCGCGGATCGCCGATTCTCGCTGTGTTTCACAATGAGGATGACGACGAGTGGATGTTCTTTGCAGATGTGAATCCGGAGGTGGACGTCCAGGTCAGCGTTGCGCTGGATGAATTGATAAAGAGGGATGAAAGCCTCGGGAGTTTGTCCGACCTGCCGCCGGGCTGGAAGGCAACGCGGGAGCGAAAAAGCTCTCCGTGGGTTCGCCAAAAACTATCCGCCAATAAATAGCCGCCGCAAAGGAATCAACCCCCTCAACCGTTCTCCCCGGCCAGTCGGGCAATCTGAAGCATGTAAAATCTGAGAAGCTGCTGACGCTCGGGCGAAAGGGCCTGCTCTTCAATCTTCGCGATCTTCTCGACCTCCTTCAGCGACCTCACGATCGCCACCGGAACTTCGACCATTCCTTCCGAAATCGCGCCGAGGTAATTCAGGGCGGCAGCCAGGAATTGCCGCATGTCATCCGTCGAATTCGCGGCGGAAAAGAAGTGCGAGAGTTCTGAAGAAAGTTTGATCGCCTTCAGCTGGCTCGTCTCGCTCTTCAGGGGCTGGTTGCGGGAGAGCGTATTCAGGGCGATTGCAAGTTCGACGAAACTCTGGACTCGCTGTGTGATCGGATCTTCGAGCAACTCCCAGATGCGCGCACGCCACAAACGGATTTCCTCCGGCACGGCAAGCAATCGTCGCACTTCATCCCGCCATTGCTTCTCTGTCGATCCCTTCAAATCCCCCAGGAGGGCGTCGATGTTGGTATTGAAAAGATTCTCCTGCAGAAGCACCGCAAGGTCCGGCCTGAGTGTTGGAAGGAGCTGCGGGATGAACGTGCCATCCTCGAAGAAATCGCTGACGTCCAGTCCGTGACGGCGCAGAAGTTCCTGCTGGAGCAGCCCGACATAACGGGGCAGGCTGTCGTTATCCTCGCGAAGTGCGAGGAGCGCCGAGATCCCGGCCGGGAATGCGGGCTCGATGCGCTTCAGGACCGTCAGTTCCGGATCGTGATAAATCCTGATCGTGTGAAGCATTTCGTACACGGGAAGGTGAGGCAGCAGGCGGTCGGCAACCAGCGACCGCGAATCGCCTTCCTTGAATTCCAGCTGCACGAATCGGTCCAGCGCTCTGAAGAGCCCTGTTGTAAGCTGGTTGAGTCCGAGTACCGCTGTTTGTGCCTGGTTGTGCGCAATTGCCCGCAGGCGGCTGCCGTGGCGCGAGAGGGGAATGATCCTCGCGATTTGTTCCAGGATGCGCTGCCCTCGTTCACTCCCGGCTCCCACCGAGGGGCGGATCGTCGGACGATCGCGCAGTTGCGGCATCGTGCGCGCGATGAAGTACGAGATGATATGAACCCCGACAACGTCTTCGTCCGTACCGTAGAGGATCTGCCGGAAGTCTTCCGTGAGCAGCGTCATGAATTGATCGTAGACGGCATCGATCGTGCCCACGGTCAACCGCTCAAGCTCCTGGGCGCCCCGTTTCTTCTGCTGCAGGCGGCTCTCTACAAGAGATTCCGCGGCACGAATCAGGTCATTCCTGTGCCGCCGCTGCGATTCACGCATATGGTACAAAACACTCGCTGTCTCGTGTATTGGAAGGTGACGCAGCTGTTCCGAAATCGTGCTCTGCAGCGTCCGCAGGTCACCGCTCGTGAATAATCCCATGAGCGGCGTCGTGGCATATTCGGTGCTCTTGCGCGCGGCGGCCGGAAGATGCAAACCGAACAGCCGGTGAGCCGCCGGACTCTTCACGAACGCGGCCTCTCCCGACACACCGGCGTAATATCCTCCCTGACGTTGCATCGGCTCACCGCTGCCCATCTTGATCCGCACGTGTTCGATCACCTGGTGCTCGGCAAGCCACATCATCGTCGCGTGCTTTGCCTCCCGGTAGAGCGCAGCCCCCGCGGCCTGACCGACCTGCTGACTCAGATCCGAGCCCGCAATAAACACCTCCGAAATTACCTCCGCGAAGCGATCTCCGGTTTCCTGGTTCACACGGCGACTCTGAAGGGCGTAGTCCCAAATCTTCGTAAGATAGGCAGGGATTCCCCGGACAGAATCGATGTCCTCAAAGAGCGGGATAAGTTGAATAATCGGCAGTTCAAGGCCCGGGTGGTTTCTCAGCACCTGCTCGCGGCGCGAGCGAAGCTTGCGGTCCAGCGAGATCAGCGCCTCCGCTTTTGTCGACATGCTTACCTGGAGAGCGAGAATGATGCCGGGGTTGCCGTACTTTGCCGAGATCTCGTTGATTTCGTAAATGTTGTAGACCGTCGTGTCGATGGCAAATGAATCCTGCGCAGTGATCATCGCCTGGTCGATGCGGGGCGTAATCGCCATGCGCTGCAACAGATCGCGATAGAGCGACGCCTCCCGGAGCACCTGCTCGTTGGTGAGGTTTTGCTGGATCGCAGGAATGAGGCTGTGCAGCTGCTTGCGCAGTTTTTTGTTCAGAGAAAAATAGTACTCCAGCGTCTCGCGCCGCTGGATACGGAGATCGACCATTTTTCTCTCAAGCCGGTCGTTGTGCTGCCAGAGGAGTGTCAACGGATCGCGTGCGAGGCGGAGTTTCATTCCAACGTTGCGCATTGCGCCGGGGCGCACGCTAAAGGGGAGAATGCCGCGATACCGCTTTTCAAGCTGGTGCGTCAGATCGGTGATGTCGTTCAGAAGCTTTGTAAAGCGCCGGTTTCGATCCGAAAGCGTCTTGAGCTCGGCTGCGACATCCGGCTCGACGCGGACACTTCGATCGGCGCTGATGAGAACCGACAGGAGGCGGGCCAGGTGGTTCACGTTCTCGATAAGCGTCGACGCAACGAGGCGATGTCCCTGCCCCGAAGGACGATTGCTTCCATCCCAGTCTCCCCAGAACGACATGATCTGCGCATCAGATCCGCCGTTCCGCAGCAGAGCGGTGTTCTCTGCGGCAATCAGCGTCCGCAGATCGAGGATCAGCTCGTCAGACTCCTGACTGGAGTTGATCGCGACGTTCAGGCCAAGATATTCTTCCAGGAGACAACGTGAGGCTTCGTCGACAAGGCTGACCGGCACGGGCTCGTCGTGCAACAGCTTCTGAATGATGATTTCGAAGCATCTCTCTGTCTGGATCGAGTACATCTGTGTCGGATGCACCGTCCGGTCGCTTCCCCTCTGCCTGAATTTCTTGTCGCGTCGCCCCAGCGAATCCTTGTACAGTTCCCGCTCCAGCCTTTTGGCAAGCGCGCGGCCTGTGTCGGCTTGCGCTTCCTGAACGAGGGCCTCGCTTTCGCCAAACCGGTCCGTCCCCCGTTGCCGGTACACCGCAATTCTCGCGGGCGCGTAGCGGTCACAGAATTGATGTTGTGAATCGCCCGTTCGAAACTGACCGTACTGCCGAAGGCTGATCCGGCGGCAGGCTGTCAGGATGAAACTCTCGAGCTCGTTCCACCGGTCACGGTACACAAATCCCTGCGTCTCAACCGATCGGGCGGGTGTGCCGGGGGGATACAGGCGGTTATACCTGGCGGATTCTTCCGCGATGAGCCTGTTGAGATCGATGAGAACACGCCGCGTTTTCTTGTGGAGAACATCCGCCGGGTCTGTGCCCCCAAGCGTCAGCCTGAACGTTTTTCTCCCGGTGTTGAATCCGTCCTCGGTGCGCGCAAATGTCGAGAGCGGCAGCATCCCGATTCCCTGCCGCGCAAGCCCCGAGGCAAGCCAGTCCAGCGAAAGTCCCGGGGGAAGCTGATGCACAACAAGCAGAGGATAGAGGCTTCCTGTCGGCGGAATGATCTCGATCCCGAACGGGTTGCGGTCTTTCGGCAGGCTTCGAACCGCATCAAGGAGCGCGTCGGTGCGATCGCGCAAGATTCCGTTTCGAAGTTTCCAGTATGCCAGCGCGACATCAGACTCGTTCCTGTAGAACAGGTAGGTGAGCGCAATGGCGCCAATATTCGGCCTGATGTGCCTGTGGGATTCCACAAATTTCCTGTGCAGGCGTTCCTGCCGGATCTCAACGACCGCAAGGCGTGCGCCGGCAAGCGAGTCTGTTTTTGAGACGGAGTGTACCGTCACAACTTTCGAAGTGTGCTCCTCCGTCAACCGGCCCACCGCGATGAGCTCGTTGGCAAGTTGTCGCACCGTCTTGATCCCGGGCAGCACCGTCGCCGGTGCAACTTCCTGGTAAGACAGATCGTCGATCACCCAGACGCCATGCTCCAGCAGCCATCCGACGAGTTTCTTCAGATCTCCCTCGTCGAATACGCGCCCCGTGGCGTTGTGCGGGTTGTTCAGAACAACCGCGCCGGTTTCCCCCCACCGCTCGTTCTTCTCCAGCAGTTTTCGCACTGCGTCAATCATCGCGTCCACATCAAGGGCGAACGCCGGCGTCATGGGAACGGGATGCACAAGGGGGAAACAGTGTTCATAGCTCCAGCTCAAATCCGAGACCACAACCTCGCGTATGCCGCAGTGGAAGCCGAGCAAACCAAGAGCGCTGCGCGAAGAGCCGCTGACGACAACGCTGCGGGAAAGTTCGTACTCCGGGTGATGTTTCAGGAATGCATACAGGAAGCTCCGCTCCAATCCCTCCTGCCACTCCGGAGAATCAATATGATTCTCGAGGGAACCGATGAAGCTGCCGGCATCCGTCTGTGAAAACATGTCGAATGCCGAAATGGGGCGGGCGGTTTCAGCGGCGGCAGAGACGCGCTCGAGCTTGCCGGCAATTTTCCCGATCCGCTGTTCCACTTTCTCAGATACCCTTGAAAGGTACCCACCCACACGCTCGTCAAGCAGACGGGCGTAGACGGGAAAACGATCCGATGGGCGTTCTTTCTGGAAGAGCGATTGATACGATGGGCCGACAACAATTTCGTTCGACACGGACTCCGACGACGGCGCAGGGTTCGTTTGTTCCAGGAGATATGAAAGGAGTTCAATCTCGGATGCCGAGGGGGACCCCTTCAGTTGGAAGTGCGTCGATTCGAAGACGGCGAGTATATCGGCGTTTCCCGCGAGAAAGACGGTTGCAAGATCGCTCAACCGTGGCTGGAAAATTCCGGGCGTGAGAATTCTGACAACTTTCTGTGTCAGTTTCGCTTCGCGGGCCAGCGAAAGGTGGTTGGGTGCGTCGTTCGCTTCTATAAACACGAGCGGGTGATCAAGGCTCATCTGGCGGAGGGAGCGCCGGACGTCCTCGCCAAGGATACTCCCGGTGATGAGAAACGTCGGTGTCTCCGGAAACTCTTTGAAGTGTTCTTCAAGGTGGTGGAACGCGCTGTGCTCATCTTCAGGGAGCTCTCCGAACCTCAGCCCGTCGTATGCCGCCGGGTCGAACACTTTTGCAGTCCGGTGCGTCAAGACATGCGCGGGGCGCACGATGAGAAACGCCGACAGCGCGTGAAAGAGGACGCGAAGCGATTCAACGATCCCCCCTGTCGCGAGAATAATCTCACGACGTCCGCTCGACTGACCAAGATCATACGTCAGCGGCTCCGGTTGTGTCTGCAGCCACTCGATGAAGGATTTGACAAGGTTATTCGGGGCGTTGCGGGAGAATCCGCCGCGCGGTGTGTAGGGGGCGCTTTTTCGGATCAGGGCCCGCAGGAAGGCAAGCTTCGGCTCAGATTGTTCGTCCCACTCCAGTGAATTCAGGATCTCGGGGATCCGGGCATCCGACAAATCCTCGCGGCGGATATCGATGCCGAGGATGATTCTCAGGTACGCCGAGGCGAGGCGGTCATCCTGAACGGGATTGCCAATATGAAAGTTGACGCGCTCCTCCGGTGCCGCAGAAGACGAGGCCGTGGTTTCGCTGATTTCAGAAACCCTGGCCGCCTTGAGCGGTTTAAGCCGGAACAAGGAAAGCGGATCCTTGGTGTGTGTTTGCATGGCCTGCGCGCAACCCCTTGATGCGAAGGAGTCCCCGATGAGCAGCTTATTCGACGGGGCGTTTTGTCTTTACCTTTTTCGCTTCCGATCGATACGTCTCGATTGCGCTCAGAAGAATCTTCTGAAGCGTTCCCAGCAACTCCGATCCCTGCGAAAGGTCTTGCGGCGAAAGCGACACGATTGTGCGGGCGTTTTTCAGTCCCTGGCTTGCTTCGGCCAGGCGCGCGGCTTGCGGTGTGAGCATGAGAAGCTCCGGACTGCTTCTGAGGACGTCCAGTTCTTCCCTGTCAAATTCAAGTTTCTTCCTGCTTTGCTTGAGCTCTTCGTCGACACGAATATCTGCAAGGGTGGACTCGCGTTCGAGCTGGTTTTTCTTCAGGTTGTGCTTCTTCAACTCGAGTTCGCTCTCGAGCTGTGCGATTTCCTCGTCTGCCTTCAGCTTTGCCTTGGCAGCGGCGACACGCGCCTTTTGATTCAGGGCCTCTGTTTGCTCGAGAATCCTCGCGTGTTCCTGCTGGCGCAGGGCCTCGGAGATCTGCGGGTTCACCGGCTCAAACGAAAGCAGCGTCAGCGAGACCACTTCGAGTCCGAACGACGTTTTGCTGACGGGCATTTTCAGCTGCAGGTGCTCGAGGATTTTTTCCGACGAAAGTTCCTCGATGCCAAACTGCTCGGTGTATGCTTTTACCATGCCGACAAAGAGCGCCTCGAGATCTTTTGCCGCGCGCGCAACGGCGTCCGCGTTCCATCCACCGACACGGATGAGGGCGCCAAGGTGTTCGGGGCTCGCCGCGACGGTGAGTCCCAGCTTCACCCTGATTTCGAGATTGCCTTTTGCGGTGGCATCAACCGTCAGCTGCAGCGATTGGGTTGTACGCCGGATGGGGAGGCTGAAGTGGCGCGGGTAGAGCCGGCCCTTTCTCGTGGCCAGGCCTGTTTTGTCTTCGTAGACGACGAAGAAATCGGATTTCCGGAACCGGTATTCGTAGAGAAGGGCAAGCAGCGCCAGAACAAGTAAACCCGCAACGAACTCCATGTGTCTCTCCTTGGTGATGAGGATGGTCAGGTTGCCGAACACCTAGAACAAGGGGAACGCTGTGTCGCTGGTTCGCGACGTTCGTCCGGATTCAGCGGCACATCCTGTGGTGGTATTCACCACGGCTCTTATTTTGATTTTTTCTTTTTCTTCTCCGTCTTTGTCTTCACCGGAGTCTTCTTTGCTTCGGTCTTTGGAGGCGCCGGTTTCTTTTCTTCCGCTGGTTCCTTCTTGACGGCCTTCGCCTGTGTTGCCGCGGCCTTGGGCTCTTTGCCGTCTTTCATTCCATTGCCGTTTTTCTTTTCGATCTCGTTTTCAGCGAGCCTTTTCTCTTCTTCTTCTTCAGCCATGACAATTGCCACGTCCGCAACGGCGTCGCCTTCGTGGAGCCTGATCAGTCGGACACCCTGGGTGTTGCGTCCTGCCACGCGGATGTCGGACGCGTGTTGACGGATCACCATGCCGTTCGTCGTCACAACTACGACGTCATCCGTCTCCACCGCTTCCTTGATCGCGACCATGTCGCCGGTTTTGTCCGACGTCTTGACAGTGATAATCCCCTTGCCGCCGCGGTGGCTGACCCGGTACTCTTCCTCTTCGCTCCGCTTTCCATACCCGCTGCTTGTGGCGACGAGAATGGCCGTCCCCTTTCGTCTCAGGTTGACGACCCCGACAACCTTGTCCTTTTTACCGAGGTTGATCCCGCGAACGCCCGCCGCGCTCCGTCCCATCGGCCGAACCTCTTCTTCGTGGAACCGGATTGCGATTCCCTCTTTCGTCCCGATGATGATGTCCTGCTTTCCGTCCGTAAGCTTCGCGTCCTTCAGGAGGTCCCCCTTCTTCAGCGTCATCGCCGCGATGCCGCTCCTCCGGGGGTTGCTGAACTCGGACAGCAACACCTTCTTCACAAGTCCCGCTTCCGTCACCATGAAGATGTAGTGCTGGTCGTCAAATTCCTTCACGCTTATGAACGCGCTGATAATTTCTTCCTGGCTCTTGGCAAGCAGGGAATTGATCGGTTTTCCCTTGGCGGTTCTTCCTCCCTCGGGGATTTCGAACACCTTCAGCCAGTAGCATCGCCCGGCGTTCGTAAAGAAGAGGATGTAGTTGTGCGTACTGGCGACGAACATATGTTCGACAAAGTCGTCCTCTTTCGTCGCCGCCCCCGTCACCCCCTTGCCGCCGCGCGACTGCCGCCTGTAGCCGGAGACCGGGAAGCGCTTGATGAGCCCCTGGTGGCTGATGGTGATCACCACCGCCTCCTCGGCAATCATGTCTTCGATGCTGAATTCTTCAGCCTTGTAAATGATCTCCGTTCTGCGCTCGTCGCCGTATTTCTCTTTCAGGTCCAGCAGCTCTTCTTCGATGATCTTCATCTGCAGCTGCTTGCTTTTCAGGATCGCCTTCAGTTTCTCAATGAGCTTGATCGTCTCGCGGTACTCATCCTCGACCTTCTTGCGTTCCAGGCCGGTCAGCTTCTGGAGCCGCATGTCGAGAATCGCCTTGGCCTGAATCTCGGACAGCTTGAACTTTTTCATAAGTCCGAGCTTTGCCGATTCGACGTCCCTCGATTGTTTGATGAGCCGGATCACCGCGTCGATGTTGTCGAGGGCGATGATGTATCCCTCAAGGATGTGGGCGCGTTTTTCTGCTTCTTCGAGCTCAAACTTCGAGCGCCGGACAATCACCTCGTTCCGGTGTTCGATGAACTTCTGAATCATCTCCCTGAGCGTCAGGATTCTCGGCCGGCCTTCCACAAGCGAAAGCATGATGATGCCGAACGTCGTCTGCATCTGGGTGTGCATGTACAGGTTGTTGAGCACCACCTCGGCGTTCGCATCGCGGCGAAGTTCGATGACCATGCGCATCCCGTCGCGGTCCGACTCGTCCCGGACGTCTGCGATGTCTTCCAGTTTCTTGTCGTTGACAAGGTCGGCGATTTTTTCAATCAACGACGCCTTGTTGACCATGTACGGAAGCTCAGAGACAATAATACGCTGCCGGTCGCCCTTGCCGGTTTCGATGCTTGCCCTTGCACGGACCAGGATGCGGCCGCGGCCGTTCGTGTACGCTTCCTTCACCCCTTCGTAGCCGTAGATGATGCCCCCTGTCGGGAAGTCGGGCGCCACGATGTGCTTCATCAACTGATCGTTCGTGATGTCATTATCTTTGATGTAAGCGACACACCCGTCTATGACCTCGCGCAGATTGTGCGGCGGAATGTTCGTCGCCATACCAACCGCGATGCCGCTTGCGCCGTTGCACAGCAGGTTTGGGAACAACGCCGGCAGGACTGACGGCTCTTTGAGAGTATCGTCAAAATTCGGTGTGAAATTGACCGTGTTCTTCTCCAGATCGCGGAGCATTTCCTCTGCAATCCGGGAGAGGCGCGCCTCTGTATACCTCATCGCTGCAGGCGAATCGCCGTCGACCGAACCGAAATTTCCCTGTCCGTCAACAAGCGGGTACCGGAGCGAAAAATCCTGCACCATGCGGACCATGCTGTCGTACACCGCCGAATCACCATGCGGGTGATACTTGCCCAGAACCTCTCCAACAATGCGGGCGCTCTTTTTGTAAGCCCGGTTGCTCGCCAGGCCGAGATCCTGCATGCCGAACAACACGCGGCGATGAACCGGCTTCAACCCGTCGCGCACATCGGGCAGCGCGCGCGCGACAATCACCGACATCGAATAATCGATGTAGGATCCCTTCATTTCTTCTTCGATATCAACCGGTACAATCTTTTCGTTCAGTGTCGCCATTCAAATTCCCGTAAGAACTGTGATGGATCAAATTCCGTTGTGCGTCAGACGTCGAGATTGCGGACGTACTTCGCATTCTTTTCGATGAACTCGCGCCGCGGTTCCACTTCATCCCCCATGAGGATCGAAAACGTTCTGTCTGCGTCCGCCGCGTTTTCAATTGTCACCTGCAGCACTGTGCGCGATTCGGGGTTCATTGTTGTGGACCAGAGCTGCTCCGGGTTCATTTCGCCAAGACCCTTGAACCTCGAAATAACAATGCCGTCGGTGCTCACAACCGCGCCTTCTTCGTCCACCGCAACGACCGTTTCGTCTTCTTCCTTCTGAGCGCGGGCCCCCTTCTTCTCGCTTCGCAGCCGCTTGATGATCTCGTCGCGCTCCTGCTCGTCGAATGCATAGTGTTCCTGCTTCCCCTTTTTCACTTTGTAGAGGGGCGGCTGGGCGATGTACACGTGCCCAAGCTCAACGAGCTCGCGCATGTAGCGGAAGAAAAGCGTCAGCAACAGCGTGCGAATGTGCGACCCATCGACGTCAGCATCGCACATCACGATAATCTTGCCATAGCGGATCTTCGACGCGTCGAACTCCTCGCCGACGCCGGCACCGACCGCGGTAAAAATAGCCCGGATTTCTTCGTTTTCGAGGATTTTGTGGAGACGCGCCTTTTCAACGTTGAGGATTTTTCCTTTGAGCGGCAGGATCGCCTGCGACCTTCTGTCGCGTCCCTGCTTGGCGCTCCCCCCCGCGGAATCTCCTTCCACAAGATACAGTTCGCAGTGAGCCGGATCGCTGATGGAACAGTCGGCCAGCTTTCCGGGTAACCCGCCCCCGTCAAGCGCGTTTTTCCGCCGCGTAAGATCCCGGGCTTTGCGCGCTGCTTCGCGTGCCTCGGCTGCACGCAGCGTCTTGTCGATGATGCGCCGCGCTTCGGGCGAATTCTCTTCGAGCCAGCTCTGGAGCTGCGCGCCGACAACCGACTCGACGATGCTCTTGACCTCGCTGTTGCCAAGCTTTGTTTTCGTCTGTCCTTCAAACTGCGGCTCGGGAACCTTCACGCTGATGACAGCCGTCAGGCCTTCCCGGAAATCGTCTCCGACAAGCTGTACGCCTGTTTCTTTGATGAGTCCGCTTTTGTATCCGAAGTTGTTGATGGTGCGGGTGAGCGCGGTCCTGAAGCCGATCAGGTGCGTGCCCCCTTCGTGCGTGTTAATGTTGTTGACGTAGCTGAAAACATTTTCGCTGAACTGGTCGTTGTACTGGAAGGCGACCTCCACCTCAACGGTCCGGCCGCTCTCGTCTTTATCCTGCCCCTTCGCATAGAACGGCTTCTTCGTAATCGCAGGCCGCGTGGCGTCGATGTACTGGACAAACTCCCTGAGGCCGCCTTCGAAATGGAAGACTTCCTCTTCGCCGTTCTTTGTCCTGCCATCCTCGATGCGCAGAACGACCTCCGGATTCAGGAATGCAAGCTCTCGCAAACGCTCGGCGAGGGTTTCAAACTTGAATGTCCGGCTCTTGAAGATCGTGTTATCCGGCAGGAAGGTGATCTTTGTACCGGTCTTTACCTTGTCTTCCTTCCCCACCACTTTCGCCGCGGCAACCGGATCGCCGCGCTTGTACTTCTGATACCACACCTTCCCGTCGCGCCGCACTTCAACTTCGAGCCACTCGCTCAGGGCGTTGACAACGGAAACACCAACACCGTGCAGACCGCCAGAAACCTTGTACGTATTCTTGTCGAACTTGCCGCCGGCATGCAGCACCGTCATCACCACTTCCAGGGCGGAGCGTTTTTCCTGCGGGTGGATATCCGTTGGTATTCCGCGGCCGTCATCGTCGACCGTAACAGACCCGTCGCTGTTGATCGACACGGTGATGTTCTTGCAGTACCCTGCGAGCGCTTCGTCGATCGAGTTGTCAACAACTTCATACACAAGGTGGTGAAGGCCGCGCGCACTCGTGTCGCCGATATACATTGCGGGACGGCGGCGAACGGCCTCAAGTCCTTTGAGCACCGTAATGTCGTCCGCTGTATAGCCATGTTCGGCTCCCTGCGAGCGGGCCGCCTTGGCTTTTTCCGCCTTGTCGTCGTCGCCCTTCTTCTTGCCCTTCAGCTGTTTTGTGTCTACCGCCATGAGTTCCCTTATTGGAATTTGATGTCCTTTACGATTTCTTCCTCGAGCTCGGCGTTGAGTTTACCGAGAATCTCGGCCTTGCGTAAATTCAGCTCATTTCTCCAAACGCTGCTGGTGACGCTGATATACAATGTCCCGTGGAGGATCCGGGTCGGGCGGGCTACGCCGGCAATGCGTGCGCCCACAGCCTGGTCCCACTTGTCCAGCGCCGATTGCTCCTGGAGTTTTTTCTGAATGCCGAGCGAATTGATGAGATCGTCCAGCGCGTCGCCGATCGACTTAATGTGCGAGGCTGCCCGCTTTCGCATGATCGATCGTTCCTTTGCGTACAAAGAAGCGCTGGTTGGCTCCCGTCCAGTTGAAGTCCGGAGGGAAAACGCTTCCACTCGTCGTCGTGATGAACGCCTGGCCGACCGATCCTGTCAGCTCAAGAAGCCGTTCCGATCGGGGACGATCGAGCTCCGTGAAAATATCATCGAACAAAAGTACCGGTCGCTCGTTCCGTTTTGCCTGGAGGTAGAGGAATTCCGCAACCTTCAGTGCTATAAGAAACGTCTTGTGCTGCCCCTGCGAGGCGTGTGACCGGACGCCGAGCGTGTTGATTGTGAGTTCCAGTTCGTCCCTGTGGGGTCCAACAAGCGTGATCCCCAGCCGCCGTTCTTCCGTGGCTTTTCGCCTCAAATCCTGCTGAAACCGGCTTCGGATCTCCCCTTCGTCGGCCCCGTTGGAATAGTCCACCGCAGGCTGATACGCGATTGCCGGCTGTTCCTCACCTCCGGCGATACGTGCGTACGCTTCGTGGATAATCGGCTGCAACTCTCTCAGGAAGACTCCGCGACGGTGCGTGATCCGCGCCCCCCGATCCGACAGCTCCTCATCCCACGGTTCGATGGCATCGCTGCAATCCGTACGGCTGACTTTGCTCTCAAACAGCAGCCGGTTGCGCTGGCGAAGCACGCGCCGGTACTCAAGCAGATCCTCCAGGTACACCTTGCTCGCCTGGGCTATCACAAAATCAAGAAACCGCCTCCGGTCCGCAGGTCCGCCGCTTGTAATCGCTCCGGATTCCGGAGACAGAACGACGATGGGAAATTGCCCGACAACTTCCGAAAACTTTTCGACGGGTGCTTTGTTGATGAGAAACTGCTTGCTTCCGGCTTCGTGATCGTACTGAACTGCGATGCGGTACCGAAGACCGGAGTCTGTTTCAACCTCGCCGCCAACGTCGAAGGTTTTCTCCCCGACTTGCAGTACAATGCCATCGGAACTCCCGAAAAAACTCTTTGTCAGGCAGAGATAGGAGATCGCTTCAAGGAGGTTTGTCTTCCCCTCGCCATTCTCACCAAGTACCGCATTCACCCCATCTCCGAAGAACGCGTCGGTGTGAGTATGGTTGCGGAAATTCCGAACATGCAGTTCGCAGATCTTCACATTCCCTGTGGCACTTACAATGCGATAGCCCCGCTCCTGCCTTGCAGGATGGGGCTACCTACTTAAATTCCGTCAGCCCAGCATCATGCTGTTATGTGTTCAGTCGCATTGGCATGACAAGCATCAGGAGATCTTCGTTTGGTTTCTGATGCGCCGGCGTGATGATCGCCGCCCGAACGGCCGTCCCAAGCTTGAATTCCACTTCCTCTCCATCAAGGTGCGACAAAATATCAATGAGGTACGTCGAGTTGAATCCAATTTCCAACTCATCCCCGTTGTAGTCGCAGGGAACTTTTTCTTTCGCTTCACCGCCGAAGTCTATATCCTCGGCCATCACCCTCAGCTCGTTTTTGCGCAGCGAGCACCTCACCTGGTGCGTTGTTGAACTGGAATAAAGTGCAACACGCCGGACCGCAGCAAGGAGCAGATCCCTCGCCACGACAAGTTTTTTGTCGTTGTCGAGCGGAATAACCGATTCGTAATTTGGATAACTTTCCTCTATAACCCGCGACGTCAACGTCGTGGTTCCAAACGTAAACTGGACATGCGTTGCATCGACAGCAACTGTGTTTGTCTCAGTATCAACCGACCGCGCAACGAGGTTGAGTGCCTTTGCGGGAACGATGATATCCCATTTCACTTTCGGTTGCTTCATTCCATTATACTGGATACGCACAAGCCTGTGACCATCTGTCGATACGGCACGAAGGTCGCCGTCCTTTACCTGGAGCAGCACACCTGTCATCGCGGGGCGAAGTTCGTCGGTGCTGACCGCAAACAACGTCCGGTGAATCATACTCTTCAACATCTCCCCGCCGAGCGAAATCTTGTCGTCCCCCTTGACGAGCGGAATTGTCGGAAATTCCTCGCTCGATTCTCCCATGAGAATATATTCGCCCATCTCGGTAATCATCTTCACCTTGTTCGACGACATGTCGGCGTGGAAGACAAGTTGAATATCCGGCAGCGCCCGAATCGTCTCCATCAGCCGTTTTGCCGGGACCGCAATCGATCCGTCCTCACTCCCCTTCACATCGAAGGAGGCGGACATCGATACCTCAAGATCTGTAGCAACAAGTTGAAGTATATTTTTGGAGAGTTTGAAAAGAATATTTTCGAGAATCGGGAGGGTCGATTTAGACGGAACAACACCGCTGACTTTCGCCAGTGCCTTTTGTAACTCATTGGATGCGACGGTGAATTTCATTCCTCTCTCCTTCTTTGGCGAGATGAGCTTTTGGCATTGATGTCCAAAAATAGCAATAATTTAGGCCATTTTCAACTCTGAAAGCGCTTTTCCAGGGTTGTTATCCTATAGAGTATATGTAATTGAAAGATAAAAGATAAGATTTATAATAAGTCTGTTGAAACGGTGGATAAAAAAAGACCCGAACAAATGATTGGTCTGTGTACGAGTGTCAAACGTTGTTTTTTGATGAGGAAGAATATGTGAATCAAATGTGGATGATTGACCTATCTATCAACACATATTTTTATATCTGTTGGGATGAAGAGAAAGGAGTCAGTTAGAAACACAGTACAAACAGTTGTCCACGCGTTGAAAGCGAAGATATGAACACGAGAATAAAATTATTTTCAACGACGGAGATTGTTGCAGAGAACGTTGTGAGGAAAAGCGTTTGAAACAGACTGATTATCGACCGGCCAGTTCTACGCGCCGGCGCAGCTGGTCGATAGTTTGTTTGAAGGCGGAATCACTCCTAAGACGGTCCTGAATGGACTGGCACGAATGAATTACCGTGCTATGGTCCCTTCCCCCAAAATGCAGACCGATCGTCTTGAGTGAAGAATTGGTTAGTTCCTTGGAAAGATACATTGCTACCTGGCGTGCATTGACAACTTCTTGTTTTCGCGTTTTGGCTCGGAGCAGATCTTCGGGAATATCGAAAAACTCGCAGACGGTCCGTTGAATTTGATCAATGTTTATAGGGGATTTTGATTCGTTAACGACCATCCTCAAAACTTCCCTTGCGAGGTCGACGGTTATTTCCCTGTTATCAAGCGAAGCCCGCGCAATGAGGCTGATCAAACAGCCCTCCAACTCGCGGATATTGCTCGTCACATTCGAGGCTATGAAATCCACCACGTCCTGGGCCAGCTCGAAGCTGTTGTCTTCACTTTTCTTTCGCAGAATGGCGATCCTCGTCTCGAGATCCGGTGGCTGAATATCTGCCGTCAACCCGGACTGGAAACGCGAAATCAACCGCTCGTCGAGCCCCTTGAGTTCCTTCGGCGGCACATCGGAAGAAAGCACGATCTGCTTGCCGAGCTGGTACAGGGTGTTGAACGTGTGAAAAAAATTGTCCTGCGTCTTCTCTTTGCCGGAGAAGAATTGGATGTCGTCAACAATCAGGAGGTCGACACTCCTGTAGAAATAAGAAAACTCGTTGACCCGGTCCGACTGTATCGCTTCGACAAATTCGATCGTGAACTTCTCGCTCGAGACGTACACAACACGCTTTGCTTTTCCGAGGGCGATTGCATGATTGCCGAGGGCGTGCATGAGGTGCGTCTTGCCAAGGCCGGTTCCCCCGTAGATGACAAGCGGATTGAACGACGTTCCGCCGGGATTGTTGCCGACAGCGAGGGCCGCCGCGCGCGCAAGCTGATTGCTGTCCCCCTTGATGAAATTCTCGAACGTGTACCGGGGGTTCAGGTTGCTTTGAGCAATCGGCTGTTCGGTCTGTCTGAATGCAGCCCGCGGAGGAAAAAGGGCCTGGGGTTGTGGGAAGAACGTCTGAGCGTCGCGCCCCGCGCTCTGATTCTGCTGCGCTGGCGATTCGACCGGGTCCAGGTTGCCGGCCGGCTCATTGTCTTCCGAGGCGATCGAGTAGTAGAGCTTCGCACCATCACCGAGAACGGATGAGATCGTTTCGCGGATGAGAGCGTTGTAGTGTTGATCGACCCAATCGTAAAAAAACTGACTTGGGACGAGAACCGTAAGATCGCGCTCGACGAGTTTCAGAGGCACAATGGGCTGGAACCAGGTCTTGAAACTCAGGCTGGTGACTTGCCCCTGTATCTTCTCAAGGCATCGCTCCCAGATTGGGGCAGCAGATTTTGAGTGTAGCTGTGCTTCTGTCTGGTCGGTCAGAATATCGGTCGAATTCGGGGAAGACATGTTTTCGTATCAGTAAAAAAAGGCGAGGGTTATCAACATACGAATAACAAAACGATCAACTATCCACAAAATCGAATTATGTGTAACTTATGCCATTCAAAAACTTATAAACATTATTCAACAGGCGCAAAGCATTAGGAATAAATACAATTTCATTGTTAAGAACATACTTATCAACAGGGGTGTAGAAAAATCAGGATGTGCCAAAACGGTGTAAAAAACAACACACCTGAAGCCAGCGAGGGTTATCCACAAGTTGTCAACCGACGGGCGGTGCATTGAAGAACCTCAGATTATAATATCATAGTGCCTCGAGTGCAAGGGAAAAAAATACAAATATCTTGGCCCACCGAGAAACCCCGTTTTTGGCCATAAATTGCTCAAATAGCTACCAAAAAGGCGCCTCCCGGCAGAAGTACAATTTGTTTTACAGCCGAAATAGTCTTACATTGCTGAGCTATTGAGAAGTCAAACGAAAACGGAGCGATAACGTGAAACGAACCTACCAGCCCCATCGGCGCAAACGGACGAACAAACATGGCTTCAGGGCGCGGATGGCCACGAAAAACGGCCGCAAAGTCCTTTCCCGGCGCCGGGCAAAGGGACGCAAGATTCTCACAGTCAGCGACGAGAAGTAGCCCGTCCTCCGGCAACCGTGGAATCACCCCGACTATCTCTTAGAAAACGGGAGATCCTGCGAGGCTACCAGGCTTTTTCTCGCGTACTATCCGAAGGAAGATCTCTCCAGCGCGGCGCCGTTCGCTGCTTCTACACAATCGGTCCTGAGCAGGCAGGTACTCTTCGTGTCGGGTTTTCAGTCAGCCGGAGCGTCAGCAACGCGGCGGAACGAAACCGCGCACGCCGCTGGATGAGAGAGGCGTATCGAAGAAACAAATCTGCGCTGGCGGAGTCGTTGGTGCCGGGCGGGCCTTCGGCGACCATTGTGTTCATTTTGCGCGTACGTGGATCCCTGGCACGCACAGCAGACGCGCGGCTGCAGCTTGACCAGGCCATCGTCGGCCTCCTGAAAGATTTGCGACATCACCTTTCCGAAAACTCATGAGACGCCTGTTCGTATTTCTCATCCGGACATACCAGCTTCTCATTTCTCCGTTCCTGCCGTTTAACAACTGCCGCTTCTCTCCGTCCTGCTCGCAGTATGCCGAAGAGGCTATCATGAAACACGGCGTTGCAAGAGGAGGATGGTACGCTGCGAAGCGGATTGCGCGGTGTCACCCATTTCACAAACACTCGGGCTACGACCCGGTGCCCTAAGATCATTCGTCCCAGGAACACCCAATGGATCGTCAATCAATTCTCGGCTATGTTCTGATCTTCATCCTCCTCGTTGCGTGGATGTGGATGAACTCTCCGAAGCAATCGCAGCAGCCACAGCAGAAAGCCGTACCGACCCAGTCTGCGCGTCAGGATACGATCAGGCAGGTCGACACCGTCCGCGTGCAGCCAAAGGAAAATACACAGGCCGATCCGTTCGGAAAGTACTTCTCCGGCCGCGAGAAGGGAACGGACCGCGTGCTCACGATTGAGACCGATCTCTACATTGCAGACATCTCGCTCAAAGGCGGACTCATCAAGCGATGGGAACTGAAGAAGTTCAAAACATGGGACGGCCTCCCCGTGCAACTCGTAGACTACAAAAAAGGGGGAGACCTCAGCCTGCTGTTTGCAACCTCCGACGGCCGCCTGATCAACACGCGTGATCTTTACTTTGATGTCAGCGGCATTGGATCGGACCACCGCGAGGTTTCGCCGGGCGAGGAATATGTCCTGAACCTGGTGTTGCCGACAGCCCGGGGCGGGCAACTCATCAAAACGCTTCGCTTCAAAAACGGCGAGTACGGTCTTGGCGTCGATGTGAAGTTTGTGAAGATGGAGGATGTCGTCGCCAATTACGAGTATCAGCTCGTGTGGGAGAGTGGACTTCGGTACGCCGAGCGGAACAGTGTTGACGAGTCAAACTTCTCGTCGTCGTTTGCATTCGCGGGGAAGGAACTCACAGAGCTTGATGCACCAAGCGTCGATGCGCGCCCCGAGAAAAACATCGCGGGCACAGTGGACTGGGTGGCGATGCGCACGAAATATTTTGCGCTCGCGATGATGCCGAAGGAGGGCACGAGTGACGGCGCCTATCTTGCCGGCACGCGCGTCGCGGCTCCCGAAAAGGGAGTCGTTGAAAGCTACAGCATTGCACTAAAAATGCCATTCAAAGGGGGAGCCGAGGAGGGGGCAACATTCAAGATTTTTCTCGGTCCGGCGGACTTGAGCCTGCTGAAACAGTACGGAGTCGGACTGGACAAAATTGTCGGGTTGGGTTGGGCGTGGTTGATCCGTCCGATCTCCGAATATATCATGCTGCCGTTGATGAGTTTCATTCATTACCTCGTTCCGAACTGGGGACTCGTCATCATTGTCTTCTCGATCATCATCAAGATTGCGCTGCATCCGCTGACCCGCAGCAGCATGCGGTCGATGAAAAAGATGCAGGCTCTCCAGCCGCTGATGGACGAGATCAAAGAGAAGTACAAAGACGACCCGCAGAAGATGAATCAGCAGGTTCTCAATCTCTACAAGGAATACGGTGTGAACCCCGCGGGAGGGTGCCTGCCGGTGCTCCTGCAGTTCCCGATTCTTATCGCGCTCTACAACGTGTTCCGGGCGACGATTGAATTGCGACAAGGGGGGTTCGTCTGGTGGATCACCGACCTGTCAATTCCGGATCGTATTTTTACACTGCCGTTTGAGGTTCCCTTCTTCGGGATCCGCGATGTGAGCGGCCTCGCTCTCCTGATGGGCATCACGATGTTCATCCAGCAGAAGCAAACCGTGAAGGATCCGCGTCAGAAGGCGATGATCTGGATGATGCCCGTGATGATGACGCTCCTCTTCAACGGATTCCCATCCGGACTCAACCTGTACTACTTTGTCTTCAACGCGTTGTCCATCGGACAGCAGATCATGATCAATCGTCAGGCTGAAGATGGGCCGCTCCGCAAAGTCGAACCCAAGAAAAAGAAATCCGGCGGCATCTTTGGCAAACTCGGCAAGGACCTCCCGAGGCTGAAGAAGTAATTGTTGAACCGTGTCTTCACAAGAAGCCCCGTCGGAATCCGGCGGGGCTTTTTTGTTTGTAAGGCCGCGGTTGTTTGTCGGTGAGTGATTTTGTACATTCAGCCTTCTTGACACTCAGCAGGCACACCATGTCGCTTCTCTTGGAGTCGGATACCATTGCAGCAGTCGCAACTCCGGTTGGGGAGGGGGGCATTGCTGTCATTCGTTTGAGCGGAGCGGAGGCACTTCGGATAGCAGACCGGGGTTTCAGGGGACGCGGACCCCTGGCGAGCGTCTCTACGCACACGGCTCACTACGGAAAGTTCGTCGATCGAGACGAAGCTGCCATCGACAATGTCGTTGCTCTCGTTTTCCGAAATCCCAACTCGTACACAGGCGAAGATGTCGTTGAGATCAGCTGCCATGGCGGGCAGTTTCTTGTTGCCAGGATTCTCGAAGCGTTACTCTCGTTCGGTGCCCGTGCTGCCGCACCGGGAGAGTTCACGAAGCGCGCCTTTCTTAACGGCCGTCTCGATCTTGCCCAGGCAGAGGCCGTTTCGGACCTCATACGCTCCCGATCGGACCGAGCCCACCAGGCGTCGCTTTCGCAGCTCGACGGAGCGCTTTCGAACAAGATCACAGCGCTGAGGGGTCAGCTCGTCGACAGCCTTGGACTCCTGGAGCTTGAACTGGACTTTGCCGAGGACGGATATGAGTTCACGGAGAAGAGCCGTGTAGAGATTCAGCTGGAATCGGTCATCGCCGAGCTGGATCAACTCATCTCATCCTATCGAACCGGGAAGCTCTACCGCGATGGAGTCCAGGTCGCCCTAGCCGGGGCGCCGAATGTCGGAAAATCGAGCCTTCTGAATGCCTTCTTGAAGGAGGAGAGGGCGATCGTAACGAACATACCAGGCACAACAAGGGATATTATCGAGGAAGCCGTGACCCTGGATGGGGTTTTGTTTGTCCTCAGCGACACTGCCGGACTAAGGGAGACAACCGACCCCATCGAGCAGGAAGGCGTCAGGAGGGCGGAGGAAAAGCTCAGATCATGTGACATCCTCTTACTCATGCTCGACCCGACCAGGCCGCTCGACAAAGGGGAGGCTGCGCAATCAATCAAATTGATATCTGAAGTTGAGTCGCGTGGCGCAACCTGCATTATTGCGATCAACAAGGTTGATCTCGAGCCGACAGCCGGTGATGTCTTTTCCGATCTTTCGGAAATCCTTTCGAATCATACGGTGTTACGAATATCAGCCACG
>DATJQB010000069.1:0-2673 GCA_035506075.1 Bacteroidota bacterium | reverse complement strand
GAGGGCACGCCCTCCTTCCTTTTCGATCAAGCCTGCCACTTCCTCGACATCCCTGAGAGTTCGGGAGCATGTGACGACGCTCATGCCCGCTCTGGAAAGTGCCAGCGACACTGCCCTTCCGATTCCCCGCCCTCCGCCTGTAACAAACGCGATGTCTCCTTTGTGTATCATGCCTTATCCTTTCAGTTCAATCGTACATCCGGATGTGGCTGCTCTCATGATAGCATCCTGAACCTCCACGACGTGCAGTGTTCGAGCCGCTGAAGTAGGCGTATCCATCTCCCGGCATCGAACTGCGTCAACAAAACTCAGAAGCGATTTCACGAATGCTCCTTCGAGCCGTCCCTGGACTTCGTTTGCAGTCGCCGGACCTCCATATGTGAGTTTCTCCGACGAGTCGGGCTTGTAGAGGCGGAATTCGCGCGATGAGCCAGAGAGGAACACTGAACCTGATTCTCCAAGGACTTCGAGGTACGTGTCCGCCGCCAGCGGAAACCCCGCGGGCAGGATCCATGAGGAATGCAGGGACACGACGGCTCCTTTTGCGAAGCGGAGGTGTGCGACGATCCCGTCCACGATCGCAGGGTCGCCGAGGGATTTCGAGAGGATCCCCGAGTTTGCCATGGCCTGAACCGCCGCCACGCGATCGTCGAGCCAGTAACATATCAAGTCAATGTCGTGACTTGACATGAAATGGATCGGCGTCGTCTTCGGTCCCCAATTGATCATCCGCTGCGGTACCCAGGCTGCGTCCCACCGGTGAGATTCGATGAACGAGATTGTCCCAAGCTCTGACGAATGTATCAGTGTCTCTATGCGCCGATGTTCCGGGAGCCATCGCTGACTGTAGTTCACCATCAGCACACGCTTCTTCTCGGCCGCCAGGTTGATGAGCTGTTGAGCCTCATCGGGATCCATCGTCAACGGTTTCTCAACAAAAACGTCGAGTCCGGAGTTGAGGCAAGTGCGGACAATTTCAAAGTGAGCAAAATCCGGTGTAGAGACGGAGACGGCCTGCAGTGAACCGTTGCCAGACGGACCGAGCGTTTGGATCATCGTGCGATAATCGTCAAACGCTTGCCCGCCGAATTTCCCGGCGATTTCACCTGCCTTCGCAAGGCTTGAGTCCGCAAGACCGACAAGAGTGGTTGATTCCTGTTCCTTGTACACGCGTGCATGCCGTGAGCCGAGAATGCCGACTCCGATCACGCCGACACCGAGTGGAGTATTCATGGGAGGCTGTCCTTCATGGGAGTTACTTCAGGTTTCGGACCGCCGCACCGCACTCCCCTTCGACAGGATTTCCAACGCGCAGCGGAGTACGCGGTCATGAGAGATATTGAGCATACATTCGAACGTCCGGATTGGACACGTGTCGCCGCCGTGAATCGAGCAAGGCCTGCAACTCAACCCCTTTGTCTCGACGACGACATCCTTCGGACCAACAGGGCCGAAACCGAATTCGGGAACAGTCGCGCCAAAGATCGCGACCACCGGCGTCCCCACAGCGGTTGCCAGGTGAAGCGGAGCGCTGTCGTTGCATATGAGTACCTTGCAACGCCTGAGCAGCTCGGCCGATTGGAGCAGCGTCAAAGCTCCCGACGCATCGTGGACACGTGACGACTGACTGAGTGTGCGTACTTCATTGCAGAGTCCCTCGTCCTCGACCCCTCCGATCAGAACGACTTCAACGCCGGCTTCATCGAGATTAACGGCAAGAGATGCAAATCGTTCCTTGGGCCAACGTTTTGTGTTCCAGATCGTGCCGGGAGCAACAGCTACGAGTTTGTCCGGATTTCCCACTTCAAGTTCAATCAACAGCTTGTCGACCTTCTTCTGATCCGCCTCGGACGGGTAGAGTCGCGGCAATTCGCGCTCACCCGGGGGGAACCCCAGCGGGCCCAAGAGTGACATGTTGCGGTCGATCTCGTGCAGGTCGCTCCTGTACTTCACAGTTGAGCTCATCAGCAGCCAGCCCGAGCTCTTGTTGAAGCCAATTCTACGCGGTACGCCTGCGAGGATCGCGAGGGCGGCACTGCGAAACGATCGATGAGGGATCACAGCCAGGTCGTATCTTCTCTGCCGGAGCTGCCGGGCAAGGCGCAGCAACCCTCCTATCCCTTTGTCGATGCCGCGTTTGTCGAATGCGATCGCTTCCCGGAGGTCAGGGTGGTTTGCGAAAAGCTCACGGGATCTGGGAGTTACAACAATGTCGATTTTCGAGAAGGGATACCGTTTCCGGAGCGCCTGTATGAGCGGGAGCGTCAGCACCACGTCCCCGATGAATGCTGTCTGTATCACCAGAATTGACTCTGGATCCTTCATCAGGAATTCCCGGCGGTTTGGGATTGCAGTGGAACATGTTTCCAGCGTTTATGCATCCACATCCAGTGATCAGGAAACTGGCGGATCACATCTTCGGTCACCTTCACATGGCGCTGCGTCAGCAACGCGGCATTCGCCTCCGTATAGCCATCCAAATCATCGGATTGGATCTTGATGACCTTCATGTCATATCCCCCATCGCCTCGCCGTACTGCGAAAATCGCCACGATGGGTGATTTCATCTTCAAAGAAAACACGGACGGGCCCTGATGCGTAGGAACCATCGTTCCAAAAAACTCCACGGGGACATTTTCTTTCGGAGCAGCCTGATCAGCTACGAGTCCGACG
>DATJQB010000068.1:0-29802 GCA_035506075.1 Bacteroidota bacterium | reverse complement strand
CGCCTCCTCGTTTTCATACCCGGGGATTACCTCCACCACATCCCCCCGGACGCGGAAGGATCCCCTCGTGAATTCATAGTCGTTCCGGGTATACAGCATGTCGAGGAGTTTTTTCAGAACATCATTGCGACCGATTTTCTGCCCCTTCCGCAGCGGCAGCGTCTGCGCAAGCCACTCTTCCGGAGCACCGATGCCGTAAATGCAGCTCACGGAAGCAACGACAATCACATTCGGATCTCCGCTGATGAGCGACGTTGTTGCCCGAATGCGGAGCCGATCAATCTCGTCGTTGATCGACGAATCCTTCGCAATGTACGTGTCGGTAGTGGGAACGTAGGCTTCCGGCTGGTAGTAATCGTAGTAGCTGATGAAGAACTCGACACGGTTCTTCGGGAAGAACCCGCGCAGCTCGCCGAACAGCTGGGCGGCCAGCGTCTTGTTGTGGGACATCACGAGAACCGGCTTGTCAAGTTGAGCGATGACGTTCGACATGGTAAACGTCTTTCCGCTCCCTGTCACGCCGAGCAGGGTTTGATATCGATCCCCGCGCTTGATCCCTTCGATCAGCTGCCTGATCGCTTCCGGCTGATCGCCGCTCGGACGGTATTCTGATGTCAGATGGTAAGGCATCTTGTGATTTGTCGATTGATGAGTGCCAATTGTCGACTACTAATGTCGATGACCATTGATCGTGCGTGATCGAACGAACCTTGGTACCGCTTCATCACCTTTCAGCGTTTGCGCCGAACGTCATTCGTGATGCCGCCAGGATACGATGCACCCCTTCTCCTTCATCCACCATTGCTCACGAAATCTGCTCTTGACTGTGAACGACATACTGCACTGAGTCGGCCGCGTCCGGGGAAGTGAGCCGAACGAGTTGCCTCGGGATGGCATCTGACGCACAATCGTCTCCATCCCCGAACTACGCCACCTGTTCCTTCCCTCCAGTCCGGGCGATGTAGAGGAACGCGTCGCGCACGAAATCGGCCGCATTTGCCTCGAACGAGGCAGGAATTCCCTTCTTCAGGGCGTCGTAGCCGACAGGAGTGCCGCCTGCCGAGATTGTAAAATTCGGATTGATCACGATGACTCGCGATGCACCGGCGCATTTCATCATGACGCTCGCCTTGACGTTCGGGAAGTTCGCCTCGATCACTGGATCCACATGAATGGGGATTTTCATGATTGTCATTTTTTCAGGCGACTCGGCATCGGCGTCGATGTTCTGTGTCTTGAGAAAAGCAACACTCTCGAAAACGCAGCGGCGCGCCGCGTCAGCGACGTCATGTGCCACGGTGCTGAACTTGTCCCGCTCTGTCGTGAATTTCGACCACTCTTTAATGGTGTTAACCAAGATATTCTTGGATGCCTCGTTCATAGATCCCCCTGTGGTTAATTGAGAACAGGCTCTCTCATAGGACGGTTCCACGGTATCGCATGCAGCAAGCAGCTCCTCAAATATACGCCTTGCCTCAACTCTACGCAAGACGATCACATCTTGCATACGTACAATCGATTTGCTACTTTGTGTCCCCAAGCACACTATGAACAAACGTCTTTCTCTGCTCATCTTCCTTGTTGTTTTGCTGGCCGGCTGTTCTGGCAAACCGGCAGACCTTTCGCCTTCAGACGAAAAGCTTGTCCCGCTCTACGCCGACCTCTTGATGCTCAATGAGGATCTGAAAGCCCCGCGTCCGACACTCGATTCTGCGGCATATCAGTCGCGCCTCCACTCCATTCTCGCTTCAGGCGGGCTCACGCAGGAGGAACTCACGAAGCGTCTTGCCGCACTGGCTCAATCGCCGGACCTGTTCAACCAGTTCCAGTCAAAAGTTCACGTCGAGCTCGAGAGCCGCAAGGCGAAACGGCCGAGATAACAAACGAAGTCACGAGGATCACGTTCCATGCGCCGACACCAGGCCGTACTCCTGATTGCCTGTCTCTGTTCAAGAATTCCGCTCACCGCACAGGATGGGTTCAAAGCCGTTCAAAGCCAGGTCGTCGAGCACACGCTGAAGAACGGTCTCCGGTTCCTCATACTCCCAAGACACGACGCACCGGTGGTTTCGTTCCACACGTACGTCAACGTCGGCTCGGTGAACGAAAGCCGCGGGATCACAGGGCTTGCCCATATCTTTGAACACCTCGCGTTCAAAGGCACGTCCGACATCGGCACGAAGGACTACAAGAAAGAGAAACCCGCACTTGATGCACTCGACAAAGCGTGGGGCGCCTGGCGAACTGAGACCCTCAAAGGTGCTGCCGCCGATTCCTCGAGGATGACTGAACTGCGGACGGCGTTCGACAAGGCACAGCTGCGGGCGTCCGACCTCATCGAAAACGGAGAGCTCGACAAGGTGATCGAACAGCAAGGCGGCGTGGGATTAAATGCCGGCACCACTGCTGACGCGACTCAATACTACCTCAATCTTCCGTCGAACAAGATCGAGCTTTGGTTCAGCCTTGAGTCATCACGATTCCTGGATCCCGTTATCCGCGACTTCTACAAGGAAAAGGACATTGTGATGGAGGAGCGGAGGATGCGGACCGAAAGCGATCCTGTCGGCAAACTCGTCGAAGAGTTCCTGGCCGTCGCCTACAAAGCGCATCCGTACAAGGAACCGACGATCGGTCACATGTCTGATCTCCAGGGGATTACACGCGATGAGGCGCTGGCCTTCTTCAAGAAGTACTACATCCCTTCCAACATGGTGATTGCAATCGTGGGTGATGTGGATCCGAAAGAAGCCATTCGTCTTGCAGAGATGTATTTCGGGCGTCTCCCGGCCGCGGCACCTCCCCCGGATGTGCGGACCGTGGAGCCGCTGCAGCAAAGCGAGCGTTCCGTTACGCTGCATGAGGAATCTCAGCCCATCCTCCTCATCGGGTACAAGAAGGGCTCAGCCAAAGATCCCGATGCCGCCGTCTTCGATGCGATCGAGGATATCATGAGTTCCGGACGGACATCACGTCTCTACAAATCGCTCGTGCGCGATAAAAAACTCGCGATCGAGGCTGACGGGTTCTCGGGATTCCCGGGACAGAAATATCCGAACCTCTTCGCGTTCTTTGTCGTGCCTGCGCAGGGAAAGACGAATGCCGAGTGTCTGGCTGCGGTGAACGAAGCGATCGAGAAACTCAAAACGGAGCCGGTCACCGACGACGAGCTGAAGGCGGTCAAGACACGTGCCCGCGCAGCGCTGATCCGGTCCCTTGCAGACAACGCAGGGATGGCAAGTCAGCTTGCGTTCTACCAGGTCATCACAGGAGACTGGCGAAACCTGTTCAGGGAAGTCGACGCGATCAACGCTGTGACCACAGCGGATATCAAGCGAGTGGCGAACGCGGTGTTTGTCAACTCGAACCGCACCATCGGCACCATTGAGCCCGCGAACTAAGGAGCGATGCGCATGACGACGAGACGCATATTCCCTCTCCTTGTCTGCACGATCATCGCGACGATCGCGAGCGTTGCGCAGACAAGCACAAAACCTCTTTTCTACAAGCAGATCAAGTATCCACCCCTTCGGCAGGTCCGGATTCCCGACCCGCTCCGATACCAGCTGCCAAACGGGATGACAATCTTTCTTCTCGAAGATCACACGCTCCCTCTTATCGAGGCATCCGTGCTCGTGCACACGGGATCGCGTTTCGAGCCTGCGGACAAAACGGGCCTTGCGTCCATTACAGGCGACGTGATGAGGACCGGCGGCACGGAGGGGAAAACCGGCGACGAGCTTGATGAGATGCTCGAGAAAGTCGGTGCATCCGTCGAGACATCCATCGGCACATCTTCGGGCAGCGCGCATGTCTCCGTTCTCAGGGAAGATGCGGCCTTGGGACTTGGCATCCTCGCCGATGTGTTGATGCACGCTGCGTTTCGGGACGACAAGATTGAACTCGCAAAGCTCGCTGAGCGATCATCCATTTCCCGGCGCAATGACCAGGTCGCCGAAATCGCGGCGCGGGAATTCGCACGGCTCATCTATGGCCCCGATCATCCGTACGGCCGGACCACCGAGTACGCAACGATCGAGAACATCACGAGGCAGGACTTGATCGAGTTTCACAGCAAGTATTTCGTTCCCAACAACACATTGCTTGCCGTGTGGGGAGACTTCAAGACAGATGACATGAAGGTGCTGCTGGAACGGCTGTTCGGTCCGTGGGTTCGAAGAGAAGTTCGGTTCCCGGACGTCCCCGAAGTCCGCGGTGCGGAGACAAAATCGGTCACATTCATTCGCAAGGACAACGTCAATCAATCCAACATCTACCTCGGCCACCTGGGGGGCATGTTGAACGATCCGGACAGCGGTCCCCTCAATGTCGCTGACCAGGCATTCGGCGGTTCAGCCGCCTCACGGTTGTTCAGACATGTCCGTTCGGCGCAGGGACTCGCGTACTCCGTCGGAAGTTATTGGGGGGAGGATTTTGATCATCCCGGGATTTTCAGCGTGAGCGGTTCGACAAAATCCGGCACGACGGTAAAGATGATCAGGGCGATTGAACATGAGTTCGGCGAATTCGTAACGAACGGGATCACAGAGGAGGAACTGAAGGAGGCAAAGGATTCGTATCTGAATTCGTTCGTCTTCCGGTATGATACGAAGGGAAAGATCATCAACCGGTTGATGGCGCTCGAATACTACGGCTATCCGAAGGACTTCATCCAGAAGCAGCAGAGGGACATCCAGGCTGCCACGAAAACGAGTGTCGATCGCGCAGTGCGGGCCCACTGGAAACCCGGCTCGCTTTCGCTGCTTGTCGTCGGCAACGATGCGGAGTTTGGGGAACCGCTCAGCGCACTCGGTACCGATGTCAAATCGCTCGACATCACAATTCCTCCGCCGCCCGAGATAGTCCCCGATCCAACACCGGAGACAATCGCGAAGGGGAGGGAAATTCTTCGGAAGACCCTCACGGTGATGGGAGGTCCGTCGCTGCTGGGAATAGCAAATCTCGTTATCACGGGGAAACAGATCCAGGTCACTCCAACAGGAGTGATTACGATGGAGTCGGTGACGCAGATTGTGCGGCCGAACAAAGTCGCGGCCAGTCTCAAGACCCCGATGGGCGAGATGTCAATGTTCTACGACGGCGTTAACGCCTGGATGAAAGGACCGGCGGGCGTACAGGACCTCCCTGCGTCGGAGCGGGAACAATTCGAGCATGAAGCGCTGAGCGACGTCCACTACATTCTCCAGAATTTTGAGAAGCCCGAGTTCGCGGTGCAGTATTTGAAGGATGATGAGCTTGATGGATCGCGTGCCTATGTCGTGCTTGTCAAGCACCTCCCGTCCGGCTATCTCATGCGTTTCACCATCGATGCAAAGTCAGGGCTGGTACTGAAACGGAGTACGCGCGAGTCAGGAGAAGATGGACCGATGACAGCCGAGGAGACGTACTCCGATTACCGCGTGGTGAACGGCATACAGTTTCCGTTCAAGACTGTCGGCTCGAGCGACGGGAAAAAGACTTCAGAACTCGACATTACAAGCATCAGTGTAAATCCCGGCGTCGACGAGAAGATTTTCAAACGGTAGTGGTGAATCGAAGACCGCTCCTTCAACAGAAAGCCTCCGAAGAGTCTCCGGAGGCTTTTTCAATTCAGGCCCACATGGTACGGATGGGGGTGCTCAGGTTCCCTTTTTCAGTGTGAACCGGAATGTGCTCCCCTTCCCCACTTCACTATCCACCCAGATCTTGCCGCCGTGCGCCTTGATGATTTCGCGGCAGATCCAGAGCCCAAGGCCGGTTCCCTTGATCTTTCCCGCCTCACCCGACTCCACGCGTGCGTATTTCTGAAACAGCTTGCCGAGGTATTCCGGCGGTATCCCCAATCCTTCGTCACTGACTGAGAAGAGAATCTCGTCCGCCAGTTCTTCGCTGGGGATGACGCGCACATTCAATTGGCCGCCCCCCGGCGAATATTTCACCGCATTGGAAATGAGGTTCTGCAGAACCTGGCGCAGTTTGTTCTGATCGCCGCGGACGTAGGCGCAGTTCATGTCGATCGACGATCCGAACGCGTGCCGCGCTGAGAGTTTCACCATCGAGACTGCTTCGCGTATGATCGCCTCGACGTTGACTATCTTGAACTGGTAGTTCAACTGCCCCGACTCGATCTTCGCAATCGACAGCGTGTCCTCTGCAAGCAGGCTCAACCTCCCGGCCTGGTCGACGATGATGTTGAGGTACTCCTTCAGCCTGTCCGGGCTGACTTCCTTTCGCAGCAGGGATTTTGCCGCGAGCATGATCGTGGAGAGGGGCGTGCGGAAATCGTGCGAGACGATCCCCACGAAATCCGTTTTCAATCTGTCGAGCTCGACAAGCCGCTCGTTCGTGCGCTTGATTTCTTCGAACAACCGCGCATTGCGGACGGCACTGCCGATCTGATCGCACAGCGTTTCAAGCACGAGCACGTCCGTCTCATCGAATGCGTAGAGCTTGGTATCCTCGATGTTCAGAACCCCGACGACTTCCCCGTCGGTAATGATCGGGAGGGCGAGCTCTGAGTTCGTATTGTGATACTGGTGCGAGATAAACCGCGCATCGAGGCTCACGTCGTTGGCAAGCGCCGATTGTCCGTGCTCCGCCACCCATCCGACGATCCCGGTGCCGACCTTCTGTTTGTACCCATGCGGAAGAAAGTCGATGAAGTTCCCCGAGTGCGCTGCGAGGACCAGTTCCTTCTCCTCCTTGTTCATCAGGAAGATCGTGACGTCGAAATACTGAAAATCCTTCTGGATTGACTCGGAAGCCGACGTGAGAAGCTCGTCGATATTGAGCGTCGATGTCAGCTTGCGCGCAACCTGGTTCACGAGCCCGATCTGTGCGACACGTTTTTGCGCGCGTTCGAGCAGCCCCGTGTGGCGCAGGGCGATCGCCAGCTGAAGGCTGAGCAGACGGGCAAGCCAGAGATCGGGATCGACGTACGCATTCGGCTTTGACGATCCGAAGACAAGTGCCCCGACCATTTCCTCGTGCGTATGGACCGGGACGATGATCAGCGAGCGTATGCCAAGATCCTTCAACGGACCTTCAAGCGTCGGATGGAACGCGGGGGCCGAGTCGATATCGACCATGATGCCGGCCTTGTTGCGAATCGACCAGCCTGGCATCCCGACATCGACCGAGAAGTGCTTGTGGTCAAGCTCAATGGCATTCATCAGCGGCGACAACGTGCTGATGACGTAGTGCGTTTTGTTGTGGCTCAGCGAGCCGATGAATGCGCATTCACCGTCGATCAATCGGCGGAGGTTTTCCTTCAGGATGCGGAAAATCTCCTCGCGTGAACGGGCGGCGTCGACTTTGAGCGACACCTCGGTGAGCGTGTTGACGCGCGTGCTGAACTCCTGCGCTTCCATCAACCGGGAGCGCATCTCCTCCGGCGTCAGGAACTCAAGATTATCAGGTGCGTGCCATTCAGGTGACATGGAGTTGATAACGAATGACTTCACAGTGGTGAACGAGTAGTCTCAGGATTTTGTGTTGTTCTTACATCTTGGTTTCCGTCTGCACCCTTCGATGCAGGCCATTCGTCGGCAAGCATGCCATAGACGACATGATCGACGTAGTGGTCATAGAGCCATTCCGCTTCGCGCAGGAGCCCTTCCTTCTTGAACCCGAGGCGTTCGGGGATCGCGCGGCTCTTCAGATTGCCGACAGCACATCGGATCTCGATCCGGTTCAGGTGCCAGTCTTCAAACGCGTATTCGACGAGCGCCCGGCAGGCCTTTGTCATGATCCCGTTGTGCTGAAATGCTTCTCCAAGCCAGTACCCGATGCATGTCGAACGGTTCGCCCATTCGAGATGATGATAGCCTATAATGCCCACCATCTGGTTCTTCTGCCAGATACCCGCCTGGAAACCGAGCCCGGCAGCCTGCTGCCGGACAGCGGCGTCGATGAAGGCAATCATCTCGTCGATCGTCCGCGTCATATCGAGCCACGGGAGCCACTCACGCAGGTACGTCCTGTCGTGATCGACAAGCGGGAGCAGGATCTCAGCGTCCTGCAGCTCGAGACTCTTCAGGTGAAGACCGTCTTCAATCTGGATCTTGACCATCGGGATCCTCAGTCGTCTGCTGCGACATCGAATCGAACAATCTCAAATCCCCGCTTTGCATCGAGAAACGAAAACACCACACCGGCCAGTATCGTCGTCAGGCCGGCAAGAAACGCGATCATGATTGCCGTATCGGATTGAAATCCCTTGATGAGGAAGCTGAATCCGATGAGAAGCGACGTGACAATGAACAACGCAATCGCACCGGTGTAGCACATCACTGCATCACGGACAAGCCGCGCACGATCCACAAGCTGCTGAATCTGGCGCGCAAGACTCTCGAGCCGCTGCGTCTCTTCGAAGTTCTTCTCTCCCGCCTTCCTGAACAGCTTCCGCTTCTCATCGTTCAGGAGACGGATGCGGTTGAGAACGCTCGAGTACTTGTTGCTCGTCGCCAGCAGCAAAAGTCCGCACGCGTTGATCATCACTGCAGGTGCAAGGATCAACTGGATTATCTGGATAACCGAGAAACTCGTTTCCATGACATTTCCTCGAAGAAGGTTGCGCTCTCGCCCACACTACGCCCGCACAATTTCTCCCACGACAAATGAGCGTTCATGTTTCCGCCGCAGTGCGGCCTGAAGAGGGCCGACCTCCGAAGACGGAACGATCATGATCAGGCCGACGCCGAGATTCATTGTGCGTCGCATGTCCTCTTCCGGAACTTCCCCCGTCTTCTGGATCAGCCTGAAGATGAACGGCCGTTCCCAAGCCCCCCAATCCACGTTGAGTTTCAGACCCTTCGGAATGACGCGCATTGTGTTCCCTACGATGCCGCCTCCCGTGATATGCGACATTCCCTTGATATCAAACTTTGAGAGAAGGGGATAAATCGTTTTGTAATACGACCGGTGGACCGATAGAAGCGCATCGCCGAGAATCCCGCCCAGCTCCTCGAAATACTGGTCCAGATGGAACCGCTCGAGAAGCACCGTTCGTGCGAGAGAATAGCCGTTCGTGTGCAAGCCTGTCGATGGCAGAGCAAGCAGTACGTCCCCCTTCTTCACCCGTCGGCCGCCCAGGATGCGGCGCTCATCCACCACACCGACGATCGTTCCGGCGATATCGTAGTCGCCTTCGGAATAGAACCCGGGCATTTCGGCCGTTTCTCCCCCGACGAGCGAGCAGCCGTTCTGGCGGCACGCAATGACAAATCCTTCAATGACCTGGGAAGCAACGGCGGGGGAAAGTTTTCCGGTGGCAAAGTAGTCGAGGAAGTAGAGGGGCTTCGCGCCGCACACGAGGATGTCGTTGACACAATGATTGACCAGATCCTGACCAACCGTGTCATGACGGTTCATGGCGATCGCAATCTTCAACTTCGTCCCGACACCATCGACGCTTGATACGAGGACGGGCTTGCGGATGCCTTTGAAGTCAGCGCGATAGAATGCTCCGAACGCTCCGATGTCGGTCAGAACGTTCGGCGTAAAGGTTGAGCGAACCCGTCGCTTGATACGACGGACGAGTTCTTCACCCGCTTCAATGTCGACGCCCGCATCCTTGTAAGTCTTCATGCACTCAATCTGAAAATCTGCCACGCAAGATACCTGTTTTTACATCGGTGAACAAGAATATTTTTGCCCGCCACGATGTTCGGCGGTGCGCGGACGAACCCGCGCGGCGTGTGCGCACAACAAGAAAGTGACGAACGGGAGAGCTGACCGCGTTCCGGAAAGTGCCTCTCCGTCAAAAAGCTATTCTTGCGAAAGAAGATCGCCTTGAGTATATTGTGATTTATAAGAAAGGAGATTTGCTGCGTTCACAATGGCTACTGTCTTCATCAAGGGATCGAACGAGCCGGTAGAGGTACGGAAGATCTTCTGCATTGGCAGGAATTATGCCGATCATGCAAAAGAGATGAATGCTGCCGTACCCGAGTCGCCCATCTTCTTTCTGAAACCTCCAACAGCAGTCATCGGCGAAGGAGGAACCATCTGCATCCCATCGATCTCGAACGAGCTGCACCACGAGATCGAAATGACCGTTCTCATCGGACGAGGCGGCAAGGATATCCTGAAGGGGAACGCGTTCAATCACGTCGCAGGATACGGCATCGGGCTCGACATGACGCTGCGCGATGTTCAGAGCGACGCAAAAAAAAAGGGACTTCCCTGGACACTTGCCAAGGGCTTCGACACCTCTGCGCCGCTGTCGGAGTTCGTTCCGGCCGGCGAAATCGCTGATCCGCACGATCTCATCGTGAAACTCGACGTGAACGGCTCCACACGGCAGCAATCCAGCACCCGCAATTTCATTTTCAGTCTCGATACGTTGATCGCATACATTTCCCAGTTCTTCACGTTCGAGCGCGGCGATATTATTTTCACGGGAACACCGGAAGGAGTTGCGGCGGCGGCCTCCGGAGACCGGCTGGAAGCTCAGCTGCTTTGCCCGCCACATACAGTTCTCACATCGCTCCACGTGAGTGTCCAATAAACACCTCCGGATCGATGACGAGACTGAAAGAGTTTATAAGAAACTACCGGATCGCTCTCCTCGCATGGGCGGTGATCGTTCTTGTCATCTACGGCGGTCTCTATTATAGTGTCGACAAGAGCGTTGTCGCACTCGCGGTGATCGCTGTCGGTGTCCTGGGTCACGCGTTCGGAGCATTGCTTGCCTGGATTGCGTTTGTCCCGTTGTTCGGGCCGATGATTGCCCACGTATTGTCACTCCCATTCATCTGGCTGATCAACGGCGTCGGATATGTGGCCTCGATCATAGCAATCAAGCGGGGATATTCCAAAGATGTATTGAGCTATCGCATCATTACGATGACGCTGCTGTTTGGCATCACGTGCGGGTACGTGCTCGGCAAACTCATTTGATCACTAAGCACTCTTGGAGCATACGTTGAATCTTGCGCGACCTCTGATGACCCTGCTCTACACACTGATCTGCCTCATTGTGAACTTCACCGGGGTGAATCGCCCTCCTGCCGCCATTCACAAGGCTTCACCGGCCACAGTCGATGAGATCTACACCCCCTTCGATACGATTCGAACGGACCTGAGTGATTACATCTGGCCGACCAACGCAAGCACGAACATCACATCGACGTTTGCAGACTACCGCCGGACGCACCTCCACGAAGGCATCGATATCTCAACGAACAACCAGAAGGGCTATCCGGTCTATGCTTCGCGCGATGGCTACGTATGCCGCATCTTCATTTCACGGCGCGGCTACGGCAAGATGCTCTACGTCCGTCATAATGACGGATTTACCACGATGTATGCGCACCTCCAGCGGTTCCACGACCCCATCGAAAAATATGCAAAGCAGCTGCAGAAGCAGAACCGCCGATACTCGCTCGAGGTTGATCTGGACTCGGCGATGTTCCGTGTCTCAAAAGGAGATTTGATTGCATATACGGGCAATACAGGCATTGGCGCCGCACATCTGCATTTCGAAGTCCGTGATGCAGCGTTCAATCCCATCAATCCCTTCCTCCTACCGCAGATCTCAGCAGCAGTCAACGACGAAATTCCTCCTGAATTCCACATGGTCGCCTTCACACCGCTGTCAGGCTCGGCGAAGATCCAGGGCAAGCATAAAACCTGGGTCGGCTCGACGAAACGGGATGGAGCAGGAGACTACTCGCTGAGTGAGCCGATCAGGTTGTCCGGATCTGTCGGCGTCAGCGTGCGCGTCACAGATCAGGCGGACATTTTGAAGTATCGCACGGGGGCTTACAAGTTTGAAATGTATCTCGACGGGCAGCAAGTGTTCAGCGCGGCAAAGAAGTTCCTCCTCGAGTCCGAAGCCCACCAGGTGCTCGCCTATTACGACAAAAACCTGCTTCGTTCGCGCAAAGGGAGATTCGAGAAACTGTATATCGAATCGGGTAACCGGCTTTCGTTCTACAACCGGCTCCCCGAAGGCGCAGGATCAATCGACACGTCGAACCTTGAGCCGGGTGATCACGAGCTCAAGATCGTCACGTGGGATCTCGCCGGCAACGAATCAACAATGACTGCAATCCTCACAATCGGCTCGGGTTCAACCCGCTAGTTTCTCTCCTCATTCCTCGCCCTGGATCCGGGAAACGCCGAGCGCGTTGATTCCCAGCCGGATTTTTCGTTTATTTCTTCAGAAGCGAACAATCAACACCGGGGATGCATGCGTTCCGCTGACCCGGCCGGGACGATTGATGAATTCTCCGCGGCTTCTATAATTAGCAGTGTTGCTCGCCACCGTTTCACTGCCCGCGTGTTCCGACCTGGGAAACAACCTTGCTCAAGGCTTGTCGCCTGGAAACTCTCAGGGGACGTACTTGTATTCAGCGCACAATGCATCACGTTCGCCTGTTGTCAATTGGACCTGGAGCTTTATTGTAGGAGTGGCAGCTGAAGGATCGTTCGAGGCTGTCAGACCCCGACACAAGACGGCACACGGAGTGAAGTCCGCCACCGGACAGACGGGACGGCAACCATCCGAAGAAATTCAATCATCATCCAAGTGAAGAACCGGAATGCAGGAACTCTCGAAAGCCTATAACCCGAAAGAAGTCGAAGACAAGTGGTACGAGTACTGGGAATCCCACGGACTTTTCCACGCGACCGTCAACAACGACCGCACCCCCTACACAGTCGTCATTCCGCCACCCAACATCACCGGCATCCTCACGATGGGGCATGTCCTCAACAACACAATCCAAGATATCCTTATCCGGTGGAAACGCATGCTGGGGTATGAGGCGTGCTGGATCCCGGGGACCGATCACGCCGGTATTGCCACACAAAACGCCGTCGAGAAAGCTCTTGCCAAGGAGGGGTTGAAACGCCACGACCTCGGACGGGAGAAATTCGTGGACCGGGTTTGGGAGTGGAAGAAGCAGTACGGCGGAACGATCATCAAGCAGCTTCGGAAGCTCGGCACGTCATGCGACTGGGAGCGAGAGCGGTTTACGATGGACGACGGACTCTCGGATGCTGTCAAGGAAGTTTTTGTGAGGATGTTTGACAAGGGGCTGATCTACCGCGGGAAGTACATTGTGAACTGGTGCACCTTTCATCAAACCGCCCTCTCGGATGAC
This sequence comes from Bacteroidota bacterium, assembly GCA_035506075.1. Lineage (GTDB taxonomy): Bacteria > Bacteroidota > Ignavibacteria > UBA10030 > UBA10030 > UBA9647. The sequence continues at coordinate 16,690 of DATJQB010000068.1, read as the reverse complement.
GAAGTCGATCACTCCGAGTCACAGGGGAGTCTGTGGCACATCCGTTATGCGATCGAAGGTTCAAAGGAGTACGCCATCGTCGCCACCACCCGACCCGAGACGATGCTTGGTGACACTGCCATTGCCGTCAATCCCCGGGACGTCCGCTACAAATCGGTTGTGGGGAAATTTGCCATCCTCCCCATCGTCGGCAGAAGAATTCCAATTATCGCCGATGAATACGTAGACGAGACATTCGGAACCGGCATGGTCAAGGTCACCCCGGCTCATGATCCCAACGATTTCCAGATCGGGCAGCGGCACAATCTCGAACAGATCAATATCCTCGACGAGCGCGGCTTCCTCAACGAGGCTGTCCCCGTTCAATACGCCGGGATGGATCGATTCCAGGGCCGAAAGAAACTCGTCCAGGACCTCGAACAGCAGGGATTCCTTGTGAAGGTGGAACCGTACACGCACAACGTGGGAAAATGCTACCGGTGCCATACGGTGATCGAACCGTACCTGTCCGACCAGTGGTTTGTGAAAATGAAGCCGCTCGCTGAGCCGGCCCTCCGTGTTGTCCAGCAGGGAAAAATCCATTTCCATCCACAGCGATGGGAAAAAGTGTACGACCACTGGATGACAAACATCCGCGACTGGTGCATCTCCCGACAGATCTGGTGGGGTCATCGGATCCCCGTGTACTACGCGCCCGATGGATCCATGACTGCGGCGCGAAACGAGGAGGAAGCTCGGAAAAAGCTCGGCGTCGACGGCAGCGTCCAGCTTCGTCAGGACGAGGACGTGCTCGACACGTGGTTCTCGTCATGGCTCTGGCCGTTTTCGATTCTCGGCTGGCCGGAGAAGAACGAGGATCTCCGCTATTTCAATCCGACAAGCACGCTCGTGACCGCGCCCGACATCATCTTCTTTTGGGTCGCACGCATGATCATGGCCAACATGGAATTCCTGCGTGGCGAACCGGGATCCGACGGCAGGCCGCGCACAAGCGACGACGACCTCATCCCCTTCCGCGATGTGTACTTCACGAGTATCATCCGCGATGCAGAGGGACGGAAGATGAGCAAATCGCTCGGCAACTCTCCCGACCCGCTGGACGTGATCGACCAGTACGGAGCCGATGCCCTGAGGTTTACGATCGCGTTTCTTTCTCCGCTCGGACAGGATGTTCTCTTTTCGAACGAGAAGTGTGAGATCGGCAGGAACTTCGCGAACAAGATATGGAACGCCGGCCGTTTCCTCCTCATGAACAAGGCCGAGCTGTTCGGGACCACAGAGGCTGATCTTTCTACCCTGCCGGAATCAGACCTCGATCTTGCAGATAAGTGGATCCTGTCGCGACTGCATCACGCCATCGGACATTTCAACGAGACGCTGACCGAGTTCCACCTGAACGAATCAAGCAAGGTCCTCTACGACTTCATCTGGCATGACTTCTGCGATTGGTACGTAGAGCTTGTGAAGACACGCTTCTATGGCGACGAGCCGGCGGAGACGAAGAGAACCGTTCTCGCACGTGCGCTCTGGATCTTCGACCAGGCACTGCGCATGCTGCATCCTGTCATGCCGTTTGTGACGGAAGAACTGTGGCAGCATCTGACCGATCGAAACGGACAATCGCTCATGCGAACCCCGTTCCCGGCGGCTGACGAGCGGTGGATCAATCAAAAGACCGAGGACGAGATGGCGTTCGTCCAAAATGTCATCAACGCAGTGAGGAATATTCGCGGGGAGAATAATATTGCCCCTTCGAAGGAAATCCCGCTGCAGGTGCGACTCGCGGACGGAACGGGCGGAGAGATTTTCCAATCCTACGACAGGTATCTGAAAAAACTTGCACGCGTTTCCGGTATCGAGATCCTTGCTGCAGGTGTGAAGCCGAAACTCGCGTCCAGCGCCGTGGTCGATGGATCGGAGATCTTTGTCCCGCTCGAGGGATTGATCGACGTGGCAGCAGAAAGAGCCCGCCTTGAAAAGGAAATTGCGCGGCTGCAGCAGGCGGTGGAATCCACAGAACGAAAACTCGCCAACTCCTCCTTTGTCGACCGTGCACCGAAAGACGTTGTCGGGAAGGAACGAGAGAAGCTCTCCTCGTTCAGGCAAACGATCGAGAAACTGAAGGCGAACGTCGAGCACCTCTCCTGACAGAATTGAATCCGGGCGGCTCCGGCTGGATACCGCCTTTTCTCAGAGGCTCACGCATGGTCTCCCAAACAGTCAGTTACCTCGGTGAACTGCGGTGCCGGGCAGTGCACGGCCCCAGCGGCGTCGAGCTTGTCACCGACGCGCCAACAGACAACCAGGGTCGCGGCGAGAGTTTTTCCCCCACCGATCTCGTTGTCACGGCACTAGCAACGTGCAAGGTGACAACCATGGGAATTGTCGCTCGGCGCGACAACGTCAGCCTGGACGGAACAAAGGTCTACGCTGAGAAGCACATGAGCGCCGACCAGCCCCGCCGCATCATTCGCATCGTTGTCAGGATCGACTTCCCAAAGGGCATTGCGACTGAGTACCGGCCGAAGCTCGAGCAGACGGCTCGTACCTGCCCCGTTGCCAAAAGCCTTCACCCGGACGTAACACTCGATGTGACCTTCTCGTATCCTGACTGAGACAAGATCTTCGAAGAGGAGACTTGAAGCCTTCACGGTAGTCTAATCAGGAGTCTGCAATGAGATCCTCTGCTGCTCGTCTGATGTTAACCCTTCTGACGCTCCTGTGTACGTCCTGCTCGTCGTACGTCATCAAGGAAGCATATCCAACGCTGAATGATGGAATGTACGACTCCGAATTTCCCTACCGCGGGTGCTCTCAACAACTCGAGGAGATTGCGGGAACAGTAAAGCGTGTGACCGTCATGGCCCATTATAAGGTGTATTCGTTCGGAAGGGGCGACTCGGTCAGACTCTCCGATCTCACCGCTGATTTCATTGCACGCCAGGAGCCGTATGCTTCCTTTCAACATTATTCGACCGCCGGGACCAGCACGATGGTCTATGCTGAGAATGGCCGGATTGCATTGCTCACGTGTGCGCACATCGTCGATTTCTCGGACACCGTGATCGCACGGTATGTGGGTGCTGATCACAAGGTCTCTCCGTTCCTTCAATCTGTTTCGATCAAGATCAGTGAGCTCGTCTTTCTCCCGGACGTGGGCGGCGGTGTTTCGCTCGACATTCTTGCCTTCGATCGGAGTGTCGATCTTGCGCTGCTCGGGCAAAAACTCGAGGACAGGCAGATGATTGCTCCTTTACACATTTTTGCGTATCCACTCGGGAGAGCAAAAGAGCTTGAGTGGGGATCGTTCGTGTATGTGTTTGGCTATCCGGCAGGATATAAGATGGTGACCAAGGGGATCGTCAGTCCCTCGGGAAAACCAGGAGGCTCATTCGTCGTGGACGCCGTGATGTCACCCGGCTCGAGCGGTTCCATCGCACTCGCGATCCGCGACGGTGTCCCCAACTTCGAACTTGTCGGGATCATCAAGATGATTCCAGCTCAGACATCCTACGTCCTGACGCCGGAGAAAACCGGCGATGTCGACTATGATCCCGTTGAGCCTTATCATGGCGAAGTGTTTGTCCAGCGCAAAGCAGAGATTCAACAAGGAATCGCCGTCGCAATTCCTACGGAGACCGTTCTCACCTTTCTGCAGAAGAACACGATCAAACTGGTTGAGAAAGGTTATGACCTGACGGCCTGGCTCAATCCACCCCCGAAGACAAAAAAGGCAAAGTAACACTTCTCTTGACCCCGCGGAGCACTATGCCGACATCTGTAGACAAACGACTCTCCATCCTACCGGCGACGAACAACGATCTGCCTGTCATCCTCCAACTCATCAAAGACCTCGCCGAGTACGAGCGATTGGCGCATGAAGTGGTGGCGACTGAGGAAGTCCTCGCGGAGACATTGTTCGGCGAGCATCCCTATGCTGAAGTGTTGATTGCACGGTATGAGAACGAACCTGTCGGCTATGCGCTCTTCTTCCATTCGTATTCAACATTCCTCGGCAGACCCGGGATCTACCTTGAAGATCTTTTTGTGAAACCCCATTGCCGCGGCAAGGGGATTGGAAAGGCACTGCTCGCGTGTCTTGCACAGCTCGCACTCGAGAGAAAATGCGGACGGCTCGAATGGGCTGTCTTGAACTGGAATGAACCTGCGATCGGGTTTTACAAATCGCTCGGAGCCCGACCCATGGACACCTGGACAGTCTACAGGATGACCGGCGATTCGTTGAACCGGCTGGCATCCGAGTCATCCCCGCAACGGTAGAAATCTCCCGGCAACTGATGCCTCCTCAGAAACGCTATATCGCCCATCTGGATCTCGATTGCTTCTTCGTCTCGGTTGAGCGCATTAAAGATCCAACGCTCAACGGCAAACCCGTTGTCGTCGGCGGATCGCCGACCGGCCGCGGGGTTGTTGCATCTGCTTCGTATGAAGCGCGGGCATTCGGGGTACGGTCTGCGATGCCTGCTGCGAAAGCCCTTCGACTCTGTCCCCAGCTGACGCTCGTCCGCGGTCACTACGGCGACTATACGCGTTACTCGAATCAGCTTTATGAACGCGTCATGGAGTTCGCTCCAATCGTCGAGCGGGCGTCCATCGATGAAATGTATTTCGATCTCACCGGCTGTGAAGTGCTCTACAACAACGACCTGCCGGGCTTCATTCGAAGATTGCAGCAGATCGTCTTGAAGGAATTTCAGCTCCCCTGCACAATCGCTCTTGCTGCGAACAAGGTGGTGGCAAAGATCGCGGCCCAGACAGTGAAGCCTGCCGGCGTCATCTTCGTCCCTCACGGCACCGAGAAAGATTTTCTTGCCCCGCTTCCGATCGATGCAATTCCAGGCGTCGGCAAGAAAACCGGCGAAGTGTTGAACAGGAGAGGCTTCGCGACAATTGCCGACATCCAGCGAATGTCAAAAGACAAACTCGAGAAGATCCTGGGGAAGCACGGCGCTTGGATTTACGAGGTTGCCAGCGGATGCGGCACAGACGAGCTCTCGACGGATCACGAACGGAAGAGCATCGGGAACGAAGAAACATTTGGGCATGACATTTCGAGCCCTGAAGAGCTGAAGAAGATCATTTTCGCACTGACGGAGGAGGTCTGCTCATCCCTGCGTTTCCGCCACCTCAAGGCGCGCACGTTCACACTGAAGCTCCGGTATGCCGATTTCGATACGATCACGCGGGCCATCACCATCGAGCCCACGGACGACGACACGATCGTCTACAAGACGATGTGCGATCTGTTCACACTGTCGTATGAGCGGCCGATGGCAATCCGGCTTCTCGGCGTGCGGGCGTCTCATCTCGTCGAAGAGGCGCAGACCGAGCTCTCACTCTTCCCCGAAGATACCCGCCGCACTCAAATGCTCAGCGCCGTCGACAAAATCCGCAAGAAATTCGGCGACGATGTGATCCACGTGGGCGGACACTGACCCTCCTTCCCGCGCGGGAACGGTTTAGGCCGTCCTTCGGTTCTAAGGATTACTAATCCACCCCGATGTCCCATGCTCACGATTTGAGGAGTTTCCTATGGTGCAACACTTGCTCCGACGTAGCAACGCGGCCGCTCTGCTGGCAGCTGCCGTGCTTTGTATCTCATGTGCCGTCTCTGTCGCCCGCGCCGGTGACAACCCGAAGTCCGGATTCATCCGGGACCTCGTCGGTCAGATTGAACGAGTCAAAGGAGAAGTCATGTCGCTCGAGAATGCAGTTCCGCAGGACAAGTTCTCATGGCGACCGGGCGAAGGCGTTCGATCGATCAGCGAAGTGTATCTTCACATTGCTGGCTCGAACTACTTCCTGATGAGCTTCACAGGCGTGAAGCCCCCCGCAAGCGCGAAGATCGACGAGAAGGGGACCACAGATAAGGCCAAGATCGCGGACGCTCTGAAAGCTTCATTCGACTGGACGAAGGACGCGATTTCAAAGATGAGCGACGCAGACCTCGAGAAGGAAGTTCAGATGTTCGGTCAGAAGACCACGGTCCGTAACACGTTGTTCGTGCTGCTCAGCCACATCCATGAGCATCTCGGACAATCGATTGCTTACGCGCGTACAAACGGAGTCGTGCCGCCGTGGACGGCTGAAGAGCAGGCCCGCGCGAAAACTGCTCCGGGAAAGATGTAAATCAACAGCTTTTGAACAGAGCCCGCGGCGGAGTTCATTCTCTGCCGCGGTGTTTTTTGTCCCGCCGTCACACTCTCCCCCACGAAGTGCCCGCAGGAGCCGGCTGGCGATTAGAGCCGACGCAGAAGCGTGGCAGGCAGCATGATGATCGCTTCAACGAGTCCGAGCACTCCCTTAACGGCAACACCTGTTACACGGAACGGCAGAAGGATCAGCCATACGATCGGATACAGCACGAGGGCAGCCAGGGCAATTGGCCAGCAGAGCACAAGCAGGATCAACCAAAGAAGAAATTTTGTCATAACACTCTCCTGCTTGACTCTACGGAAATGCGCCGACCATGTTTCATCCGGGGCTCTCTCCGTTCGTTGACCGGCTACGGTTTTTTACCTACCTTGATGCGACAACCATTCCCACCACGACACCGGGGAAATCCCCATGGCACGCGTCAAGCTGGAACTCCCAGACAACCCTTACTTTTCGGCGACCGTACAGGTTCGCATCACCGATCTCAACTACGGGGGGCATGTCGGGAACGACGCCATGTTGTCGATTCTCCACGAAGCGCGAGTGCAATTTCTCGCTCATTTTGGCTTCACCGAACACTCGATCGGTGGCAGGTCCATCATCATGTCCGACGCCGTCCTCGTCTACAAAGCCGAAGTGTTTTACGGCGCCACCCTCACCATCGAAGTGGGCGTGACGGACCTGCATGCGCATGGTGCGGACATTACCTATCGCGTGATGGATGGAGACAAGGAAGCTGTGCGGGCGAAAACCGGAATCGTCTTTTTCGATTATGAGAAGCGGAAAATCGCCGCAATGCCCGAAGAATTCAGAACATTGTTTGCTCCTGCAACGTAAGCAGAAGAAGAAGGATTCCTCATGAGTGATCGATCGGCTCTTGAGTTGCTGAACGAGGCCTCCGAGACATACGTCAGACTGGTGCTGGCCGTCGGAGAGCACGACGCAGACTACGTGGATGCGTATTTTGGACCTCCGGAATGGAGGGCAGAAGTCCGCAAGCGGGCTCCCGCGCTCGAGGAAATCAAATCAACTGCCGCTTCCCTCGAAGAAACGCTTGGGCTGATACCTGAGCCTGAGGAGGACATCGTCCGGCTGCGACATCGATACCTGACGCGGCAGCTCCAATCCCTCCTTGCAAGAGTCGAGATGCTTCGCGGCCGGACATTTCGTTTTGACGAGGAAGCGCAAGCGCTCTACGATGCCAATCCTCCTCATCATTCGTCAGAATATTTCGAAAAGGTTCTTGCGTCGCTTGATGCAATTGTCCCCGGAAAAGGGAATCTTGCTGAGCGCTTCGAGAAATACAGGAACGAATTCGTCATCCATCGCGAACAGCTCGACGCCGTCTTTCAAGCAGCGATCAGCGAATGCCGCGAACGGACACGACGCTACATCCCGCTGCCGTCACACGAGGAGTTCACACTGGAATACGTCAGTGACAAACCGTGGAGCGGATACAATTGGTACAAAGGAGGCAACGTCAGCCTCATTCAGATCAACACGGATCTCCCGATCTTCATCGACCGGGCTATCGATCTCGCCGCACACGAAGGCTATCCCGGCCATCATGTCTACAACAGCATGCTTGAAACGCACCTCGCGCGCGAACGGGGTTGGAAGGAGTTCACAGTCTACGCTTTGTTCAGCCCGCAATCGCTCATCGCGGAAGGAACTGCGAACTTCGGCATCGAGGTTGCATTCCCCGGTTCGCAGCGCGTCGACTTCGAATCTGAAGTTCTCTTCCCGGCAGCGGGACTTGACAAGTCCAGGGCACAGGAGTACTACAGTGTCCATCAGTTAACCGGGGTGCTCAACTATGCGCACAACGAAGCGGCACGCGCATACCTCGACGGCAGGATGGATCGTCGGCAGGCGGAAGAATGGCTCGTGACCTACGCCCTCCTGTCCCCCGAGCGCTCAAAACAGCGTCTACGGTTTATCGACGCGTACAGGAGTTATGTCATCAACTATAATCTCGGACAGGATCTTGTGCGGAAGTACATTGAAGCAAGGGGCGGCGTTGCCTCACAGCCGGAACGCCGGTGGCAGGAGTTCGCGCAACTCATCTCCTCACCTCGTCTCCCTTCGGGTCTTGTTCTTTGAACGGAATGGAATCTGCGATGGCACGATTCATACTTACGATCGAGTACGAAGGCACGCGCTACAGTGGCTGGCAAATCCAGAAGAACGCAAGAACCGTCCAGGGAGAACTGACTGAGGCGTGCCGCACAGTACTCAGCTCCGTCGAGTTCGAGCTCTACGGCGCGGGAAGAACCGACGCGGGGGTCCACGCCCTGCGCCAGGTCGCGCACCTCGAGGCGAAAACGATGCTCGCCCCGGAAATTCTGCGCCGCAAAATTAATGACGAGCTTCCGGCCGACATCAACGTGCTCGACGTCGGCAAAGCGTCTCCACAGTTTCACGCTCGCCACGATGCCGTCTCGCGAAGCTACCTGTATCAGATCAGCCGACGCCGGACAGCCTTCGGCAAACGGTACGTATGGTGGATCAAGGACGAACTCGACATCCACAAGATGAAGTCGGCAACAAAGCTCTTCACAGGGCTCCGCGACTTCCGCTCGTTCACGGCCGATGACCCTGAAGAAAAATCGACGAAGGTTCAAATTGAACAGATCGAAATCGGAGAGTCCGGTGATCTGATCCTTGTGCGCATCGTCGGCTCGCATTTTCTATGGAGAATGGTTCGGCAAATCGTCGGCGTGCTCGCAGAAATAGGCAGGGGCACTCTCACAGTCGAACAGGCGGGTGCCTTCATGGAAAAGAAATCGGAGCAGCCGGCGCAGCTCACCGCTCCCCCCTCCGGGCTCTTTCTTGAGCGGATCTATTATAAGGGGGACAAGAAAGCCGGCCCGCTGAGTCCCGTTTTGACGATCAGCCGGGAGACGGGATCGTGAACAGAACAAGACGCCTCATCATTACTCTTCTCGTCGTTGTGACATCCATGGGATGTGATCAGACGACCAAGACGATTGCAGGCCGCAACCTTGCTCCGAATTCCCCCGTGACACTCATCGATCATGTCTTTCATCTGGAGTATACTGAGAATGGCGGCGCCATGATGGGCGTTGGAGCGGACCTTTCTGAAAACACACGGTTCTGGCTCTTCATTGTCTTCGCCGGATGTGCGCTTTGCGCAATCTTCCTCTTTACTCTGCTTGACAGGCACCTGACCATATTCGCCACCATTTCTCTCTCACTTATTCTCGGAGGCGGACTCAGCAATCTCGTCGACCGGCTGTTCAAAGGGGGCAATGTGGTCGACTTCATGATCCTGACGCTCGGGCCCTTTCGAACGGCGATCTTCAATCTCGCCGATCTGTCGATTCTGCTCGGTCTCGGGCTCCTCATGATTTCGCAGGTCCGATGGCGGCAATCGCCAACGCTGAAAGACGCCGAAGGTTGAAACTTGGGGGGATTTTTGATAGTTTCGTTCGATTTCTTCCCGGACCGTCCATGAGCATAGCTACACATCCCGGACCGTTGCACCCGCCATCGATGATCCCGCTCGCAGATCGGTCGCAATCGGTGAATTCCTGACCCGAAGACAATTCACGATCCGGATACACGAATGGTTGAGTTCGCATACGCGGTGATCATTTTCGGATTCCTTTTTCTGGGCGTCCGACTGTTCCTCAAAGTCAGAGCGATCGCATCGTGGAGACCCGAGAAGTCCGCGGAAATGCAGGATGCGTCTGATGCACTCCCTTCGGACTTGCGCCACCTCGCGATCGAGCCGCCGAAGGACGACCTCGAAGGTCATCACGACGGCAGCGAAGGAAAGCCGGATACACAAGATTAATGGAACTCAAAGCTGGTTAAATGAATCTGGACAAGACTCTTCATCCCGGAGATGATTCAATGACTGAAAGAAATCGTGATTCCCACGCAATCCGGTTGATCGGCGCGCTTCCGAAAATCGGCATCCGCCCCGCGATTGATGGAAGGCAGCGAGGCGTGCGCGAAGCTCTCGAGGGAGCTACGATGGCGATGGCCAACGCTGTCGCGGATCTCATCTCGCGATCGGTTCGTCATTCCAACGGTGCACCCGTCGAATGCGTTATCGCCGATACTTGTATCGGCGGGGTTGCCGAGGCGGCGCAGACAGCCGACAAGTTTTCACGGGAAAATGTGGGCGTATCTCTTACAGTGACTCCCAGTTGGTGCTACGGAGCGGAAACGATGGACATGGATCCGTTGCTCCCCAAGGCTATCTGGGGATTCAATGGAACAGAACGACCCGGGGCAGTGTACCTGGCAGCGACGCTGGCGGCACACAATCAGAAAGGGCTCCCTGCGTTCGGCATCTATGGAAAGGACGTTCAGGACGCGGGAGACGCGTCCATCCCCGATGACGTGCGCGCCAAGATTCTTCAGTTCGTTCAGGCAGGTCTCGCCTCAGCCACGATGCGCGGCAAATCGTATCTCGCGATGGGAAGTGTCTCCATGGGAATAGCGGGGTCCATCGTAGACCACAGCTTCTTCGAATCATACCTCGGCATGCGCGTTGAAACGGTCGACATGAGCGAATTCACGCGGCGGCTGGACGAAAAAATCTTCGACCCTGCCGAGTTCTCTGCCGCTTCGAAGTGGGTCCGCGAACACTGCAAAGAAGGAAAGGATTTCAATCCGACCCATCTTCAGAAAAGTCGCTCGGAGAAGGACGCCGACTGGGAGACCGTGGTAAAGATGACGATGATTGCGCGGGACCTCATGATCGGCAACCCGCGACTTGCCGACCTGGGATTCGGTGAAGAAGCGCTCGGACACAACGCCATCGCAGGAGGATTCCAGGGACAACGGCAGTGGACCGATCACAGTCCGAATGGCGACTTCCTTGAGGCGATGCTGAACTCATCGTTTGACTGGAATGGTATCCGCGAACCGATCGTCGTTGCAACGGAAAACGATTCGCTGAACGGCGCGGGAATGTTGTTTGGCCATCTGCTGACGAACAAGGCACAGATCTTCGCCGACGTGCGGACCTACTGGAGCCCTGCCGCCGTCAAGCGCGTGACAGGACACAAACTCTCTGGCCCGGCTTCAGGAGGCATCCTGCATCTCATCAACTCGGGAGCAGCAGCGCTGGACGGTTCGGGTCAGCAGCAATCGGGCGGCAAGCCGACGATGAAGGAGTTCTGGAACATCACGAAACAGGAAGCCGAGAAGTGCCTTCGTGCGACAACCTGGTATCCGGCAAACCGTGAGTATTTCCGCGGGGGTGGATATTCTTCCGGCTTCCTCACACGCGGTGGCATGCCGGTGACCATGTTCCGGCTGAACATCATCAAGGGACTCGGACCGTCACTGCAGATCGCCGAAGGATTCACCGTCGAGCTGCCGGAGAAAGTAGACAGGATTCTCGAGGATCGCACGGACAAGGCATGGCCAACGACGTGGTTTGCCCCGCGTACGAACGGCGAAGGTCCGTTCAGCGACGCGTACAGCGTGATGAACACCTGGGGTGCGAACCACTGTGTCCTCAGCTATGGTCACATTGGCAGCCAACTCATCACACTCGCATCGATTCTCAGGATTCCGGTTTCCATGCACAACGTCGGGGCCGACGCCTTGTTCCGTCCAAGCGCGTGGAATGCGTTTGGGACGAACGATCCCGAAGGAGCCGACTACCGGGCATGTGCGGCATACGGCCCCCTGTATGGACTCTGATCTGGTCGGGGATTGTTCACCAGTTTTTGCCGGCACCGTGATCCATCGCACTTGTAACTCGACCGATTTCTGATATATTGATGTGCATTCCCGGGCGCAGAGGGATGAGCATTCGCCGGCCGGGCATTTTGCCCGGCGCGTTGACACAGGATTGAAAGATCGGCCGCCCACTTCCAGCGGGGACCCTATGACCCACATTGATCTTCCAGGCACAGTCCGATGGCTTGTAGCAGCCGCCGTTGTTTTCCTGCCGCTGCTGCTCGCGGCGTGCATTTCTTCAGAAGGGACCGGAACGGGAAAAAAGATCGGCGCGCCTGTGGCGAGCCAGAACGTCTCGGATTCTATCCGCGCCAAGGTAGACTCCATGATGCGGTCGGATTCCGTTCGGGCGAGGAAAGCAGGATTTACTTCGGAACACGACACCCTGATGGCGTCCGTCATCAAGACTTCGAAGCCTGCAAACCGGGGGGGCAAACCGATCGAAAGACCGGAGAACTCCGCCTACACGGTGCAGGTCGGTGCATTCTCCAGGACAGATCACGCCCTTCGGGCGCAGAAACTCGCCCGCGAGCGATTTGCCGATCTGCCGATCTTCAACAACTTCGAATCCTACGACAAGCTTTACCGTGTGCGCATAGGTAAGTTCGACACACGTCAGCAGGCGGACTCGCTGCGCAAGGCGATGGCGAAGCAGTTCCCGAACGACTATTCAGACTCCTGGATCAATTACATTTCCAAATGAAGTATCTTGCTCTGACGATGGCGGGTTTCGCAGCACTGTTCATGCTCTCCGGCTGCGGTTCCTCCGGTGAGACCTCACGAAACGCAGCGGCCTCGTCCGACCAGCAGGAACACCGCGTCCCCCTCTCACTCTACGAAAAAACATTCAACCCTTCCGATTACGACGTCGAAATCACCGAGGTACAGCGGCAGCATAAGATTGAGGAAGATCGGGCAGCGGCCGAACGCCAGCGTGACAGCATTGTCGTCGAGTCGTCCTTCACACAGGGGTACCGCATACAGATCTTTGCGACGGGCAACATCGACGAGGCGAACGCCATGCGCATGACGGCGTTGCAGCGCCTGACCGAGGATTCTCTCTATGTCGTGTACGATCCTCCCAACTACAAGATCCGGATCGGCGATTTTGTGACCCGCGCTGACGCGAACCAGAGACTGGCGACTGTCATCGCCCAGGGTTTTGCAGACGCATGGGTTGTCGGCGATCGGATCGTCCAGCGAAAGCTTATCAGGGTACCGATTCATCCTTCGCCCGGCAAAGAGTAAACTCTCTCACCTCGTCCTTTTCCGCACCGTACAAAAAGAAAGGGCAGACTCTCGCTGCCCTCGTGGGACTTCCCTTTTTACCAATCTTTCCGCCGCCTAGGCGACGTTCTGGTACATTCGTTCGATCAGATCGGAAAATTTCTTTTCGACGACCTTGCGCCGTACTTTCAGCGTTGGCGTGATCTCGCCGTTCTCGACGGTCAGCTGTTCAGGCAGCAGCTCAAACCGTCTCACGCGTTCATACGTCGGGAGGTCCTTCTGAATCCTCTGGATCTCTTTCTCGAACAATTTCTTGATTTCTTCCTGCTGCGTCAACTCACCATCCCGTGAGAAGGGAATGCCTTCACTTCGTGCGTGCGACTTCAAGATATCGAACTCAGGGACAATGAGCGCCGTGAGGAATTTCCGTCCGTCGCCAATAAGCACAAACTGATCGATATATTTGCTCTGGAGAAAGAGACTTTCAATCGGCTGCGGGGCTATATTTTTCCCCCCGGAGCTGACGAAGAGATGCTTCTTGCGGTCTGTGATCATCAAATGTCCCTGGGGATCGAACATTCCAACATCCCCCGTGTGGAACCATCCCTCTTTGTCGATCACCTCCGCGGTCGCCTCAGGGTTGTTGAAATACCCCCTCATCACGTTCGGGCCCTTCGCAAGAATCTCGCCATCGTCGGCAATCTTCAGTTCAACGCCGGGCATGGATTTCCCGACGGTCCCGAACTTGTAGTCGTCGACGCGGTTGACTGCAAGAACCGGAGATGTTTCCGTCAAACCATATCCTTCGATAATTGAAATCCCGACCGCTTCGAAGAATTCCCCCAGCTCGCGCGATAAGGCCGCACCTCCTGAGACGAAGAAACGAATCCGGCCGCCGGTTCTTTGCTTAAGTTTTGAAAAAACCAGCCGGTCCGCGAGCGCCTGCTGAAGCCTCAGCACCGGGGAAACCGTTCCCTTTTGTTTTTCTTCACTGAATTCTTTCCCAACGCTGACGGCCCAGCGGAAGATCTTCTGCCGGGCGGGTGGACTGTTGTCGATCTGCTTGGTGATGCGCGTGTAGATCCGTTCGAACAATCGCGGCACCGTGGTAACGACCGTGGGTTGAATTTCGAGAAGGTTGTCGCTCACGGTCTCCGTGCTCTCCGCATAGGCCACCGTCGCTCCGCACGCCATGGCGGTATAGTAGCCGGCCATCCGCTCAAAGGAGTGACACAAGGGTAGGAACGAGAGTAATGTGTCGGCATCGTTCAATGGAATCGTGTCGGCCGCCGCCTTCATGTTGGAGCAAAGGTTATGATGCGTGAGCATCACGCCTTTCGGATTCCCGGTCGTCCCGGATGTATAGATGATGGTCAGCAAGTCTTCGGGCGTGACGCGTGCGGCTGTTTCGCGATAGAACGATCTGTTCAGCTTTTCAAATTCTTCTCCGATGGACAGGACTTCTGAAAACGTGATCGTCCGGTCATTGCGCTGATCGAGTTTCTCATTCATGACAATGATTCGCCGGAGCGTTCCCACTTCTGATTCTATCTTGAGGATCTTGCCGAGCTGGAGGGCGTTCGATACAATGACGATACTGACACCTGCGTCATTCAGGATGTATGCGATTTGAGGAGGAGTGAGCGTTGGATAAATGGGGACGTCAACCGCACCGAGTGCGACGATTCCCATGTCGGCGACCACCCACTCGGGACGGTTTTCCGAGATGATGGCAACAGTGTCATTTTTTTTCACACCGAGAGATGCGAGTCCGAGAGCGAACAGCTCTACTCTTCGGCGGCATTGTGTAAACGAGATTCCCCTGTACTGCTTCTCGACCTTGTGCATCAACATCGGTCGATCAACCGCTGCATACCTCGTCGTGATCCTGTCGAACATTTCTGGTATGGTAGAAAAGTCAACAGCAACAGACATGCATGATTCCCTTCCCTGGTGGTGAAGCATCTCAAAGAAACTGGACAAATAAAACGAACGATTGAACGATATGCAAGCCGCGGTCAGGTCGCGTTGTCTGTCGTTCTTTCTTGCGCGTAGCTCGTGTCACAGCGAAGGTGAACTTTTCGCGCGATTGGTCGCGCGCACTCGCCGAGAAAAGATGTGTTAAGAAATTGTTACGTGCGTAATGCGAGCTGCGCGCGACAAAAAAGTCATGTGACGAATTCCAGACAACCGCGACCGAATTCGGACCCCGAACCCCGGTTATGTCAAGTTAAATTATAACCGATGCAGAGGCTGTCTAAATTTTAACTTGACAAACGTACCGCAACCGCTTATATTCACACTCAGTTGCGTCAGTTGAAAACCCGATTTCCTGTTCTTTACCCCCGAGGCGTGCCTCATTCACCAGGGGCAGTCATAGTGGATGAGTACGCCACACGCCAACTCGAGGCGTCTACCTAAACACAGACCATAACCTATCCCGGGACAGGCTCCCGCCGTGTCCAAGGGTAGCTTTTTTCTCTAGAGTTCAGAAACCCATTACAATAACCGTTTCACGCAGGAGGAGAGCGCTATGCTTGAGAAGGCGACGATGACGACGACGCCCGTGGAAGCTGAGCGCGCTGACCAATCCACCGAATCTCGTGGATTGCGATTTCAGCGCTATTTTTCCAAACAAGGAGTACACCCATTCGATCAGATCGAATGGGAGCTGCGCACCGCTGTAATATCCAACGAAAAGGGAGAGAAGATTTTTGAACAGAAGGACGTCGAGATACCGAAGTCGTGGTCGATGACAGCGACCAACGTCGTTGTCTCGAAGTACTTCCATGGCAAGCTTGGCTCCCCTGCACGTGAACGAAGCGTGAAGCAGCTCATCGAGCGTGTCGCACGAACGATCTACAGTTGGGGACTGAAAAACGGTTATTTCGCAAGCCAGGAAGATGCCGAGGCGTTCTACGATGAACTCGCATTCCTCCTCGTCAATCAATACATGTCCTTTAACAGTCCGGTCTGGTTCAACGTGGGGAACGAGGAGCATCCGCAATGCAGCGCGTGCTTCATCAATTCGGTCCAGGATTCGATGGACTCCATCCTCACGCTGGCGAAGACGGAAGGCATGCTCTTCAAGTGGGGATCGGGCACAGGCTCGAACCTCTCAACGCTCCGCTCTTCTAAAGAGTCGCTCGGTGGCGGCGGTACCGCATCGGGACCCGTTTCGTTCATGAAAGGATACGACGCTTTCGCCGGAGTCATCAAGTCAGGCGGCAAGACACGCCGCGCTGCCAAGATGGTCATCCTGAACGTCGAACACCCGGACATCGTTGAGTTCATCAACTGCAAGGCTGATGAAGAAAAGAAGGCATGGGCTCTCATCGAAGCCGGTTACGATGGCGGATTCAACGTGCCGGGCGGCGCCTACGATTCCGTGTTCTACCAGAACGCGAATCACTCGATCCGCGTGACCGACGAGTTCATGAAAGCATTCCTGGAAGACAAGGAATGGGTCACGAAGGCAGTCACCAATGGCAACCCTGTGGAAAAATACAGGGCCCGTGACATGATGCGCCAGATTTCTGACGCTGCGTGGATTTGCGGC
>DATJQB010000067.1:0-2627 GCA_035506075.1 Bacteroidota bacterium | reverse complement strand
CAGCAGCTGCGCGAGCGTTTCCCCCTGCATGCCTGAGGCCGCGAGTTCGCGGCGCGCTTCTTCTTCGGTTTTTCCACGCATCAGCGCTTCCGTCTGGGCGAAAAAGTTGGAGAGGAGAACCGGATGATGCTCGCCAATCGGGTTCTGCGACTGAAGCGGAGCGATGAAGTCAACGGGGATGAGCTTGGTTCCCTGATGAATCAGCTGGAAGAATGCATGCTGTCCGTTCGTCCCCGGCTCTCCCCAGATCACGGGCCCGGTCGAATAGCGGACCGGCGATCCTTCGCGCGTGACCCCCTTGCCGTTGCTCTCCATGTCTCCCTGCTGCAGGTACGCGGCGAACCGGTGAAGATACTGATCGTAAGGAATGATGGCGTGCGATTCAGCGCCGAAGAAGTTATTGTACCACACGCCGAGCAAACCAAGGATCGTTGGAATGTTCTGTTCGGCCGGCGCCGTCCGGAAATGAAGATCCATGTCGTGCGCGCCGCCGAGCAGTTCCTCGAACCGATCCATGCCGATGTATAAAGCGATGGAGAGTCCGATCGCAGACCAGAGCGAGTACCGACCTCCAACCCAATCCCAGAATTCGAACATGTTCTTCGTGTCGATGCCGAACGCTGACACCTCGTTCGCGTTCGTCGAAACTGCGACGAAGTGCTTCGCAATCGCCGAAGGATCGTTTGCCCGCTCCATGAACCACTTCTTTGCTGACTGGGCATTGAGCATCGTTTCCTGCGTCGTGAATGTCTTTGACGCGATGATGAAGAGCGTGGTTTCGGGTTCGAGATCGTCCAGGGTTTCGACGATGTGTGTGCCGTCGACGTTCGAAACGAAGTGAACAGAAATCTTCTCGTGGCCGTAGTGTTCCAGCGCTTCGGTGACCATGACCGGCCCGAGATCGGAACCACCGATCCCGATGTTGACAACGTCCGTGATCGGCAATCCTGTGAAGCCTTTCCACGCTCCGCTCCTGACGGAATCCGTAAAGTCCCGCATATGTTGCAAGACCTTGTTAACTTCAGGCATCACGTCGGTTCCATCGACAATGACGGGAGAGTTGGAGCGGTTCCGGAGGGCGACATGAAGAACGGCCCGATGCTCGGTCACATTGATCTTCTCGCCTGAGAACATCCGCTCGATCCACTCGTTCAACTTTGCTTCGCGCGCGAGAGCAAACAGGAGGCTCATCGTCCTGTCGGTGATCCTGTTTTTGGAATAGTCGACAAGGAAATCATTCCAGCGGATCGAGAATTTCTCAAACCGGTGCGGGTCCGCCGCAAAGAGCTCCCGCATATGCATTGGAGCGATTTCTTTTTGGTGCGCTTCAAGTGCTTTCCAGGCCTGGCTGGAGTTCAGAGGTGCCATAACCGCTCCAATTGTCGTGAATTGAGAGAAACTGGCTTCGAAGCCAGTTCATCCAATCGAGGTGAAGACGCCACATCGCAACTCTCCGCCTGCATGCGCGTTGGGGCCCGCCCGGTTGCAGAGTGCGATGAGAGGCGGATCACTTTTCGTACAGATCGTCGATATCTGCTGCGGCAAGCTCTTTGAAGAAATCCCCGATTTTCTCTGTCGCAGCTTTGAGGTACCCGGCTCCTTTTTCCGCCGTTGCACGTTTTGGATTTCCTACGCCGGTGTCGTCGGTCACCTTGGTCCATTGCCGGGGAGTCCAGACCCATCGTTCCCGTAGTCCGGCGAGCTTGAACTTTCTCGATTTGCCTTCTCCGGCCTCTTCGAGCGGGAGCACCAGGTGCGGCGCGATGTTGAGCATAACGCTTGTCTCCATCTCGCCGGCATGGTCGTCCGCCTCGTCGAAGTACTTTCGCTGATCAACAATCTGCCACCAGTTGATCGAGCAGATGAACATCTCCGGGTTGCGGAGCTGAAGCTCACGCACCATCTGACGGAAGTCGTTTCCGCCGTGACTGTTGAGGATCACCAGCTTCCGGATTCCCTGTCCCGACAGCGAGTCGACGATGTCCCGGAGAATTGCGGCCTGGGTTGTCGGGTTCATGTTGACAGTCAGTTTGATGTCCATCTGGCCGGTGTTGACTCCGTACGGAATCGTCGGGAGGACGATGACCTTTGCGCCGGCATCCCACGCGATGCGGGCGGACTCCGATGCGATGTAGTCGGACTCCATGATGTCGGTTCCGTGTGGGAGATGGAGATTGTGCGCTTCGGTCGCACCCCATGGAAGCACGGCAACTGAATATGCTGTGCTCTTGACTGTCTTCCAGGGAGTTTCAGCGAGAATATATGGTCGTCCGGTCATACGGAAAAGTTATGTGTGTGGAGGTTAAGGGCTGGAAAGAATGTAGAGAAAACTCGGGCAAAACGAAACAGAGCAGTCTTGATTCACGACGGATGCTGATCCGTTCGTGGCACTGTTGAATCTTGATGCAGCACACAAGGCTTGAAAAATGAAAAAGGGAAGGAAGACCGTTTCTTCGATCTTCCCTCCCTTCAAAAGATTTCCGGGCGACTACTTCGCCTGCTTTTCGAGAAATTTTTCCTGGTAAGTGGGCGCTTTTCCGGCGAGTGTGAGGAAGACGTCGAGCGGAACATCTTCGAACTCCGGTCCGAGCTTGCTGAGGATCGATTTCACCCGTGCAACGTTGCTG
>DATJQB010000066.1:0-2237 GCA_035506075.1 Bacteroidota bacterium | reverse complement strand
CCATCGTGAGATGGGTATTGTGCTGTGCTGCGCTCCATGCCGCGTCGATTGCTGACAGGAGGTGATTGACAACGAGAAGGATCGATCCCGTCGTTGCAATGTTGTAGAAATCGTTCGCCTTTCCCCGCATCTTCGAGTACTCGAGAAATTTCGCCGACACGTCGCTATTGACAATCCGATCAGGGGTCATGACTCCTGCATCATCCCAGCCAGCCGCGAACTGCGGATACTTCCCGATGAGCTCGTAGTACTGCTGCTCGGGCCGGTGCGGCAGCTGGTGCGTGAACCCGTTGCCGGATCTCTGTGCAATTGCATTTTCCACCGCATTGAGTTTTGACCAATCCACTTGCAGCCAGGGAGCCTGGTTGTCAGTTCCCGCAATCATGTACCCTGTGAAGGAGGAGACGTCCGGATTCAGCGCTGCCAGGTTATTTTGAATCCACTGCGCATAGCGCACGACGGACCAGTGCTGATCCGCAAAATCCTGGAACAACGTTGTCTGATTGTTCCCCTTGGTGTAGTACGAAACGTAGAAGACCCACAAGCCGGCCTCAGCGACCAGGAATCCCCCCGCCCTCCAGTAGCTCGACGTATAGACCTCACCAGAGCCCGGCACCACAATCGACATCGCTCCCGCAAGAAGAGGAGACTTCCACCCTTCCGGATGCACCGTCTGACGATGAAGCGCTGAGTCAGACACCGCCATTGTCTGAAGGCCCGAGATCAGGTCCATATGCACATTGCCGGAGAGCGTCATTGCACCTCGTCCGTACGGTTGCTCTGGCAACCGGAACTGACCGAGGCCTGCGGATGAACACACCACGAAGGCCATCGCCGCCATCGCAATTCGGCTTCTCATATCGCTATCTCGCTCTCGTTGAAAGTGTCTCAAGCGGCTGACTGATCGGGTTCATCTCAAAATCAAACAGGATGCCGAGATAGAACCTCCATTCCTTCCCGTACGTCACGAGCTGATCGTTGAACGTCTTGCTGAACTTGTCCAAACCGTACGCACCGGAGAAGAACACTCGTGTGGGATATTGATAGAATGAAAATGCTTCCAGGCGGAGTTCAAATCCCGCGTCATGCTTCCAGTCGCTGAAGGGAGTCGCCGTGCCGGTCCACGCATCGCCGACATCAGTGAAGACGGAGCCGTAGAGTTTCGTGAAGGTGAACTCCAGGAAACGCGTGTTGATCGTCGTCCAGACCGGGAACCTGTATGTGACGCCGAGAACGGCGATATTGTTCCCGCCAAGGCCATAGAACGGATAGCCCCGCATGCCGACAAATCCTCCGGCATATGAATCGAAAAATTCATCCACCTGTTTCCCAAGCGTGGTCGCCCCGCGCACACTCAACGTGAGTGTGTTCTTTGCTAATGGAAGTCCCAGATGCTCATTCCACAGCATCTCCAGGCGATGGAAACTCGGCTTCGTGTATTGCGGCACAAGCACACCGTTCTCGACGTTGAAAATCCCTTCGGGATTGAACTTGTCGAACTCGTACGCATAGCGAAACGTCATCGTTCTTCCGACGGGGTTGATGTCCCTGTCAAGCGACGGGATGATACCGTTGTGCGTCAGTTCTGCGGAAAGAGCGTTCCCTATCAGGTATTGATTGAGAAATGCCTGCGAGAGACCCGACCCCGGGATCACAAACGAAGCAATGTCCGCGTTGTACCTGCTGAGCGAGTACCCGGCTTTGATCTGCGTATACTCGTCGAATATTTTGTGCCGGAGACTGAGATCAACCTCGAACAGATTGTAGGTTACGTTTGTCGAGATCGTATGTTCACGGTCGGTGAAGATGGAAAAGGAAACGTCAGTCTTGCGCGAGATATTGTAGACCTCCAGCGCGGCGGTGGGTGAAAGGCCAAGATTGTACAGCAGGGGAACCGGGCCGCGGTATTCGAGGGATCCGAAGATGTCGCGCTCCCATCGCCTGTTGATGACTGCTGCCCCGAACAGCGACATTCTGTCGAGCACATCACTGGACGTAAAATAGAAGCCGGGCCGTACGACATCGATCCCCTTGTTGCGCGGGTTGTAATTGTCCACGCGAAGAACCGGGATGATGGAAAGACTCGTGAACGTATTCCGATACGGTTTCGGCTGTGCGACTTCAGACGCGAGTAAGGTGTCGCGCGCGTTCAGACCCGTCGTTGCGGTGGTGTCATGCGTCGGGGATGAGACAACCGAACCATCCACGAGGTTAAACTTGTTCAGAACCCACGCGGG
>DATJQB010000065.1:0-5340 GCA_035506075.1 Bacteroidota bacterium | reverse complement strand
CGATGTCCACTTAGCAGTGAACTGTCTGAACGAGATTCTTGGCAATGCATCGCTCTATGAATCGACCCAATCGGTCACCTATACGCCGCGCTCGTCACAGGCAGATTTGGAATCGCTTGTCGACGGCATGAAATCGGGTCGCGTGGGCATGGTCGTTCACATTGGAACGAACCCGGTGTTCCAACTGCCGCGAGAGTTGGGATACGAAGACGCCCTCAGGCATGTCCCTGTTTCTGTGAGCCTCGTGGAGGCAGGAGACGAAACGTCGCGGTATTGCATTTACGTGCTCCCG
Source organism: Bacteroidota bacterium (assembly GCA_035506075.1). Lineage (GTDB taxonomy): Bacteria > Bacteroidota > Ignavibacteria > UBA10030 > UBA10030 > UBA9647. The sequence goes on along the minus strand of DATJQB010000065.1, from coordinate 5,048 downwards.
GCAAACCACGCTCTCGAGTCCTGGGGAGATTACAGAGTGCGTACGGGCACCTATTCGTTTCAGCAGCCTGTGATTGCCCCGATTTACGATTCCCGTCAAAAGGAGGCGGTGCTCCTTTCCTGGATCCAGGGGAAGGATTCCTACAAAGTCACGATCTACCACGAGTACCTGAAGTCACGGTGGGAGAAATCAGTCTTTCCGACGCTGAAGCTGAAAGTCGACTTCTCGTCATTCTGGTACTCATCGCTTCACGACGGCGTCATTTCTGTCGATGAAGCTGGGAAACAGGAACGACGGTTCAGGACCGAAGCGCTCCAGACTCTTGTCCCGGCGTCAACAACCGGTTTTGCAGTTGGCCTGACCCCCAACTACTACATCGGGGACGGAGCGTATTCCAACAACGGGTGGCTCCAGGAGCTCCCGCATCCGGTCTCGAAAGTGGTCTGGGACAACTATGCCGCGCTTTCGGCAAAGACTGCGAAGGACCTCGGAGTTGAGAACAACAGTAAGATTGAAGTCTCACTGAGTCATGGTAAACAGGTCGTACCGGTTTTGGTGCAACCAGGCCAGGCGGACGGATACATTTCTATTCAGCTCGGGTATGGCCGGGCGATTGCCGGACCGATTGGATCCGATGCAGGCACAGATGTGTCGATGCTGCTGTCGAAAGCTTCTGTTGCCGGTTCGAGGATCTTCACAGCAGCGCAGGTGACGAAGTCTTCCGGCAGCTATCAGCTTGTCACGACCCAGGAACATCACTCCTTTGATGATTCGTTGGCGAAGGATATCCAGGAGAAGCGAGGCATCATACGGGAGGGTACGCTGCGGGAGTACGAACAAGATCCGAAATTCCTGCACAGCGAACACAAGCCGTTGCCTAGCATCACAAAAGGCATGGTCTACAACGGCGTGAAGTGGGCGATGTCGATCGACCTGAACAAGTGCATCGGCTGCAATGCCTGCGTCGCAGGCTGTAACGTTGAGAACAACGTCCCGACAGTCGGTAAGGAGCAGGTCGCGAAGGGAAGGGAGATGCAGTGGATCCGAATCGATCGGTACTATTCCGGCACGGTCGATTCTCCGAATGTCAGTCATCAACCGATGCTTTGCCAGCATTGCGACAATGCCCCCTGCGAAAACGTATGCCCTGTTTCAGCGACAAATCATAGCCCCGATGGGCTGAATCAGATGGTGTACAATCGTTGTGTCGGAACGAAGTATTGCTCCAACAATTGTCCCTACAAGGTTCGACGGTTCAATTTCTTCAACTGGAGGGACTATGTTGCAGACGGGTATTACGAACAGGAGCCCATCAACCTGATGCAGAACCCGGAGGTCACGGTGCGGTCCCGGGGCGTCATGGAGAAGTGCACATTTTGTGTCCAGCGCATCATGGAAGCCCGTCAGCATGCAGCAGAGCAGGGGCGGCAGCTCAAAGGAAGCGATGTAAGGACCGCATGTCAGGACGCGTGCCCGGCCACGGCGATTGTGTTCGGCGACATGAACAATCCTGATTCTGAAGTCACCCACTATCGCGAGCACGATCTCGGCTACCATATTCTTGAAGAGACAAATGCTCGGCCCAACGTGACCTATATCGCCAAATTGCGAAACGTCCAATCGGAGAAGCACACGTGAGTACTGCGGCAGTAGACTATACGCAAGAAGTTCCGCTCATCGAGGGAAAGCCAACAGCGTCCGATCTCGATGCAACGATCGCCGCTCCGCTGGATGAATTTCCGAAACGGGCGTGGTGGATCGCATTCGGTGTGACGCTGACATTACTCGCGTTCGGCGCCTATTGCGCCTTCCAGACTGTCTGGCAGGGTCTTGGGTTGTGGGGTATCAATATGCCGGTGGCGTGGGGATTCGATATCACGAATTTTGTCTTCTGGATCGGCATCGGTCATGCGGGCACCTTGATTTCAGCCATCCTGTTCCTTCTTCGCCAGCAGTGGAGAACCGGCATCGCCAGGTTTGCCGAGGCAATGACGATCTTTGCTGTCATGTGCGCCGGACTGTTTCCAATCCTGCACCTGGGCCGGCCCTGGCTCCCGCTCTATCTTATGCCGTATCCGAATCAGCATGGTCTCTGGGTGAATTTCATGTCTCCGCTGGTCTGGGACGTTTTCGCGGTTTCTACATACTTCACGATCTCCCTCGTGTTTTGGTATGTCGGACTTGTGCCGGATCTCGCGACGCTTCGTGACCGGACGACGAGCAAGGTGAAGAAACTGATCTATTCAATCTTCAGCCTTGGCTGGCGTCACTCCAATCGTCATTGGCAGCACTATGAGCGAGCATACCTGATCCTCGCGGGATTCGCGACCCCTCTCGTCCTTTCAGTCCACACCATTGTCAGCTTCGATTTTGCCGTCTCGGTTCTTCCCGGCTGGCATTCCACAATCTTTCCGCCATACTTTGTCGCCGGAGCCGTGTTTTCGGGTTTCGCGATGGTTCAAAATGCGCTGATCTTTGTGAGGAAGTCGTTCAACCTCAAACATATCATCACGCTCAACCATCTCGAGAAAATGAACATCATCATGATCGTCACCGGATCCATGGTGGGGTACTCGTACCTGATGGAGTTCTTCATCGCATGGTACAGCGGCAATCAGTTTGAACGATTTGTGTTTCTCAACCGTGCGCTCGGACCGTATGCGTGGGCATACTGGACGATGGTCAGCTGCAACGTCTTGTTCCCGCAGTTGTTTTGGATCAAGAAGATCCGCCGGTCCATCCCGCTCATGTTTGCCATCGGTGTGCTTGTCAATGTCGGCATGTGGTTCGAGCGATTTGTGATCATCGTGACATCTCTCCACCGTGATTTTCTTCCCTCCAGCTGGGGGATGTACATACCCACCGTGTACGATATCGGGATACTTGCAGGAAGCTTCGGTCTCTTTTTTACGCTGATCCTCATCTTCGTCCGCGTACTGCCGGTCATTTCGATCGCCGAAACGAAAGCAGTCATGGAAGGGGGACAACCGACGCATCACTGATTTCGATGTTGTCTGAATGACTATGAACGAACGAACTCTCTATTCGATTACTGCGCTGTTCGATACACCCGACGAGATCATCCACGCTGCCGAGGAGGTGGCCGGGGCGGGCTACACACGCTTCGACGTCAATACACCGTATCCGGTGCATGGGATGGACAAGGCGATGAAGCTTCGTCAGTCCAGACTCGGCGTATTCACGTTCTTTTTCGGCCTGCTTGGGACGGTCTCAATCGTCGCATTCATGACATGGATAACGATTTCAGATTATCCCCTCGTCATCGGCGGCAAGCCATTCTGGACCTGGCCGGCGTTCGTGCCCATCGCTTTCGAAATCACCGTCCTGATGGCCGCCGTGCTCACTGTAGCGACGATGATCGTCCTCTTCTTTAAGTTCCCGAACAACAGCCACCCGCTCCATGACACGCCCTACATGAAGCGCGTTTCGTCTGACAAGTACGGCATCAGCATACAAGCGGACGATCCGAAGTTCAACGAAAAGAGCGTCCGAGATCTTCTTAAAAGTCTGGGAGGGGAAGAGATTGCTGAGGTCCACTTCGATCTTGAGGACCTGGACCACAAGCAAAAGCTGTTCGATCCGAGGTTTCTGGGCGTGCTCGCGCTCACAGCGCTTCTCGTGTCAGGCGGCACATATCTCGTGTTCAACAAGGTGCTGACCATGCAGCCCTTCACCTGGATGTTTGAGCAGAGCAAGCTGAAAGCGCAGAAGCCGAGCGATTTGTTCAAGGATGGAATTGGAATGAGACCGCCGGTTGAAGGGACGGTGGCGAGAGGTTTTCTGCCGTATCCGTTCAAGGGGAAGCCGGATGAGGCGGGGAAGTATCTCGTGAATCCTCTGCTGCCGACGGCGGGGAACCTCGAGCGCGGGAAGACGAGATTTCTCACCTATTGCAGCCCTTGCCACGGGAATTTCGGGAGAGGCGACAGCCGCTTGCGCGGTCAATTCCCGAACCCTCCCACGCTGCATTCAGACAAAGTGCGGAATTGGCCGGATGGGAATATCTACCACGTCATCACAGAAGGACAGAACGTGATGCCGTCCTACGCCACGCAGGTTGCCCGTGATGATCGTTGGGCCATCATTTTGTACATCCGGGCCTTGCAGCGGGCCCAACATGCTAAGGAGTCGGACCTGAAATGAGCAACGCTCCGTCAACCGCGTATACAAGAAAAACGCTGCCGGTCAGGATTACCACCATCGCCTGGATACTGGTTGCGCTTGGCATTGTTCTGACGAGTGCAGGGTATCTTCTTGACGTCAAGCGAAGCGCATTCAATAATGTCGTTGGATTCCTCTTTCTTGCAAGTCTGGCGGGGGGATCAGTGTTCCTCGTTGCGCTCGAGTACATTGCGGGGGCTGTCTGGAGTGTCCCGATGCGGCGCGTCAGTGAATTCCTCAGCGGACTGCTTCCGATTGTTCCGCTGCTCGCGATCCCGCTCCTGCTTCAGATGAATATCGTGTTCCCGTGGATGCAACCGGAAGCAGCCGGAGCAGAACCTGCCCGGGGTTCGAATGCCGCCTATCTGAACCTGAATTTCTTCATCATTCGTTTCGTGGCGATTTTCGTGATTCTCAACCTCTTTTACTTTCTCTTTACAAGGAACTCGACACGGCAGGACGCGTCAGGTGATCCGCGGCTGACGACGAGGAACGTCCGCCTCGCAGCGGTCTTCATGCCGGTTTTTGCGATCTCGATCAGCCTCCTCGCAGTTGACTGGGCCATGAGCCTGACGCCGCATTGGTATTCGACGATCTACGGTGTCTACTATTTTGCGGGTACTGTTCTTGCCGGACTCGCCTCTGCGACGTACATCATAGTGAAACTCCATGATGCGGGGTATTTCCCGAATCTTCATCGCGATCATTTCTACAGCCTTGGGGCGCTTCTCTTTGCGTTCATCAATTTCTGGGCTTACATAGCGTTTAGCCAATTCCTGCTGATCTGGTACGCCAATCTTCCGGAAGAAACCTCGTGGTTCATGAGCAGATGGAAAGACGGTTGGCAGTACGTTTCGATCCTGCTT
>DATJQB010000064.1:0-13839 GCA_035506075.1 Bacteroidota bacterium | reverse complement strand
TTCGACTGGAGTGTAGCACTCTTACATGTTGCTTACTATTGCCTCTCCAAATTCCGAGCACTTCACTTCCTTCGCTCCCTCGGTCAAACGTGCGAAATCATAGGTCACCACGCGAGACTGTATCGTTTTTTCGAGTCCTCTCAGAATCAGGTCGGCTGCTTCTTTCCATCCCATATAGCGAAGCATCATCTCACCTGAAAGAATGACAGACCCTGGATTTACCTTGTCGAGGTTGGCGTACTTTGGAGCTGTCCCGTGTGTGGCCTCGAAGACAGCATAGCCGTTCTCATAGTTGATGTTTCCCCCCGGTGCGATTCCAATGCCGCCAACTTCAGCAGCCAGCGCATCCGATATGTAGTCACCATTGAGATTGAGCGTCGCGACGACATCATACTCCGCAGGGCGGGTAAGAATCTGCTGGAGGAACGCGTCGGCGATCACGTCTTTGATCACGATGCCGTTGGGAAGCTTGAGCCATGGACCGCCATCGATCGGGGTTCCGCCAAATTCCTTTTGTGCGAGCTCATAGCCCCATTCGCGGAATCCGCCTTCCGTGAATTTCATGATGTTGCCTTTGTGCACGAGTGTCACCGACTTGCGGTTGTTCGCTATGGCATATTGGATTGCAGCGCGAATAAGCCGGTCCGAACCCTCCTTGGACACCGGTTTCACACCAATGCTCGACGATTGCGGAAAACGGATCTTTTTCACTCCCATTTCCTTCTGCAGCCATTCGACGACCTTTGCCGCTTCGGGAGTGCCGGCCTTCCATTCGATTCCCGCGTAGATATCTTCAGTATTCTCACGGAACACGACCATGTCGACTGCTTCAGGCTGTTTGACGGGTGATGGGACTCCTTTGAAGTATTTCACGGGTCGCAGGCAGACGTAGAGGTCGAGCATCTGACGAAGGGTGACGTTGATCGAGCGGATCCCGCCTCCGATGGGGGTTGTCAACGGGCCTTTGATTGCCACAGTATACTCCTTGATCGCGTTCAGCGTGTCGTCGTGCAGCCAGGTATTCGGGCCATAGACGACGTTTGCTTTTTCTCCTGCATACACTTCAAACCACACGATCGTTCTGCTGCTTCCGTATGCTTTCCGGACAGCAGCGTCGAAAACTTTCTGAGACGCGCGCCAAATGTCCGGACCCGTTCCGTCACCTTCGATAAACGGTATGATTGGAAAATTGGGTACCTGAAGTGTGCCGTTGACGACGGTGATCTTCTCGCCTTCAGAAGGTGGGACCAGCTTTGTATATGCATTCATTGGACGCGTTACTCCTTGGAAATGTTAGACGGTGCTGTGGATGAGCTTTCGGATGCGATCGGCGTGTTCGGCCATGCTGCCATCCGGGTAGTGCTTCAGTTTCAGTTCAAATCGGATGTCGTCGTTTGGGTACCGGGGAGTAACGTGCCAGTGAAAATGAAACACTGATTGTCCGGCAACCTCACCGTTGTTGCAGAAGATGTTGAATCCTTTGAGATCGAAGCAATCGACAAGTGCCCGGCAGATTTTCTGGGTTGCCTCCATCATCCCGCTCATAGAATCGGAGGGAAGCGAAAGAAAATCGTTGCAGTGCACTCTCGGAATCACGAGCGTGTGGCCGTAGTGAATCGGCCGGTTGTCAAGAATGGCAATCGCAGCGCTGTTTTCATAAAGGACTTCAGCGGGTGATTCGCCTGCGATGATCCGGCAAAAAATGCAATCCATGCGTTCGTCGCTTATTATCAAAATAGGGAAACGAAGTGAACATATCAAAAAAACTCTGCATGTCAAAGCGGTATTGAACAGGAATCACCGCGCGGGCTTTTTCACCGATCCGGGCGGCGATGAACGAGACTTGAATCTCAGGCGACCAATCGCTATATTTTCAGGCCGTGCAGTACATCTTACCTACACATTTCGAAGAAGGGGTTGGTCAATGAAATTCCATGTCACAAAGCTGTTCATTCTGGCAGCCGTCGCATCGATGATGTTCTTCGGCTATCAATGCGGCTCGCCTGAGTTCACAGGCGCCAAAGTCTACATCCAACAGAAGAATTACAAGGAAGCGATTCGGTTGTTAGAAATTGAAGTTCAGAAGAACCCTCAGAATGACGAGGCATGGTTCTTTCTCGGAGGATTGAAAGCAGATCAGGGCGACCTTGTTGGAATGAACAAGGCTTTTGATGCAGCATTGAAGATCTCCCCGAAGCATACGGCCGAAATTCGTGCAATGCGCTACAACCAGTGGGGACAGAACCTGAACGCAGGGGTGAATTATCTCGAGAAAGCGAACAGCGATTCAGCTCAGTATTTCGACAAATCGATTAACGCGTTCCAAAAGGCAATTGAAGCCTGGCCCGATACTTCACTGACCTACCGCTATCTCGGTTACGTCTACAACAATAAGGGCGACTTCGATCATGCGATCGAAGCATTCCAGAAGGCGTGGGATAAGGGGAAGGATCTTGAGTCGATGAAGCGTATGGGGGCCATTTACCTTCTTCAGGGCGACGATCACAAATCGAAATTTGAGAACGCGAATGCCCTCCCGTTGAAGAACATGAAGATTCTTGAAGAGCTGAAGCATGCTTCGACCAAGGACAAGATCAAAGAGTTGCTCGGCGCTGCCGACGATACGAAGAAGGGCCCGAAGAACTCGACGAAGGAAGACTGGATGTACAAGAACTTTCAGTTGACCGTTTCATTCGATGGAGACAAGGTTGTTGACAGGAAGTTTGCACAGCCCTACCAGCCTCAGATCGATTCCTCCGAGCACAAGACTGCCCAGGTACTGTACGACAAAGCAGTCAAGAACCTTGAGATTGCACGTGCCGCCGATCCGAAAGACAACGAAACTCTGCAGCGCCTGCTGAAGGGCTATGTTGAATCGAATCGCATCGAACCAGCCGTAAGGGAGTTCGAGAAGGTCGTCGCATCAGACACGACCAACCTCAAAACAAACCGTTTCATCCTCGGCGTCCTGTACCGTACGATCGGCCGTTATGACGATGCAATCGGTCAGTTCAAAGAGGCGAACAAGATGGATCCGAGCGATTGCGAAGTCCTCTTCGATATCGCCGCCACCTATTACAACTGGGGCGTCGACATGATCAGGGTCGCAGACGAAAAGAACGAACAGACGGAAGCTTACAAAGCAAAGTTCCAGGCGGCTCTTCCGTACATGGAGAAGGTCTCCGAGTGCAAGAAGGACGACATCAACGTGTGGGAGACCATGGGAACGATCTATGCCCGTCTTGGCCAGCAGGACAAAGCCATGAAGGCGTTCGATCAGGCAGACAAGATCCGCAAAGGCGGCAAGTAGTCGTTCTGACTGCGGCCACCCCGAGGTGGAGAGTATCATACGCCCATCGGCTGATTCAGCCGATGGGCTTTTCTTTCGAAACGAGTTGAGAAGGGACGTCCATGACCGACCAGAACCAGCAACAGCAAATCAATATCGAGTTGGGCGAGAAGGAAGCAGAGGGGATCTATTCGAACCTCGCGATCATCACGCACTCTCCGGCTGAATTTGTCATCGATTTTACACGGGTTCTTCCCGGTATTCCGAAGGCAAAAGTCCACGCGCGTATCGTGATGACACCGCAGCATATGAAGATGCTTTTGTCTGCCATCAGGAATAATATCGATAACTACGAAAAGAAGTTTGGAGAGATCAAGCTGGTGGGAGATGCTGCCGGCTCGCCGATTTTTGGTTTCCAGCCCCCGGGAAAAGAAGAGAAGGTCAACTAAGACCGCAGAGCGATCGATTCCACGGTCGCCGGTAAACGAACGCGGAGTTGCAGAGGCCGCAGTCGCTGACGGAGAAGCTCTACTTGTTTCTTCGTGGTCGCTGCCGGGTCTGTGCCTCCGCGTTTGTCGTTTTGTGGCAGGCATCGCAATGCAGCGAAGGGTACAATGTCGCACGGCAATTTCAACGTGCGCCCGGCGGAGCGATCCTACAGGATGTAGCGGCTGAGATCCCGGTCCTTTGCAATGGAACTCAGCTTCTCGGCGACGAGCGCTTTCGTCACAAGGATCGTCGTGGATTGGATGCCGTCCGGCGCGTCGAACAGCGGTTCCTCGAGAAGTGTGGTCAGGATTGTGTGAAGCCTCCGGGCGCCGATGTTCTCCACCTGCTCATTGACTTCGAACGCCACCCTGGCGATTTCCCTCACCGCGTCATCTTCAAACTCAAGCGTGATCCCCTCCGTCTGGAGCAATGCGGCGTATTGCTTGAGCAGCGCGTTGTTCGGCAGTGTCAGGATTTTCACGAAATCGTCTTCTGAGAGATTCTGGAGCTCGACGCGGATTGGGAAGCGACCCTGGAGTTCCGGAATAAGGTCGGATGGCTTGGCCACGTGAAATGCGCCGGATGCAATAAAGAGAATGTGATCGGTCTTCACCATGCCGTATTTCGTGGTCACGCTCGACCCTTCGACAATCGGGAGGAGGTCTCGCTGCACCCCTTCGCGCGAAACATCAGGGCCGGATGTCTGACCCCGGCTGCTTGCGATCTTGTCGATCTCGTCGATGAACACGATGCCCGAATTTTCCACCCGTTGCAGCGCTTCGCGCGTCGCTTTCTCCATGTCGATGAGCTTCTGCGCCTCTTCCTGCGTCAGGATGACTTTCGCCTCGGCTACGCTTAACTTGCGGTTCTTGTTCTTCTTCGGGAAGAGGTTGCCGAACATATCCTGCATATTCAGACCCATCTCCTCAAGACTCATAGGTCCCATGACCTGCATAAGGGGCATCTGGGAGGTGGGCACTTCAATTTCGATCGTCCTGTGATCGAGGTCTCCGGCTTTGAGTTTCTCACGCAACTTGTCTCGTGTCGCCCGCGTCTCATCATCGGCAGGGGGGAGATTCGCGTCGGGAACCCTTTCGTCGGGTCTGCGGACAGGCGGGAGAAGCTCGTCCAGGATCCGTTCTTCGGCAAGCTCCAGCGCTTTGGTCTGCACCGCGGCGGTTTTTTCCGCCTTGACCATGTTCACACCGATCTCGGTCAAATCACGGATCATGGATTCCACGTCTCGTCCGACGTAGCCGACCTCTGTGAACTTCGAGGCTTCCACCTTGATGAACGGAGCATCGGCCAATCGCGCGAGGCGCCGGGCAATTTCCGTCTTACCAACACCCGTCGGTCCGATGAGGATGATATTGTTCGGCATGATCTCTTCGCGCAGGTTCTCAGGGGCGTGCAGCCTGCGCCACCGGTTGCGAAGGGCAATAGCGACAGATTTCTTTGCATTGCCCTGACCAATGATATACTTGTCCAGCTCCGTGACGATCTGGCGGGGCGTAAGTTCCCCGCTGTTGAGGGGAAACGACTTTTTTGAGGCTGACATGCTAGAGTTCTTCAACCGTGATGTTCGAGTTTGTGTAGATGCAGATTTCCGAGGCTGCCTGTAACGATTCGCGGACTACTTCCTTGGCCGTCATCTGAGTGTGTTTCACAAGCATCCTGGACGCGGCCAACGCATATGCGCCGCCGGAGCCGATGGCGACAATTCCGTCATCGGGTTCAATGACCTCCCCCGTGCCTGAGATGATGAGGGAGTGTGACTGGTCCATCGCCGCGAGCAACGCTTCGAGCTGCCGCAGGTATTTGTCCGTTCGCCACAGTTTCGCGAGCTCAACGGCAGCGCGGACGATCTGTCCCTGGTGTTGTTCAAGTTTTTCTTCGAACCTGTCGAGAAGGCTGAAGGCGTCAGCGGCGGATCCGGCGAAGCCGACGAGGACTTTCCCCTGGTGAAGTTTTCGGATCTTGATGGCGTTTTGTTTCATTACGGTCGTTCCGAGCGTCACCTGTCCATCGCCGCCAAGGGCGACGCGGCCGTCTTTGCGCAAGCCAAGGATTGTCGTTGCGTGCATTTGTTCGATCATAGGGATTTCTCTCGGTGGGCTAAATCTTCTTCCGCAAGCGGGCAATAGGGATGCCCATTTGCTCGCGGTATTTTGCAACAGTGCGGCGGGCGATCTTCACTCCTTCGCCTCCGACCATGGCTGCAATTTTATCGTCGTTCAGAGGCTTCTTGGGATCTTCAACAGCGATAATGTCCTTGATGCGATGTTTGATTGTCTGGTTCGAGACATCCTCCCCCGAGTCTGTCTCGAGACCTGACGTGAAGAACTCCTTGAGAGAGTGGACGCCAAACTCGGTCTGCACGTACTTGCTGTTCACGACGCGGCTGATCGTCGAAATATCGACTCCGACCACCTCGGCGATGTCTTTGTAGATCATCGGCTTCAGGACTTCCCCTTCTTCAAACCACTGTCGCTGCCTGTCGACGATAGCCCGCATTACTTTCAGCAGGGTTTCGCGCCGCTGGTGGATGGAAGCGATGAACCACTTCGCCGCCTCGAATTTCTGCTTGATGAACTCTTTTGCTTCCTTCGAGGCTTTCTTCCCCTTGGGTGCGACAAGATCGCGGTACGCCTTGTTGATTCTCAGGGCCGGAAGATTGCGGTCGTGCAGCGAGATGATGAAATCGCCGTCGTCGTTCTCCACGATGAAATCTGGAGTAATGTAGTTTTCCTGCGCGGAGAATTCGCCTTCCCCTGGTTTCGGGTTGAGATGCTGGATGAGCTCGATGACCTTCTTCAGCGTCTCCATCCCGATCTTAAGGTAGGTCGCGAGGTTCTCGAAGCGCTTCAGCTTGAGATCGTCGAAATGTACCTGCAGGATCTTCAGCGCAAGTTCCTTGATGTGCGGATCGCTCTTGATTGTTTTGACTTGAGCGATGAGGCATTCCTGGAGGTTGCGTGAAGCTATGCCGGGCGGATCAAGCAACTGGATTCGTTTGAGAATCTCCTCGGCCTGCTGCAACGAGATCTCGAGTCCAAAGGTCAGATTGAGATCCTGTACGATAAGACTGAGGTCGCGGCGGAGGTATCCGTCCTCGTCCACATTGCCGATGATTTCCTCGGCGATCAGGAACGAGATGTCGTCTTCGCATATGAGGCGGAACTGGCTGAGGAGCCGTTCCGACATGGGGACGCTGGATGCTATGGGACGCTCGTACTCCTCGTCGTCATCCTGCGGCCGGTACGATTCGGGGCTTTTATATCCTGACAGGTCATCGTTGATGTAGTCCTCGAGCGTGTAGGAATCGTCTTCCTTCGACTCGGGCGGTTCCTCGCGTTCTGTTTCCTCAGCGGGGGTCTCGGGCTCTACCTGCTCTTCGACCTGCTCCATCTCGTCGATGGTTTCAAGAAGCGGATTCAATTCCAATTCGGTCTTGATCCGCTGCTCAAGCGCCATCGTGGGCAGCTGTAGAAGCTTCAGGTACTGAACCTGCTGGGGGGTCAGTTTCAACCCCAGCCGCATTTGTTGTGAGAGGTTAATCATGCTTCAGAACGCGGTTTCTCAACTTCCTGTTTCAATCCTTCCAACTGTGTTCTGCAATATTCGACGAACTCATCGTACCACGCTTCTCCGAAAGCCCTCGAAAGTGAGACCTTCAGGAACTCCGGGAGCGGCATGTTTTCCGCTTCGCCTTTACTGATCGCTGGTTTGCACTCAGTAATCTCCTCGTACCGCAGGCTGACCGGGGACCCTTGGCCAACGCGAATCGGGAAAAGGTGGCACGATATTGGCTTGCGCCATGTTAGTTCGCCTTCGATGAACGCTCTCTCGAAGGCGCACTTGGCGATGTCGCCGTCAAAATAGGCAAATACGCATGCCTGGCGGTCGACAACCTGTGTTGTGTAATCTCCCTTTCGCCCCTGGATCAATCCCCGTTCTTCGATCGTGTCCTTGTGCCGAAAACTAAGATACTTCTTGATGACCGGATACGCTTTTTCAATCTCTTCCACTTCCTCGTCGAGAAGCGGTGCACCCCGCTGACCCGGCATGGTGCAACAAGCCCCCTTACACTTGCTCAAGTCGCATGCGAAGCGCGATCTCGGGATCTTAGGGTCTATCAGGAACTTATCGAGCATTCATCTCATGTTCAAATTTGCCATATAGTATGATGTATTTCCTTAAAAAACCATAGGATAGGCGGCTGCCGCCGGCCTTGATAATGCCTTTGAATTCTGGCAAGTTAGTGCTACAACCTTCTGTGCAAGCCGAGGTCTAATTCTATGTCAACATCACAGAGTCTTACGTCGACGGATGAGATGATAGATCTTGAACTGATCCAACGTGCAAAGCGGGGAGACGCGGCTGCTTTTGAAGAGCTCGTGTTTCGGTACGACAAGCAGGTGCTGGGCATCGCCGCACGGTACGTGCAAAGCTCGGAGGACGCGAAGGACATCTACCAGGAAGTCTTCATGCGGGTGTACCGGTCGCTTCCGAGGTTTCAGTTCAAGAGCCAGTTCTCGACCTGGTTGTTCCGGATCACCACGAACGTCTGCCTGACACACCGGTCGAAGCGCAAGCGGCACATTCACACGTCACTGAACCAGGATTCGGAAGATGAGCATACAGGAGCCGTCGCAGAGGCGTTAACGGAAACCCGGGCGGCGGACAGACAGGCGGAGCGAACGGACATGTCGATTCACATTGAGCAGGCATTGGGCCGTCTCTCTTCCAAGCAGCGTCTGGTCTTCACGATGAAGTACTACGACGGCTACAAGATCAGGGAGATAGCCGACATGCTCGGACTTGCCGACGGAACTGTGAAACGATATTTGTTCTCTGCGACACGCAAGATTCGATTGTCGTTGCAGGATTTGATCTAGTCGATTTCATCCATTGCGGGATACAACATGAAACACGAACAATTCAAAGAACTTCTTCATCTCTCATTTCACGGTGAGCTCAGTGAAGACGAGCACGCCCTGCTCAAGGAGCATCTCGGCGGGTGTTCTGAATGCCGGGCTGAAGCAGCGGAGCTTGAGCGCCTCGACGGCATTTTGTCGAAATCGCCGCGGCTCGAAGTGAGCGATGCGCTGCTGAACGAAGCAAGGCGGCAACTGAGGACAGCTCTCAGGGAGGAGCGGATGAAACGCTCCGCGTGGACCGAGTTCACTGAGTGGATTGATGAGCTCCTTAGCCCGGCGATGAGGCTTGCGCTTGGGGGAGCAATGATCCTTGTTGTGGGCGTCTCATTGGGATACGTTGTGTTCGGCTCGTTCGGCGAACCGGGTGCCCTTCGTACGCTTCCTGGCATAAGCCAGGCGTCGATGCAGCATAGTGATCCCCGCATTTCGAATTTTCATATTGTCTCGCGTCGGCCGGAAAGTTCTGAGGTCGAATTCAGCTTCGATATGGTGACGCCTGTCCGGATGCGCGGGAATGTCAACGACCCATCGGTCCAGAAGGTCATGGCCCAGGCATTGCTGAGCGATCAGAATCCGGGGGCGCGGCTTCAGACGGTGAGCGCGCTCTCCAATCAGATGGAGCGGGAGAAGAACCCGGACAAGGAAATCAAGGCTGCGCTCATCCAGGCAATGAAAGCCGATGCCAATGTTGGCGTGCGCCGCGAAGCGCTCAGAGCGATACAGAAGTTCGAGCTGGACAAAGAAACCAAGGATGCGCTTCTCTTCGTTCTCAGGAACGAATCGAACCCGGGGATACGCATCGAGGTAATCAACTTCCTGGAAAAACCGGTGCTCGCCAGCAAGACCGTCGATCCGGAAATCTTAAATAGTCTGAAACAAAGTATGCAGTCGGACAACAACAACTACATTCGCATCCGTGCGAAGAATATTTACGAGGAGGTTAACCAGCAATGAATACTCAGAAGAGGTTGTTTATCGCGGCGATCCTGGCTGCAGTCCCGATGATGTTCGCCTTTGGCGGATACGTCGACGACGATTCGCGATCCAAATCCTTCACTGTGGGAAAGGGAGGAACACTCGGCGTCACTGTGGATGGTGGTGATATCAAGATCAGCGTGTGGGACAAGAACGAGGTCCTGGTACGTGTTGAAGGCATCGACGAGGATGATCTGGACCGGTTGAAGATGAAGCAGAACGGGAATGACGTCAGTGTTGAATTCCGAAGCCGGAGGAGCTGGGGGAATTGGTCCAGCGGGCACATGCGTTTCGAAATTACGGTCCCCTCCCAGTATAATGCCGATCTCCATACTTCCGGAGGAGATATCACGCTGAAGGGTACATTGAACGGGATCATCACCGGCGGAACCTCGGGCGGCGATGTAAAGCTCGAAGATGTTAAAGGCGGGAAAGTACAGCTCTCGACGTCTGGCGGCGACATGAGGACTGGGGATGTGCAGGGAGACGTTGTGCTGAAGACCTCCGGAGGGAACATTGAGATGGGTGTCGTAGGCGGTGAGGCGGATGTGCACACTTCGGGAGGGAACATCGACGTCAAAAGTGTTGGGAAATCGCTCAGGGCGAACACTTCCGGCGGCGACATTGAAATTGGCGATGTTGGAGGGGAGGCGAGAGTATCAACATCAGGAGGAGATGTCCGCGTACGCAAAGTGTCGGGCATCGCAACGCTCAATACATCCGGCGGAAACATCCACCTCGAAAGTGCGAGTGGGACGGTCAAGGCGAATACTTCCGGCGGCGACATAACCCTGCGGAACATCTCTGGCGCGATCGAGGCATCGACGTCGGGAGGTGAGGTTGATGCCGAACTCAGACCGAGCGGAAAAGGGCGCAGCAAACTCACGTCGGCAGGAGGACAGATCACGCTTTCCCTGCCTGAAGATGCGCATGCAACGGTTGAGGCAACGATTAGGATCGAAGGACGTTGGGGGAGCAGGAAGAATGACTACAAGATCCGGTCCGACTTCAAAGCTGAGGCAAGTGAGCAGGATCAGGATGAGCGTGAAATCCGCTCGACATACAAACTGAACGGAGGCGGAGATCTTATCGAGCTGCGGACCGTGAATTCCGACATTTCCATCAGGAAACTTCATAAGTAGGTCGAACAACGACCCCCAAGACAAGAACCCCCGGCGTATCAACCGGGGGTTTTTGTTTGATTTTTGAGCTGAAGTCGGTTAGGTTGACCCACACTTGAATCTGCTTCTTTTTGACTTTGCATGTCAACGCATTGGCATGCACCGTCGTCTAATTTCTGAACACCTCGAGAGGAAGACTTCCGAATGCCCGCTGACCGGGAGCGGCAATTGATACTTGATGCGCAGGAAGGAAGCCAGACTGCATTTCGGGAACTTGTCGAGCTGCATATGCGACGGGTCTACGATCTCGCATATGGATTCGTGAACGACCACGACGATGCCGAGGATGTCGCACAGGAAGTTTTTGTGAGAGTGTATCATGCGCTCAAAGACTTCAGACAGGATGCAGGGTTCAGTACGTGGGTGTATCGTATTACATCAAATTGCGCGCTCGACAGAGTGAAACAGAAGAAACGATCCATCGCCCGGTTTGTACCGATGGATGACTCTCACGTGAATGGAATCGCCGTCGGTCACGGGATGGATCAGGCTGAGGACAATGTGCTTATCGAACGGGCGCTCCACGAGCTGCCGACACTCCAGCGCGCGGTTGTCATGCTGAGGCATATCGACGGGTTTTCGACAAGACAGGTGAGCGACATTCTGAAGTGCTCCGAAGGAACAGTGAAGACTCATCTTCACAGAGGGTTGAAGAAAATGCAGAAGAAGTTGATGCATCTGAAGGATGGGAATTGATCATGAGACATCAAACTGTGCGCCAATCGATGTACGAATTTCTGAGGAACGAGCTGCCGGCCTTACAGCGGCGCGAGATCGAGCGTCACCTCGAGTCATGTCAGCAGTGCGCTCAGGAGCTCGAATCGCTCCGCTCAACTGTGGATGCACTGACGAGCAAGCTGACACGCCCCAGTGCACAACGCAGCGAGCTCTACTGGCAGCAATTCGCAGAAAAAGTGGAGCGCAGGATCGAATCGGAGATTCCCGCTGATGAGTCGCAATCGTTCGTCGAACGCCTCCTTGATCTGCTTGTGGAGAATAGGAAACCATTCAGCTATGGGTTCGCCTCCGCTTTGTCGTTGATCGTTGTCGCATTCGCAGTGTGGAGTCTTTGGATCCGGAACCCGGCGATCCCGGAGTCAGGAGTTGATGAGGCGGCGCACACCGCACCGCCGACCACCGGCGTTGTTCACAAAACGGCGATGGAACTGCGGGCGGAAGAATACCTGGAACAATCCAAGGTGCTTCTCATCGGAATCATGAACACCGACGCGAAATCACTGGTAGGCTCAAAGGCCATGTTGGACCGGCAACGCACGGTTTCGCGCTCTTTGATTCGCGAATCTCAGGACATTTCGGCAGGACTGACTGATCCGTCGCAACAGCGGCTCAAGGAACTTGTCAACGATCTCGGCCTGATCCTTGTCCAGATCGCGAACCTGGAAACCGAGCACGGAGTGCAAGGCGTTGAAATCGTCCGCGGAGGCGTTGAGCGGAATGGCATCCTGTTTAAGATCAATCTCGAGGAGATACAGAGCTCATCAGCTCCGTCATCAGGAAAGAGTGTGGACAAACATGCGAAGTCGAATATTTGAAGGGAGAACAACAATGAAATCAAAATCCAACATATCCGCCTGGCTGGTCCTTGGTGTGACTACAGCGCTCATCACTGTGTCGAACACGGCGCTTGCTCAACGTGACACTGTGAGCCCAAAGCGCCAGAAGCCCGTTGCAGCTTCCACAGAGCCAATGAAGGCAGTGGCGGCTCCGGAGAGTTATACAATTGAAGGGCTTGGTCCTGTGCTCGGCGGAGTTCCGGCTGCATTGAGCGTCGCAGGTGAGGCCCTTGAAGGGCTCGAGTATCGTCTCGCCGGGATTCCTCACGACCTCGACATTCGGCTGAACTTCGCAGAGGGCCTTTCCGGGCTGTCGAGCGTTCCTTTTGCGCTGGCAGAGGCTGAGGGGGCAGTTGGCTATTCCATGTCGGCGAGGGATATGGCCATGGCTGAAAGCGAGCTGTCGTACTCTCTGGCTTCAGGCCAGGACGTTGCTGTCGTCGCCGGGCAGGAGTCTGACGCTGCCGCGAAAGCATATCAAAAAGCGTACGATCTTGTCCTCGACAAGAAATGGACCGAGGCACAGAAGGAGCTCGACGGCTTCATCAGCAAGTATCGATCCAGCTCATACGTGGACGCCGCGCGGTACTGGAGATGCTACACGCAAGAGAAGACGGGTAAGTCAACTGAGGAGGCATTTAAGAAATACCAGGAATTCGTGAAATCGTATCCTCACAGTCGCTGGGCAGACGATGCAAAAACCAGCATGGTTCGTCTCGCAGCCGAACTCGCAAAGCAGGGGAAGAGTGAATACAAAGCCGTTGTCCAGTCCCTGCAACAGGGGGACGATGATGACGTCAAGTTGACAGCTCTCTACGCGCTGGCGGGGAGCAACTCCAACGAAAAATCGTTGCCTGTGATCCTGGGTTTGTACGATCAAACAAAAAGCGACAAGCTGCGTGAGAAGATTGTCTATGTTCTTGGAAGCTTTGATTCACCTGAAGTGGTCCCGAAGCTGAGCGCAATCGCAATGAACGATCCAAGCATGACCGTCCGCAAGAACGCGGTCTATGCACTCGGCAACACGAAGAAGAGCGAAGCGTCCAAAGCACTGAAGCAGATTGTGTCTTCTCAGGCAGACCCAGATACCCGGACGGCTGCGCTGTATGCATTGCAGAATGTTGGAGATGACGACATCGTCCCGTACCTCGCCGGGATCGCGAAATCCGATCCCGACGAGAAACTTGCCCGGACGGCCGCGTACGCGATTGCAAACGTGAACAGCGACGAATCGAGCAAGGCACTCCAATCGATCCTGAAGGACGCGAAGTCGAAAGAAGTGCGTAAGGCTGCGCTGCATTCTCTCGGGAACAAGGGAGACGCGACTGCGGTCACCACACTTCGGGATGTTGCGCTCAATGAAAGCGACGCAGATATGCAGCGAACCGCGA
>DATJQB010000063.1:0-3949 GCA_035506075.1 Bacteroidota bacterium | reverse complement strand
ACAGGCAGCAGATTCCAGAGAGCAATTTGTAGCGAGCAGGACGCTGCAGGAAGGCTGCAATCTCCAGACTAGATGCCAAGTGTGAGAGACTTCAAAAAGAAACCCCGGTCAGGAACAGGCCGGGGTTTTGACTTTTCGGGGAGATGCAAGTGGCCGTTTGGGCCAGATCAGTTCAACGATGAATAGAAATTGTCGTCGAGCAGCATCTCGAACTGCGTGATCATCTCATCCACCATCTTGTCGCCGGTGAATCCGATGGTCTTAAACTGGATCATGCCCTTCTTGTCGATGACGAACTTGGTGGGGATCCCCTCGACACCATATTTCTCGACAAATCCTTCGTCGTAGAGCACTGGGAATGTGTATTTATTGTCGGCCATAAACTTCTTCACCAGATCTTCGCGCTCTTTGCCTGACACATTCTCCCACGTATTGAGCGCGAGAATCATGATCTTGGGATTGTCCTTGTACTTGTTATAGACTTGCTGGAGATACGGGAAGGACGCTTTGCACGGGCCGCACCACGTCGCCCAGAAATCGAGAACCACGACCTTCCCGCGAAGGTCGGCGAGTTTCACGATCTTGCCATCGATGCTCTTCAACGCGAAATCGATCGCCGGCTTGTTCACTCGGTTCTTGGCAAGTTCCTTCCGCAACTCGTCTTTCCCACTCTGCTTCGCCTGCGCCATCATTTCCTCGAACCCCTTGTCTGATCCCTTCACCTTGATGTATGCAGCTTTGTACGCCTCGACGATTTTGTCGTTCGATTTCCCCTTCTGCACAAAATCGGCGGCCGCAGCCATGGCTTTGTCGTTGTCACCGTTCTTCAGATACGCTTCCACGAGCCGCTGATTGACCGACGTGTCATCACCCTTCGTCAGGTCCGCCGCTTCCTTCATCACAGGGACAGCCTCTGCCGCCCTCCCGAGCTGCAGAAGTCCATATCCGTACGTGTCCAGCACCATCCCCAGCATCGTCTCGTTCGACTTCTTCCACTGTTTCGTGCTGTAGTACGGAGGCTTCGACGAGGGATCCGGATTCCGTAGCAAATCGACCCCCTTCTTCGCCCATGCCGTTGCAACTTCCAACTGTTCCCCTTTCTCGATCAACGGCCACGCGAGACTGTTGTACATTCCCCCGTCTTTTTTCGGCATGGATTCCACAACCTTCGCAGCTTCGTCGTACTTCTTCTGGGAGAGGGCTGCGCTCATCTTGAACGAGGTCAGGTAGCTCTCGTAGTTCTCTTTGTTCTTGGCTTCGGGCGGGAAATCGGCAAGAAATTTCTCCATGAGGCTTGCACGCTTGACGGCATCTTTTTCGGCAAACACCTCGTTGAGTCTGGTGTTCTCGGCGAGCTTACCCTTCGGATGCGCCGCAAGCTCGGCTTTCTGGAGTTCCTCTGCCCTGTCTTTCTGGCCAATCTGCTGGTACATTGTCACAATTTGCGCCAACACATCTCCATTAGATCCAGCCTTGGCATAGAGGGCATCCAGTTCAGTTTTGATTTTCGCTTTGGTTTCATCGTTCGGAGATTCCCGAAGCATCATCGACCACGGGGCGAAATATGCCGCATAGTTCTTGGGATACAGCTCTTTCTCCAGTGCATATTCCTTCTTCATGAGCTCAGCATCTTTTGTCGTTTTGAAATCAATGAACGAACCCGACCGATACAGGGACGCCATCGTCCCGTGAGCGTTCTCCAGAGCGTTGCCATCGGCCCCGTACACCATCGTCACCCAGCTGTGTTCGCTGTTGTCATCCTTCAGGTCGCCCGACGTGAACCGCACCAGGAGCACCCGCGCCTTCTGTTCGGTCAGCTTGAATGCGGACTTCCACACGCTCCCCTCGTGTTTCATCTGCATCTCGACGAGTTGGGGCATCTCGCCCGACGGCTTCATCATCAGGACTTCCGCGCTGATTTCCTTCGCGTCCCGCAGGATGGCGTTCTTCGCTCCCGCATTGTATGTGAGCACGAGTTCATCACCAATCTTCGGCTTCGCCGGACTGATCGTCGCGACCTGCTCCTGCGCCGCAACGGGAAGCAGACAGAACAGCAGCATTGCGACCAACATTCGCATCTTCATCATTCATTCCCTCCATCTTGTGAACAACAACCACGTCTGCATCGTGAATTTACACTCGGACAAATTCTTTTTCATCGATCCGCACAACAAGCACCGGGCACGGGGCATAACGAACAACCTTCTCCGCCGTGCTCCCGAACAGAACGTGTTCCATGCCTGAATGGCCGTGCGTCGCAATGATAATCAGATCAACCGCCGCTTCCCTCGCATACAGATCTATTTCGTTGAACGCTTTTCCTGTCCGGACTGCTGATCGCGCCGCGACGCGCGATCCGATTTCTTTCTCAATCATCGCGTTCAGTTCTGCGCCACCGCGCTGCCGGAGTTCCTCTTCAACGGCCGGGAAACCCACCTGGCCGAAGCTGAAGTCTGCCGGATAGACAGTCGGCTCGACAACGTACAGGAGATCGATGGACGCTTTGAATTGCTGGGCGAATGGAATGGCGTACTGAAGAGCCTTCCTGGAATGCTCCGAGAAATCGATAGGGACAAGGATACGGCGAAGATCTATGGGAGAGTGCCGGTGCCGGCTAGCGAGTTGCTGACGCTTCGCTCCTCGGACCGGCGTACGCCGTTTCGTCTTTGCCATGGTGGTCCTCCGACGCAAGCGATGCATGGTTCTGGAAGCGCGAGGCTGCGGCATCCATCTGGCTGCGAAGCTTCGAAAGTTCTTTGTCCGTCTTCCGAAGCCGCACGGCGAGGATTTCTGCCAGGCGCATGACGATTTTCAATCCAAGATCAGTTTTCTGTTCAATCATCTCGAACAGATCGGTACGGAAGAAACCGATGAGCGAGCAGTCTGTCCTGCAGATGGCCGTCGCAGAACGCGGAGATTCATCGAGCAAGGCAAGCTCGCCGAAGAAGTCCCCGTCTGTCAGCACGGCAATTTCCTTGTCTTCACCGTCCCCCTCCGCAATCCGGATCGAGACTTCTCCCTCGCGGATGATGTACATGCCGAGTCCCGGGTCACCCTGGTAAAACACCGGCTCGCCTGCCTTATACTCGCGCTTGTGCACGATCGCAGCAACGCCTCGCAGCTCGCGGGGTGTGAGATCTGTAAATGCAGGAACGCGGCTCAGGACTGCTTCAGTACTGCCGTCCTGGATACTCTTGCCCGAGAACAGGTTGCGCCAGACAGCGCTCCCACCAGATGAGTGAGCCACAGCGACCTCCCTCAATCGTACACAAAATCAAGCCAGTGATGCTTGTCGTTGCCATTTGACACTACATCAAAAAAGGCCGCCTGAAGGCTTTTCGTGATCGGACCCGGCTTCCCGCTTCCCACCTTGATCTTGTCCACGGACCGGATCGGCGTAATTTCGGCAGCAGTTCCCGTGAAGAACACTTCATCCGCGACGAAGAGAATCTCACGCGGGATCAACCCTTCAATCACGCGGTAGCCGGCTTCCTGTGCGAGCGTCAGGATGGATACTCTTGTGATTCCGGGCAGGATGGCGGACACAAGAGGCGGTGTATAGATAACGTTGTCCCTGACGATGAAAATATTCTCGCCGCTTCCTTCGCTGATGTAGCCTGCGGTATCCAGGGCGATGCCTTCGCTGTACCCATCCGCCATCGCTTCCATCTTGATGAGCTGGGAGTTGAGGTAATTCCCGCCGGATTTCGCCATCGTCGGGAGCGTGTTCGGGGCCGGGCGGTTCCACGATGAGACACAGACATCGATACCCTGTTCGAGCGCGTCGGCACCAAGGTAGACCCCCCAATCCCATACTGCAATCATCAAATCGACCGGGCAGCCCATCGGATACACACCGACCTCACCGTAGCCGCGATACGCTAGTGGCCGGATATAGCAGGACTTCATCTTGTTCGCGCGTATGGTGTCCATCACCGCGGCAACGGAT
>DATJQB010000062.1:0-14417 GCA_035506075.1 Bacteroidota bacterium | reverse complement strand
GTGTTCTTCAACTTGTACGGATTGGAAACGGTGGCCTTGAGATATTTCAACGTCTTCGGCCCGCGGCAGAATCCCGACTCGCAGTATTCAGCCGTGATACCTAAATTCATCAAACTCATGATGCACGGTAAGCAGCCGGTTATTTTTGGGGACGGGCTGCAGTCGCGCGATTTCAGTTACGTGGAAAATATTGTGAACGCAAACCTCCTGGCTGCGGCGGCGCCGCGCATGAAGGGAGAGACACTGAACATCGCCTGCGGCGAGTCGCGCACGCTCCTTGATCTCGTCGAAGGTCTGAACAAGGTCCTTGGCACCAACATCACCCCGATCTTTCAACCGATAAGAAAAGGTGATGTGAAGAACTCGCTCGCCGACATCTCATCGGCCGGCCGCACGATCAACTACAAGCCGACAGTCGGGTGGGAAGAGGGGCTGAACAGGACCGTCCGGTGGTACATGGATCGTGAGAAGAGCAACGCCTGAAAGTAACGAGCATAAGGAAGTCCGATTGAAAGCGGTGATCGCAGCAAACACATCCTGGTATCTTCAGAATTTCAGGGGCGAGATCTTCCGGGATCTGTCGTCGGCGGGAATCGAAGTCGTCGCGCTGGCGCCGCGGGATGAATTCACGCCGCGGTTCGATGACCTCGGCGCCCGCTTTGTTGAGTTGCGTATGAATCGCAGAGGGATGAATCCCTTTGCCGACCTGATGCTGATGCAGCGTTTGTATCGCACATACTCTCAAGAACGGCCGGATGTCGTGCTTCACAACACGATCAAGCCTGTGATCTACGGATCGATCGCTGCCGGCCGGGCTGGCGTTCGGAGGATCGTGAACATGATCTCCGGGCTTGGGTATGTGTTTATCGGCGATGGCATCGTGCAACGGTTGCTGCGCCCGCTTGTTCACAGGTTGTACAGGCACGCGCTGAGGCGTGCGGATGTCGTTCTCTTCCAGAATCCCGATGACCGGAAGTACTTTGTCGACCACCACTTGGTGCAAGCGGAGAAATCCGAGGTCATCCCCGGCTCAGGAGTGGACACGAAGCGCTTCGAATATGTCGGAAGCCGGAACACGAAGACGCACTGCACATTTCTTTTTGTCGGCCGGATTCTGAAAGACAAGGGGGTCCTCGAATTTGTCGATGCGGCGAAATTGGTGAAGAGGTCTTTCCCGAAAGCGAGATTTCAAGTGCTCGGGAAGATCGACCCGGAAAATCCATCCCACATTGATCGGTCCGAAGTTGAAAGATGGGTGAACGAAGGGACGATTGAATATCTGGGAGAGAGAGGGGATGTGCGTGATGTCTTGGGTCGGGCAGATGTCGTGGTGCTTCCCTCGTACCGTGAAGGTGTGCCGCGATCGATTCTTGAAGCGATGGCGATGGGAAAGGCAGTCATTACGACAGATGTTCCGGGATGCCGTGAGACCGTCGAACATGAAAGAAACGGATTGCTCGTTCCGCCGAAGGATGTTTCTTCCCTCAACGCTGCCATGGTAGATCTTCTCAGACATCCGGGGAAACGGGCGCAGATGGGAAAAGAGGGAAGGGAGATCGCGGAGACCCGGTTCGATGTCCGCATTGTGAACAAACAGATTTTCAGGGCAATGGGAATTGTCCCTCAGCCCGTGATCGAAAAGCGCTTACCTGCAAAGAAACGGAATCGCAGATGATTCTTGTCACTGGAAACGCCGGCTTCATCGGCGGCTACCTCACACGTGCCCTCGCGGTGCAGGGAACAAAGGTCAGCGGACTTGATCTTCGCTCGCTGCCGGACCCGAAGGTTGTGGAAACGCACACACAGGGGAATATTCTCGATCCGGATGCGGCGGGCAGGGCCATGAAGGAGACGAATTGTATCATTCACCTCGCGGCAGCGCACAAGGATTTCGGCATTACGCGCGATGAGTACTACCGCGTGAATGTCGAAGGAACAAAGACGCTGCTTCGCGTTGCGGCCGCGATGAATGTCAGGAAGTTCATCTTCTTCAGCTCTGTTGCTGTCTACGGCGCAACACAGCCCTCCAATGACGGCACGACCCCAAATCCGAACAATGACTACGGCGGCTCGAAGCTTATGACCGAAGAGGCGATCCGGGCATGGGCGAACGAAGATCCGCTTCGCTCAGTGGTCATTCTTCGACCGACCGTGATCTTTGGCCCGCGCAATCGGGCGAATATTTTCCGTCTTGTGCGGCAGGTGTGCGACAGGCAGTTTCTTTGGGTTGGTGATGGTGGAAATATCAAATCAGTTGCTTACGTCGAGAACGTCGTCGATGCAGCCCTCATGCTTCTCGGGCGAATGGCCCCCGGAGTGTTGACGCTGAACTACTCCGACCGCCCGCAGTTGACGACAAAACAGATTGTCGATATCATAGCGCAAAAGGCGGGGATCCCGATCCCGGGGAAGCGTATTCCGCTGTCGCTTGCGCTTCCCGCTGCCCGCATCTTCGATGTGCTTGGAACGATCACCGGTCTCGATTTCCCGATCACATCGGCAAGGATTCGTAAATTCAATACGCCAACATGCCATCATGCGGAGACGATCTACAAGATGGGGTTCCAGCCGAGGTTCAGCATTGAGCAGGGATTTGAAAAAAATGTCTCGTGGTATTTATCGCACAAGGGGGATCTCGATCAGGCCGACACGCTCGATTGAGCGGGCAGTGAGCCGATCCGGCAGCGTCCTATGACCAGGCGGACAGAACGCATAGTCCTTCTTCTTCTCGATTTCATCACCATCGTCATGGCGTACACGGCGTACTACATGCTCCGGGTGAGGAGCGGTTTGTTTACAAACCCGATCGAGCCCGACCTGTACATGCCGATGATCGCAATCTACGTCTACTGGCTCATCCTATTTTCGTTTTTCGGACTGTACCGGTCGTGGTACGCGCAATCGAGACTCGACGAGATCATCACGTTGTTCAGGACAACGGGGGCTGGTGTCATCGTCCTCTTTTTCGTCGTCTTCATTGACGACACTGCGACGCATCCCCAGCCTAGCACCAGGACGTTGATCGCAGCGTACTGGATCCTCCTCTTTGGATTCGTGAGCATTGGCCGCCTGGCTCTTCGGGCGACGCAGAAACGCTTGCTTGAAAACGGCATCGGTGCGCGCAACACGCTCATCGTCGGATGGTCGGCCAAAGCCCGGGATCTTTGCGATATGGTCCTCAAGTACCCGGCACTGGGGTACAAGCTCGTCGGCTTCGTTGAGACGGAACGCCGCAAATCGACCCGCAAGACGCGGGTTGGATACAAGCAGGTTCCGCTCCTTGGCTCGACCGAACAGCTCTCGTCGATCATCACGAAGCATGATATCCGTGAAGTTCTTGTCGGCCTCGATTCCTCGGAACATGAGAAGCTCATCCAGATCCTGAACGAGTGCACCGGCTATGAAGTCGGGCTGAAGATCATGGCCGACATGTACGATATCGTCAGCGGTCAGGCGAGGGTCAGCTCGATCTACGGTGCGCCTCTGATTGAAGTGAACCCGGAGATCATGAAGCCGTGGGAGGAATCGCTGAAGCGCGGGTTGGACGTCGTCGTATCGTTCCTGATTCTCGTGGTGGGCTCGCCGTTCTGGCTGCTTGTCGCGGCGATCATCAAGTTGAATTCCCCCGGCCCTGCACTCTACGGCCAGGAACGAATCGGGAAAAACGGGAAACCGTTCAGGATTTTCAAGTTCCGATCGATGTATGTCGATGCGGAGAAGAAATCGGGTCCCGTGTGGGCCTCGAAGCAGGATCCGCGCGTGACACCGGTCGGGCGGATACTGCGAAGACTCCACGTCGATGAAGTGCCGCAGTTCATCAACGTGCTGCGCGGAGACATGAGCCTCGTGGGGCCGCGCCCGGAACGAGACTTCTTCGTTGAAAAACTTTCTGCGGAACTTCCGCTTTACAAGCGTCGTCTCAAAGTACGCCCGGGCATTACCGGCTGGGCGCAGGTCAAACACAAATACGACGAATCCATCGAAGATGTCAAAGTGAAGTTGAAATATGATCTCTTCTACATCGAGAACATGTCGTGGCGAATGGATTTGAAGATACTTTTTAATACCTTTTATGTCATGATAATGGGAAAAGGACACACCTGATATGAGTACTATGAACATTCAAATGGTCGATCTCGTCACGCAATACAAGAAAATCAAGCCGGAAATCGATGAGGCAATTCACCGCGTCCTGGATTCCGGTCACTATATTCTCGGCAAAGAGGTCGGGGAGTTCGAAGCTGCGGCAGCAAAGTATCTTGGAACGCGCCACGCCATCGGCTGCGCTTCGGGAACAGACGCCCTCCAGGTCGCATTGATGGCCCTCGGCGTGGGACCCGGCGACGAGGTCATCACGACCCCGTTTACGTTTGTGGCAACTGCGGAGACAATTGCACTCCTGGGCGCGAAACCCGTCTACGTCGACATTGATCCCAAAACATTCAACCTGGATCCGGCCGCTGTCGAAAAGGCCATCTCGGCGAAAACGAAGGCAATTATTCCAGTGCATCTGTACGGCCACGCGGCAGACATGGATCCCATTATGGCGGCTGCGGCCAAACATGGTATCCCGGTCATCGAGGATGCGGCACAGGGAATGGGAACCGAATATAAAGGGCGGAAGGTCGGGGGCATCGGAACCATGGGATGCATCAGCTTCTTCCCCAGCAAGAACCTCGGTGCGTTCGGTGATGCCGGGATGGTGGTAACAAACGACGATCAGCTCGCCGACAAGGTCCGCGTGATCATCATGCACGGATCCCGCAAGCGGTACTATCACGAGGTCCTTGGTGTCAACAGCCGGCTCGACACGCTGCAGGCGGCCATCCTCAACGTGAAGTTGAAGTACCTTGAGGAGTGGCATGAGGCGCGTCGGACTGCCGCGCATGTCTATAATAAGCTCTTCAATGTCGCGGGAGTGACGACCCCCTACGAAGCCCCGTACACACGCCATATCTTCCATCAGTATACGCTGCGTCTCGCGAACCGGAACAAGGTGGACGATCATCTGACGCAAAAGAAAATCCCGCACGCGATTTACTACCCGATTCCGTTGCACCAGCAGCAGGCATACCTCGTCAATGGCAAGCAGGCGGGCGTGTTCCCGGAGACGGAGAAGGCCGCAGCCGAGGTTCTCTCGCTGCCGATCCACACGGAGCTGACGGAAGAGCAACAGCAATACATCGCAGAAGCAGTCCTTGAAGGACTTGGCAAGTAAATCCCGGAATTCATGTTCATCATCAACGTAGAATGACAACTTCGCTTATGAAACGCTGCCTGGTGGTTATCCCAACCTACAATGAAGCCGACAATGTGCCGCAGCTGATTCCCGCGGTGCTCAAGTACGGCGAACACTTCAATGTCCTGATCGTGGACGATAATTCTCCGGACGGAACCGCGGCGATTGTGAAGGAGATGAAGAAGAGTGAGCCGCGCGTTCATCTGCTCGAACGTCCGGGGAAAATGGGACTCGGAACGGCATATGTGGCCGGTTTCAAGTATGCTCTCGCGAACGGCTTCGATTTCGTGTTCGAGATGGACGCCGACTTTTCGCACGATCCGGAGATGCTCCCGAAACTTCTTGAGAAGGCCCAGGAGTACGATCTCGTCATCGGGTCGAGGTACATCGAGGGGGTCAATGTTGTGAACTGGCCGATGAAGCGGCTCCTGTTAAGCTACTTTGCGAACCTCTATACGCGCGTCATCACTGGTATGCCTGTGCGGGATGCCACCGGGGGATTCAAATGTTTTAAAAGAAAGGTCCTCGAGAGCATTGACCTGGATGCGATCCATTCGAACGGTTACGCGTTTCAAATCGAGATGAACTTCAAGTCGTGGCGGAGAGGATTCCGCGTTTGCGAGATTCCGATTGTCTTTGTGGACCGGAGGATCGGCGTCTCGAAGATGTCGAAGAATATCATCTATGAAGCAGTGTGGATGGTGTGGAGACTGAAGTTCAAGAGCCTGTTTGACGGCCGGTGAAGAAAGTTCTCGCAAAGTCGCCAAGGCGCAAAGAGATTTTGCGTTGACCTATGGACGAGAATGAAATTGCAAAAGAAGTTGTAGACGCAGCTTACAAGATCCATATCGCGCTCGGGCCGGGTTTATTGGAGTCCGTCTACGAGGTGGTGCTGGAATACGAACTTAAGAAGCGCGGGTTGAGGGTGGTTCGGCAGAAGCCTCTTCCGGTTCTTTACGAATCAGTGTCGATCGAGGCAGGGTATCGGGCTGACATGATTGTGGAGGAAAAGGTGATCCTCGAATTGAAGTCTGTTGAGGAACTCGCGCCGGTCCACAAGAAGCAATTGCTGACATATCTTCGGCTGGCGGACAAGCGATTGGGCCTATTGATTAACTTTGGCGACGCGCTCATCAAGCATGGCATTACCATGATTGTCAATAACCTTCCCGATCATTAATCCAATTTTTCCTTTGCGGCTTTGCGTCTTGGCGTGACATTCTTCCAATGCTAAACAAACGACGGCAACCAACCGCGCAGCTTTCCATCATCATCGTCAACTACAACGTCCGGGAGTTTTTGCATCACGCTCTCGTCTCGTTGCAGAAGGCCATGAAGGGGATACGCGGCGAGATCATCGTCGTCGACAACGCATCCGACGACGGTTCTGTCGAAATGGTCCGCCGTCGTTTCCCGCGTGTGCACCTGATCGCCAGCAAGTCAAACCTCGGGTTTGCGCGGGCGAACAACCTCGGGCTCAGGCAGTCCCGCGGGAAGTTCCTCCTCCTGATCAATCCCGACACGCTCGTCCAGGAAGACACGCTTCAGGTCATGCTCAGCTTTTTTGAGCAGAACCCGGATGTCGGCCTCGCCGGCTGCAAGGTGATGAATCCCGACGGCACATTTCAACTCGCCTGCCGTCGCAGTTTTCCCGCTCCATGGGCGGCGTTCACAAAAATGACGGGCCTGAGCACACTCTTTCCCGGCTCGCGCCTGTTTGGCCGCTATAACCTCACCTATCTCAGTCCCGATGAAACCTACGAGCTCGATGCGGTCAGCGGGTCGTTCATGATGGTCCGGCGTGAGGCATACGAACAGGTTGGAGGCCTCGACGAGGACTTCTTTATGTATGGCGAGGACCTCGATTGGTGCTACAGGATCCAGCGTGCAGGGTGGAAGAACTACTATGTCCACTCCACGCAGATCATCCACTACAAGGGGGAAAGCACAAAGAGGAGCAGCCTCAACGAAATCCGGACGTTCTATCAGGCCATGCACCTGTTCGTGCAGAAGCACCTGAGTGGTTCTGTGCTGTTCTCGTTCCTTCTTCGTCTTGCGATCACTGTTTCCTCCCGGATTGCGATCGCTCGCGCATTCCTCCGGCCGCTCATTGTGGCGCTTTTCGACATCCTTCTTGTCGATCTGTCGCTCGTGCTCGCGGAGATCATCTGGTTTGGCACTCTGCTGCGCCTTCCGGTTCAGGCATACCCGATCATCTATTCTGTCCCGGCGCTGATGGTTGTCGGCGGATTATTCCTGGGGGGCGTGTACACGCACCGCCGCATGTCTGTCACGCGCACAATGCTTGCGACAGCGCTGAGCTTCGTGTTCATTTCTGCACTCGTCTTCTTCTTCAAGGATTATGGTTTCAGCCGCGGTGTAACGATCATCTCCGGGATGTTGAGCTGCATCCTGCTGCCCTCATGGAGGCTTTTCCTGCGGGTCATTGGACGAAGTTCCACGGATGGTAGGAGAACGATCCTTGGCCGCCGTACGCTGGTTGTCGGCACGGACAAATCCGCCGAAGAATTGCTGCGCCGCCTCCGCGGCCGTGTGAGCGACGGGTACGACGTCCTTGGCTTCATCGATGTGAACAGGAGGAGGGTTGGCGAGGAACTCTCCGGGCTTCCGATCGTCGGGAGCACAGACAATATCGGCAAGGTCATCCACGATCTGAGGGTGAGCGATGTCATCTTCTCGACTCAAACGCTTTCATATGCCGACATCCTCTCCGTTATCGGCAGGACGAGGGAACAGTCGGTCAACTTCCACCTGGTGCCAAACACGCTCGAAGTCATCATCGGCAAAGGGAGCGTTGATTCGTTGAATGAGCTGCCCCTTGTTCAAATCTCGTATAACATCGAGAAGTCGACAAATCGCTCCCTGAAACGCCTTTTCGATCTCTCGCTCTCATTCCTGCTTTTGATTTCGATCTATCCTTTCCTATATTTCAAGAAGCTTGTCACAGGAACTTCGAGGTCACAATTCGTTCTTCAGCTCCCCGAGGTTTTTTCCGGACATCGAAGCCTGGTCGGGCCGCCAGAGAGTTTCCAGCAGGTGCTCGGCTCGAATGCTTCAGGTATCGGAGCCTCCCACACCCCAGCCGGGTCTCTCTATCTCGGGAAGCCGGGTCTTACCGGCCTCATCCAGCTTCAGGGGAGCCGGACGCTTTCCGAAAAAGAACGTGAGCAGTACAACCTGTACTACGCGAAAAATCAATCCTTTGCACTGGATGTCGAGATACTTCTGAAGACCATGCTGCAGGCGCGGCAGTAGGGTGTTGAGCGCTGCCGGCACAAGGAGCAAGAATGGCAAAATTGGTACTGGAGTTTGAAAAACCGGTCATCGAACTGGAACAGAAGATCGAGGAGATGCGGAAGTATGCCGACAACCTCGACATCGCAGATGAGATCTCAAAGCTGGAGAAAAAAGTCGATCAGCTTCGTGAGTCGATCTTCTCGAACCTGACCCGATGGCAGCGCGTTCAGCTGGCCCGTCACCCTGACCGTCCGTATACGCTCGATTACATCCATCTGATGACCGACGACTTTGTGGAGTTGCACGGCGATCGTTTGTTTGGCGATGACAAGGCGATTGTCGGCGGGTTTGCCCGCCTTGGCGGTCAGCCGGTCGTCATCCTGGGCCATCAGAAGGGGCGGGACACGAAATCGAATGTCTACCGCAATTTCGGGATGCCAAATCCCGAAGGATATCGCAAGGCTCTTCGCCTGATGCACCTCGCTGCGAAGTTCAAACGGCCCATCATCACACTGCTCGATACACCGGGGGCATACCCCGGGTTGGGAGCGGAGGAGCGGGGTCAAGCTGAGGCGATCGCCAGGAATCTTTTTGAGATGTCACATCTTCCGGTTCCGATTGTCGTTGTCATCATCGGCGAGGGTGCTTCCGGCGGAGCGTTGGGAATTGGCGTGGGGGACCGGATTCTGATGTTCGAAAACGCGTGGTATTCCGTGATCGCGCCGGAGTCGTGTTCTTCCATCCTATGGCGAAGCTGGGACTACAAGGAGCAGGCGGCAGAAGCTTTAAAGCTCACGGCTGCGGACTTGCTTGAGCAACGGATTATCGACAGGATCGTCCCCGAGCCTCCGGGGGGAGCACATCGAAATCACGAAGTGGTAGCCTCGACGCTGAAGAAAATCCTGCTCGAGGAGCTCAAGGGGCTCATGAAGATGAAGCCTGACAAGCTCGTGGAAAAACGAGTGGAGAAGTTTTCAACTATGGGGGCGTGGAAGGAATAGAGCGGGTTCATGGTACGAAACAGGACGAAGATCCGCGTCCGGTATGCAGATACCGACGCAATGAAGTTTGTCTACTACGGAAAGTATTTCGAATATTTTGAGCAAGGGCGATCGGAGCTGCTCCGTGATATCGGGATGCCGTACACGGAAATTGAAAAGCAGGGGATCCTGATTGCTGTTGTCGAGGCGTATGCGAAGTACCGGAAATCTGCCCGGTATGACGATCTACTGATTGTCGAAACGACCTGTTCGGAGGTGCCTGTGGCGCGGATCCGGATAGAATACCGGATCATGCTCGAGGGAGAAACGGAGCCGCTCGTTGAAGGATACACGGTCCACAGTTTCCTCAACGAATCGACCGGGCGCCCCACTCGTGCACCGGCGCAGTTCTTACAGATCATGCAGGAAGCGATGAACAAAACCCGGGAGTAGTATGCTGAAGCCAGAGCTTCTCGCCATCTTGTGTTGCCCCAAGTGCAAAGGGGATCTTGATTACAAACCGGAGCAGCAAACCCTCACCTGTAAATCGTGCGGTCATGTGTACCAGGTGAAGGACGACATTCCCATCATGCTTGTCAATGAGGCCGGCAAGAGCTGAACTCGCTCCGGCGTTCCTCCGACTCCATGCTCGATCGCATTTTCAAGCTGGGAAAAGAAGCGGCTGTCTACGGCCTGAGCTCCATTATCGGCCGCTTCCTGAATTTCCTCCTCGTTCCATTCACCACCAACTTTCTTACAACAGCACAGTACGGCGTTTATTCGAATATCTACGCCTACATTGCGTTCGCGTTTGTGATCTACGGCTACGGCATGGACTCGGCGTACATGCGGTTCGTCTCGTCGGCTGCGGACTCTGAGAAGAAGCAGACGCTCAGCATCCCGCTCCTTTCCCTTCTCTTGACCTCCTTTTTGTTCACGGTCTTCATCCACTTCAACGCTTCGGCGATCAGCGGCGCCATCGGTTCCTCGGGATACGCGAATCTTGTGCAGTACTCCGCCTGGATTTTGTTCTTTGATACGAGCGTTATAGTACCGTTCGCCTATCTCCGGATGACAAACCGTGCGAAGCTCTTCGCCGGCCTGCGCATCATCAATATTGTCATCAACGTCGTGCTGACAATCGTAATGCTCATGGTGTTCTCTCTGAAGCTGGAAGCCGTGTTCATTGCCAACCTGGTTGCTTCCGCGGCGACGGCCCTGATGCTTGCCTGGATCATCCTGCCGCAGCTGACGACGAAGCTTTCTGGTTCGCTCTTCAAGGAAATGCTGAAATTTGGATTGCCGTACATCCCGGCGGGACTCGCCGGCATTGCAATCCAGGTGATCGATCGCCCGATCGTGCTCGCCCTGACAAACGAAAAGACGCTCGGCATCTACCAGGCGAACTACCGTCTTGGCGTGCTGATGATGCTCTTCGTCGGCATGTTCGATTATGCCTGGCGGCCGTTCTTTCTGACGCACGCCCGCGATGCGGATGCACCGAAGCTGTTCTCGAAGGTGTTCACGTACCTCATGGCGCTTCTCCTCTTCGTCTTTGTCGGCGGCACGTTTTTCGTTGAAGACATCGTGCGCATCAGGTTCTTCGGTCACTACTTCATTCATCCAAACTATTGGAGCGGACTGTCGATCGTTCCGATCGTCCTGTCGGCGTACGTCTTTACCGGCGCGTATGTCAACTTCGTCGTCGGCGTGTACCTTGAGAAGAAGACGAAATTCCTTCCGTATGCGACCGGTGCCGGCGCCATCGTCAACGTCGTTGTCAATCTCATTTTGATACCAATCCTCGGCATCACCGGTGCGGCGATCGCCACGTTGCTGAGTTACATGGTCATGGCACTCGGAATCTATTTCCCATCGCAGCGGTTATATCATGTGGACTACGAATGGGGAAGATTGGTGCGATTGGTTCTGGCAGCGGCCATCGCCGTGATGCCGGTGCTGGCCATGCACCCGGAGCCGGCGACGCTCGGAGGACTCGCGGTCAAGTCGGGATTCACGCTCCTCTTCATCGTTCTCATCTTCGCGTTCAAAGTCTTCGATGGTGCCGATGTCAGGGAAACAAGGGAGGCGCTCTCGAAAATGTTTGTGAGGTCCTGAACCGGCAACCTCTCCATCGGGCATCGGCGTGCTGAGACTACTCGCGTTCGGTTATTTACTCTTCCTCTCGTTCTCCCAAGGGTGTTCACCGCAGAAGTACGTCCTCGCACCGCAACGCGTTCTCTCGGGCATTGTCTACGTGGTGGGCAATGAGCCTTTTCCGCGTCTCCTGCTCGAATCCGAATCAGGCTGTACCTATACCATTCTCGCCGACACGTCATCGTTCTACAGGAAACTAAAAAGCCTCCAGGGCCGGAAGCTCCGTCTCGTGGTCAGGCCGAACGAGGCTCCGGCCGACACATCGACAATCAGAATCGAACGGTACGAGCTTGCCGAACTTCCGTAACATAGCGGTCATCGCGCTTGCGTTGTTCGCGATGGCGCCGACGTGTGCGCCGGCACAGGAGGTCGTGCCGATGGAACTAGGCTCGCGCTCAACATGCGGTTCCGCCGCCATCAACGATCCAAAGCTGATCCAGGAAGCCTGGGCCAATACGCAGCAGCAGCATCCCGGGATGATTGAGGCGGTCCGGCAGCTGCGCCTGCAAAAAGGGATCGAGGATCTGCACGTCGGTGATCAGAATCTTTTCTGGGTCTACAATATCCAGCGGAGGGTCTTCGACACTGTCCGGGCAGAGCTCAAATCGATTGGGACGATCAGCTACGTGTGGGTTGCACTCGGAGAATGGAGCAACGGTCACGTCACGTCGCTGGAAGTGAACGCCGTCTCGAATGCGCTCGAGCATTCCACGAGCAGGACTTCCCTCGATTCCACAAAGGGAATTCTCCAGATCGACAGGCAGGTGTTCGGTGATCCTCCGAACGTGAATTCAAATTTCCAGAAGGGAGGAGGAGACGGGAGGACGCACTTCCTCCTCTGCGATATTCAGGATGGATGGGATGGGTCGGGAAGTTATGTCGCCGGCTTCTTCTATAACGTCGATGTCGATCCAAACAGCGGCGCCACAGCGACAAGCAACAAGCGGGATATGCTGTACATCGACACGTATCCCGGCATTTACTATGGTGGAGTCAGGAGGACGAGCACGGCATTGTCGACGCTTGCCCATGAATTTCAGCATCTCATACACTGGAACTATGACCCTGCAGAGCAGACTTTTTTCAACGAAGGTCTGTCGGAATACGCCGAGTTCCTCTGTGGATTTGCTCTCAGGAGCCCTTCAGGCTACTTCGGCAACACCAACGTCACTCTGACAAGCTGGAACAGTACCGTTGAGGATTACAGCCGGGCTGCGTTGTGGACACGGTTTGCCGCCGACCAGTATGGCCTCCCGTTCCTGAAGGCCTTCGTCCAGAATCCTGCACACGGCACAACCGCGTTCGACCAGACGCTCAGCCAATCTGGATTTCCCTCGTCGTTTGCATCGACGGCATTGAATTTCTTCGCAGCGAACTGGCTTGGGACAGCCGGTACCGATGCGACGACCCGCTATGCTGCGACGCTCGGAGCGCGGCCCGCTCTTCGATCGGATTACACCGATCCGACTCAATTGCGAACGGACACATTGTTCACGCAGGCGGTTCAGTACATTTCATTCTCGGGCGCAAAGAATTTCCGGATTACGTTTTCGCTTCCGGCGGGAGTCTCGGTGCGCGCGATTGAATCGGGTCCGACGTCGACCCGCGTGAGGGATGTTGTCAGTGGCCTCGAGTTTACATCACCCGACCTCGGTACGTTGTACACGTCGATTGTCTTCGTCGTCTCTGATATGCAGTCGGCATTCTATGCGACTTACTCGTATTCGTCGGCTGGAGACCTGACGCGATTTCTTGCTGAGGAATCGTACGATAGCGGAACTCCTCACGCGTTCTCAGCAGGTTATTCGCCGTACCTCGGGTTCGGGAACAATGCAACGACGCTCGGGATGGCTGTCCGGTTTCAGCCCGCGGTGCAGGGGAACATCCTGCGCAAGGCCAGGATGATGGTGGTATTCAACCAGGAATTCAGCAACGGCACTGCTCTTGCCGCCGATCCAAAGAACTTCGTATTTCATGTGTGGCGGGACAATGCCGGTCACCCGGGCAGCGATATGATCCAGCCGTTTCTTGTCAGCGTCGACAGGAACCTCTATCCGTTGGGGTCGTTCGTCGATATCGATCTCTCGGCCTACGAAACCTCGTTAACGAACCTCAAAGGTCCGGTCTATCTCGGTTTCATGGAGGATGTCAATGATTCGGTCGGCACATACGTTGCAGTAGACAACTTCACGCCGGGAGATTATTCGTACGTTTATCGCGGCCCCGGCTACACGCGGGCTCCCAATACTTGGGAGACGATGACCGCCGTGAGCTCGGTCAACAATCACCAGCTCGATGGTTTCAATCTTATGATCAGGGCCGTCTTCGAATACAGTGATTCGAGCGCGTCTCCTCCGCTGACGGTTGGGTATCTCCAGAATCCATTGCTGAGCGAATACGTCGATGTCGTAACGGCAAGCTCAACGGACCTGAGACAATCAAGCCTTGGCGGATCGTTTATCCAGTCGTCAGGCACCTCATCGCTCCGGTTCTCGGCGGTTCCCGGAACACAGAGAATGTTTCTGGATACAACGCAGCAGTTGAAAGGGGCCGGCCCTGTGACGCTGAGGGTGCGGGGCGCCAAGAAGTACGGGGTGTATTATTCTGACACGGCTGTGACATTCAATGCGCGCCTCCTGAAGGAAGCTGAACCGCTCGTCCTCGCGACGCCGGGCGGTCATGCGTCCGTCTCCTTTCAGGCCGGCGCGGTATCAAAAAATCTCTATGTTACGGCGTGTGATGGAGGCGCGGATCCGTCCGTCTCAGCGCAGGTAGCGCGAGCA
>DATJQB010000061.1:0-9422 GCA_035506075.1 Bacteroidota bacterium | reverse complement strand
GAGCAGGAAGCATGGTCGGTGGATGGATGACTTTCGCTCCGAAGTGTGACAGCTCGAGCGCTTCTTCAAATGTCAAGGAATCAAGCGAGAATGCTTCTGAGACTCTTTTTGGATCGGCTGTCAGCACGCCGTCGACGTCTGTCCAGATTTCTATCTCCTCCGCGTCCAGCGCAGCGCCGAGGATCGAGGCCGTATAATCCGATCCGCCGCGGCCAAGAGTCGTCGTTTCGTTTTCCGGTCCGCGGGCGATGAAACCCGTTACCACCTGAATGCTCTTCTTGCCGCGGAAATGATTGAGAAGATTCCAATTTGTCAGGTCAAAGTTCACTTCTGCAGATCCGTACGTCAGGTCCGTCTGGATGAGCGCACGGCTGTCGACATACTCTGCTTCGATGCCGCGATGACGGAGCGCCTCTGCAATAATGCAGCAGGAGAGCTGCTCGCCATAACTCATCACGAAGTCGAGCGTTCTGTCCGTGATCTCACCGAGAATCCAGATGCCGTGTATGAACTCGCGCAGTTCAGCGAACGCCTGATTGATGAACCGGTGAGCGGGTGAATCTGGAGGCGATTCGAGCAGGTCATCTGCCACAGCCCGGTGCCGCTCTTCAAGGGATCTGAGGAGTTCTTCATAGTCCTTGTCCCCCCGGAATGCCCGTTGCCCCGCCTCGATGAGCTGATTTGTCACTCCGTGCATCGCTGAGGCCACAACGAGGACGTCGCCAGCACTCTTTTTCGATGCAATGATGATTTCAATGACGGATCGTATCCTGGCAGAGTCTGCCACTGATGAGCCGCCAAACTTCAGAACTTTCATTACAACTCCTTGTGTCCCGGAATTTCCTTCCGGCATCCGATAAAATGAAAAAGCCTCTCAGGGAAATGATATCCTGAAGAGGCTCGGTCAAGCTTCTTCTCTTATCTTTCCCACACTCGATTGCTCGAGAGGGCAGGATGAAGCACCAGCATCCCTCGCGGGACCGGTTGCTAAGGCGTCATCGGGCCTGTTCCCTCAGCCTTTCTCAATAAGAGGCGTATGTTGCAGCTAAAATCCTGAGTCGACACCCTCCACATCCGGAAACGAAGAGCATTCTCACATTTAATATACAACCTGCGATGCAGCAAGTCAAGGGGATTAGGGCGTATGGGATGAAATCCCCTTCGAGAACATCACTTCTTGTCATCCAGGTTCTTCACAAGCTCATCCAGCACGCTGGTGTCAATGCTCTGCTCCCCGATGATGCCGCAAAGTGTCTTCCCGTGAAGTTCGAGTAAGACTGTCCCGTTGTGCGGATCTTTCACAGAAATCCTGTTTCCATTCTTCGCGACGTTTTCTGCAGGTATGCCAGCGAGATACGCTTCGAGCGTCTTCTTCGCGTCGTCCGACACGGCCATCTGCATGAGAAACGCTTTAGTGCGACTCTCGCCGCCGTAGGACGCGGTGAAGGCACCGTTGAACGCACTGTATCCAAGAAAATTCTTCGCAATGTACTGCTCTGAATTTTGCTCCTTTCCTCTGGACGGGAAAGCTGCAAGCAGAGGAGGAAATCCCTTCGGCCGGCCGATCTGCTTCTCGACGGCCCGTGCAATCTGCATCAGCGCATCCTGAGCGTCCTTGCTCGATTGAACCGTCGAGATCTTGACGTAGAACTCCCCGCAGAGAAAATTCAACACTCCCTTATCCGAATACCCCTGAGTCCCGATCTCAAGGAAATGATAGTCGGGATACCGTTCCTGGGAGTACATCCCGAACGCATCGTTCGTCGTTTTATGATGATAGAGTTCGACTTTGATCTCGATACCGCCATCGTGCTGATAGCGGCCGATATGGAGATCAACGAAATTGTATTCGAGGAAAAGGTCAGCCGCTCCGTCGATGACATCCCAGAGATTGTTCGGAATGTAGACGGCGCTATCGACTGCCAGCTTCCAGCCCGGCAATGGGGGAAATTGTGCGCCCGTTGACTGGGCTGCGCCTGTCGATACGACGACGAGGAGGGCAACCGACATCACAATACTTCTCATGAGCATCCTTTATGAAAGGAATTCTTCCGGCACATCGATCAAGCGGGTCACATCTGCGATTTTCTCGGCGACGTTGAATCCCTTCGCGCAAACGGAGGTGCAGGTGCCGCAATCGCTGCACGGGTTGTTCCGAATGTCGATGCTTTTCAGCAGCGACTGAGCCATTTGGGGCTGACGGTATCCGTATGTGTACATGTAGGCTCGCATGAGATCGGGGATGGGGAGTCCTCTCGGGCAATCGGGTACGCACTGTTCGCATCCCTGGCAATAGAGACCGCTTTCCGATTTTCCGAATGCGAGGCTCGTCCGTTCTTCCTCGGTGAGGTCGAGATCTGTATTCACGGAGACGTTTATTGCGAGATGATCGAAGTTCGTGTTGCCTGGTATCGCGGTGGTGACGTTTTCATCCTGGAGCACGAACTTCAACGCAGCTTTGCAGTTAATCGGCTTGGTCCGCTCCTTGTCGTGGAACCCTCCGGCCATTGTTTTCATCGCCACGATGCCGATCCCCGCTTTGGCAGCCTTCGCGATCGCCGCTGTGACCTTGTCGTAATGATCCTGCTTGAAATTGATCGATGTGAGGACGACCTCGTAGACTCCGCTGTCAATCGCAGCCTGGATCACCTCGGGCTCATTTCTGTGGGTCGACATACCGACATGTCGTGCTTTGCCTGATTTCTTCGCTTCCTGCACCGCCTCGAGCATTGCGGGGAAGAAGGCCGCTTCTTTCGAAGAGACATCGTGCACGTAGAGGATGTCGACATAGTCCATTTTCAAGCGCTTCAAACTCGTGTCCAACCGGTCGAGAAAGGCCTTCGCCGTTGATCCCGCCTTCAGTTCGCCCGTCTTGTTGTCCCGATCTTCGGGGACGACCTTTGTCGCTATGACGAACGATTCCCTCTTCTGGTCTTTAAACACCTCTCCGAGCATCTCCTCGTTTCGCCCACGCTGGTATCCGTGCGCCGTGTCGAAGAGAACAATTCCCGCGTCAATAGCAGCCTTGACGAGCGCAGGATTGTCCGCACGCATGACACCGAAACTCACGATCGGAAGTTCAATGCCTGTCTTCCCGAGCTTCCTGGTGATGAATTTTTTCTTCGGGGCGGCACCTTGTTCCTGATGCGTGGCCGCGTGCGCAAGGGCCGATGATCCAACCAACGCGGCTGAAGTACCGAGAAGAGTTGATTTGAGGAAGTGCCGCCTGTCGTACCCGTTCATGAGGATATTCCTTTGACTTGTGAGGAGGGAATACGGTGCGATGGATCAGAGGGATTGTAGGAAATTTGTCGATGAGATTCCACAGACAAAACGACCCGGACGGGGCGTGCTTCTTCTTGTCTTTCGGAATATGGTTTCGTACTTTGTTGCAGAGAATCATCCCCTGACGTTCAGGCAGCTATACTCGTTCATCAATTCTGACGATCCCAATGAAGAAAACCCAACCCGTCATCCTCGTCACAGGTGCGAGCCGTGGCCTCGGGCGGGGAATTGCCGTCGAAGCTGCACGGAAAGGCTACTCTGTGGCGGTGAACTATGCAAGTGACAGGAAGTCCGCATTGGAAACCGTGGCACAGTGCATGGCTGCGAGGGAGACGCGCCTGCAGAAGTTTGTAGCCATTCAGGCGGATGTCGGCCAATCTGCAGAGGCGAACAAGATGGTTGACGGGATCCTCGCCGAGTTTGGCCGCATTGACGGGCTGGTGAGCAACGCGGGTGTTGCGCCGAAAGAGCGCAAGGATCTGACGGAGATGAGCGAAGAATCGTTCGAGCGCGTGCTCAGAATCAATTTGCAGGGACCGTTCTTTCTTACGCAACGTATCGCGAACTACTGGCTCGCGAAGGCGCCCAAGCCTTTGCTCCCGGCAGGATTCAAGGTAGTCATCGTTTCCTCGATTTCGGCCGATGCTGCGTCGCTCAACCGGGGGGAGTATTGTATCTCGAAGGCGGGACTCGCCATGGTGAACAACCTCTGGGCAGCCCGTCTTGCTGGGCATGGCATTCAGGTGTACGAGCTCCGTCCCGGCATCATGTGGACGGACATGACGAGCGGTGTCAAAGAGAAATATGACAAATTGCTGGCGGAAGGTGTTGTCCCCATGAAGCGATGGGGAACTCCCGAAGACGTCGGCAAGGCGGCTGTGGCGCTGCTCTCAGGCCAATTTCCGTTCTCCACCGGCGAAGTTATTTATGTCGACGGCGGACTCCACATTCAACGATTGTGACCGATCATGCTTCGTATCGAACAAACCATTGATGCCAAGTCGCTTCTTCCTGCCGTGGACCGCCTGTTCGAGCTGTCTGCGAAGAAAATCGATGACCTGCAAAAGCGTTGGAACCCGGGAAATGGTTCACCGGTGTTTACCGTCGATGGGCACTACACTTCCCGCGGATGGACAGAATGGACTCAGGGCTTCCAATTTGGCTCTGCCGTTCTCCAATATGATGTGACGGGCGAGAAGGATGTTCTCAGCCTTGGGCGCGAAGGAACGTTGAGGGAAATGCCGCGGCACGTCAGTCATGTCGGTGTTCATGATCATGGTTTTAATACGATCAGTACTTGCGGGAACCTGCTCCGGCTCATGAAGGAGAAGAAAATCCCCTTTGACGGATGGGAGCAGAACTTTTACGAACTTGCAATCAAAGTAAGCGGCGCGGTGCAGGCTTCGCGATGGACGGCGATAGGAGAGAGTCAGGGTTTCATTTATTCATTTAATGGACCGCACTCCCTGTTCGCGGATACGATCCGGTCGCTGCGAGTTCTGGCAGTCGCTCACCAGCTCGGTCATGTGTTGATGGGAGAGAAGGACAGAAGGATCGATCTGCTGGAGCGACTCCTGCAACATGCGGAGACGACCGCGAAGTATATTGTTTATTTCGGAGACGGCCGCGATTTCTACGATGTCCCGGG
Organism: Bacteroidota bacterium; assembly: GCA_035506075.1. Taxonomy (GTDB): domain Bacteria; phylum Bacteroidota; class Ignavibacteria; order UBA10030; family UBA10030; genus UBA9647. Next base: position 4,489 of record DATJQB010000061.1, on the reverse strand, counting down.
AAGAGTGGTTCATGAGGCGATCTTCAATACGAACGATGGATCGTTCAGATGTCCAAGCACGCAGCAGGGATATTCTCCGTTTTCGACCTGGACCCGAGGACTCGCATGGATCATTGTCGGATATGCAGAGGAGCTCGAATTCCTTTCGTCCCTTCCGGCGGAAGCGCTGGAGCCGTTTGGAGGTCGGGAGAGAATTCTCGGAGCATTCCAGACTGTAGCCAGAACGACGGCGGAGTTTTTCATCAATCATTCGCCCACGGATGGAATTCCGTATTGGGACACCGGCGCGCCGGGTCTCACGAAGCTCGGCAATTATCTCGACCGCCCCGCCGAACCATTCAATGATTACGAACCGGTGGACAGTTCAGCCGCTTCGATCGCAGCACAGGGAATGATCCGGCTCGGCAAAGTTCTCCTCGAAAGGGGAGATACGGCTGGCGGCGAACGCTATCTGCATGCCGGATTGACGGTCGCGCGCAGCATCTTGCAGGAGCCTTACCTTTCTGTTCACCCAGATCACGAAGGACTGATCCTTCACTCCGTGTACCACCGTCCCAACGGATGGGATCACGTGCCGGCTGGGAAAAAAATACCGTGCGGGGAATCTTCCATGTGGGGAGATTATCATGCACGCGAGCTCGGACTTCTTATACGCCGTATGGCGACCAACGAACCCTACTATACATTCTTTCTGAAGCAGACATGAACCGATCTGAGATACTATCGCGCGTTATTGAGTCCGGCGTTGTCGCCGTCATTAGGATGAAGGACACAAAGAGGCTTCTTAAAGTCATCGAAGCCGTGCGTCAGGGAGGCGTCAGGAGCATCGAGATTACGATGACGGTTCCGGGTGCGGTGGAAATTATCCGTGAGTTGTCCAAAGCAGTACCCCCGGATGTCCTTATCGGTGCGGGGACGGTGACCGATGAGAAGACTGCGGCTCAGGTGATCGATGCCGGGGCGGCGTTTGTTGTCGGTCCTGTGCTGAATCTTGGTGTCGTTTCTCTGTGCAGGAGCAGAGAGATCGCCGTCATGCCCGGTTGCTACACACCGACTGAGATTCTCACGGCGTGGAACGCCGGTGCCGATATCATCAAGGTTTTCCCGGCAACTTCGCTCGGGCCGAAGTATTTCAAAGATCTCAGGGGGCCGTTCCCTGAGATCCGTCTCATGCCCACTGGTGGCGTCACGATTGACAACGTAGGCGAGTGGATTACTGCAGGAGCATGTGCAGTTGGAGTGGGCAGCGACCTTCTCGACAAGAAGGCGATCGAAGAGGAGCGGTACGAGATCCTTACCGAACGCGCCTCGCGCATGGTCAAAAATTTCCTCGCTGCCAGGAATAAATAAGGGAATCTTCTTCTAAGGTGTCCTTCGTAGTTTCCGCAGTCTCACTCCATACGACGCTTTGAAAGTCCTTCCGGGCTTCAACACGATCAATCCCATTTCGTTGTTCAGCGCGTTTGGAGCGCACGTCCACGGTTCGATGGCTATTGATGTGCCGGTTGTCGGCCTGTAGAGCACAAGGTATCTGTAACGCCCTGCCCCTGATTCCTGCCATACCTGCAGATCAAGTCCATTCTTTTTGTCGATCACATTTGTCGTGACGACCTGCTTCTTCATGCCAAAGTCGAACACCGAATCGAGATTCTTAGTCGTCAACGGGATGAGCGTGCGATGCGCCGTACGTTTTCTCATTTCGCCGGTTGGGACTTTTACGGGTGTAACTTCTACGACTGAGTGGGGAGGCAGAGAGAGTGTGAGGCGTTTGACGGGTCCACTTGTTCTGAAATATGGATGCCAGCCGTCTCCAATCGGAATTGCTTTTGAGTCTTTGTTTCGAATTTCAGTTGTGCACGTGAAGGATCCTTCTTCCAGCCTGTACGTCAAGCGTACTTCGAATCGGAAGGGAAATCCTCTTGTGCGCCCGGAATGCGAAGCAGAAAGGACCACGGATGCGGCATGATCTCCCACGATTGTCTTCAGTAGTCGGTAAGGGACTTGAGAGAAGAAGCCGTGGATTGCGTTCGGAGTCCCGGGTTGAAGGTCAAGTTGATAGGCTCTTCCATCGAACTCGTATTTCCCATCAATGACGCGCCCGGGAAATGGAATAAGTTTGACACCGTGGAAGTGCTTGTTCTCGAGCATCTCGCTGGTCGATTGTGGGTACTCGAGCAACGAGAAATGCTTGCCGCCGCAGCGGAGGACAAGCTCCCGAACTGTTCCGCCGAGTCCGGCAAGAATCGAGACCGACTCTCCTGTTTCGAAATTGACCAGTCTGATTGACCGGGTCCTTTCGTTTTTCGTCCGAGGAGCTGTTGTCGCGGACTTTTTTATTCGAAGTTGTTCAGCCATTGGTACCTCCTGGTTCGATTCCGCCGATGGATCTATAATCCTCGGGTCGGTTGATGTTCAAAAATGTATTTGGCGTGACGAACGGAAGAGATGTCGATATCGGCACGCGCACGCAATCGATTGCTTCGAGAAACCTTCGAACCGAATAGCGGCCGTGCCGAAGATCGGTTTCTACAAGTTCAAGGCACGACGTGTTGTAAAGGCCACAGAGAGGTTGCAGAACATCCTCGAACACTGCGACCCGGGTGCGATCGGACTTTTCTGCGTCAAGGATGTGCTGAACAACCTCAGAGGAAACAAAGGGTGTATCGCATGCCAGCACATAGACCGGGTGCGGTCTCGCATACGTCAACGCTGCATGGATTCCTGCCAGCGGGCCGCAATCTGAAAAAATGTCCGGCAAAAAGTTGACGCCATGGAGCTCGTACGCATTCCTATCTCCGCCGACAAGAACGACAGTGGAAAATACTTGTCGAAGTGTCTCGACGGCTCCTTGGACCAGGGGCCGGTCCCGGAATGGGAGCAGCGCCTTGTCCGTCCCCATTCGACTGCTCTTGCCCCCGGTCAGTACAGCTCCGATGATTGAAGTGGGGGAACTCACTTCGCTTTCTGCTCCTTGTGGGCCGGTTTGACGATGTCTTCGATCCAGCTCATGGCTGCCATGGCTGGGGGGAACCCGATCGTAGGAATTGCGAGGAGAGCAACGTGATATAGTTCCTCAGGTCTGGCACCAGCGTCGAGAGCCTTGCGCACGTGCGAGTGCGTGCTTCCTTCCAGTCTCGATCCGATAGAAATTGCAAGTTTCACGAGTGTCCGCGTCTTCTCATCGAGCGGTCCTGCATCGTGACATGCTGCTCCCATTTGCTCATACGCTTTTGAGATCTCGCGATACTTCTTGGAGAAATCCTGGTATCTCTTGGGAACCTTTTGCATGGCCATCCTCACGATTTGATAATGATTGAAGAAATGAAGAAGCCCTCCGGGAGAAACAGAGGGCCTCAGTGTGATGTCCAAGCTACGAACGCTTCGGATGTGAAGCAAGCTGTCTCAGCAACCCTCTTTTTTCTTCTTGCCCGCCGCTGCCTTGGGCTGAGCACCTTGAGATGCCTCGAGTTTAGGGAGCGCCATCGTGGGCGCGTTCTGAGCCGCGGCAGTGCCACCAACCTGTGGGTTTCCGCCGAAGAACTTGCTCACGGATTTGATTTTTTCGAACGCCGCCGTTTCCGCAGCGGTGGCGTTGTCCGCCAGCCTTGGGAAGAGGATCGAGTCCTTCCACTCCTCCAATCCGCCGCGAAGGATGTAGACCCCCTTGAAGTCTTCAGCTCTCAGGAGAAACCACGCCTGCGCCGAATGAATGCCTCCATCAGAATACAGGACAATTTTTTCATTCCTTCCGAGGGCTGCATCTTTTAGTCCGGTCAGCGGGATGTTTTCCGCTGTTGGGATATGGTAGTCGGCAAACTCTTTTTCCGTCCGAAGGTCGATGAGACGGTAGTCCGCTTTTCCCTGAATGATCCACCCCGCCAGCTCATCGCACGCGACGTGATCAACTTCCTTCTGGACGATCATTGCGAGCTCAGCGGCGTTCACCCTAAGTTCCGTCCCCTTATAGGGACTTCCTGCGAAAAGTGCAACAAAACCCAGGATGAACACAAGCAGAGCCATTTTCTTGTTGATGGAAAGATTGATGAAGTAGGATTTCATCGTCACGCCCTCACTTTCCTTGATGCCATTTTCTTCTCGATCCATTCTGCACCTGCGAAGCCTCCGAGTGCCATCAGAACAACAAGAAAGATGAGGAGCCCGTAGGGAAGTCCGGATATCTGAGAAAGAGTGATCTGTCCCATCGGCGTTGAGGCGTAGAAGCTGCTCACAAGAGGGAAGAACTCAGCGAACACGAAGATGCCAAACAGCACACCAAGGAGGTAGACGATGCCATCGATCCTGCCTGTCGAAGCTGCGACGCAGGATGTGCCGGGGCAATACCCGCCGACGACGAACCCGACGCCAAGGATGAGACCACCTACAATCTGAGGGACGAGAAACGTGGGAGTGAGATAGACGAGCGACAGATCGACGAAGCCGATGACGGAAAGGTAGTAAATACCCACCATCGCCGTGATGATCGCCGTGA
>DATJQB010000060.1:0-3187 GCA_035506075.1 Bacteroidota bacterium | reverse complement strand
GTGAAGGAACTTGCGCTTCTCTTCCTGAAGCTCGGGACGATTTCGTTCGGCGGACCGGCTGCGCACATCGCGTTGATGGAAGAGGAGATCGTCAAACGACGCGGGTGGATGAGCCATGAGGATTTTCTTGACCTCCTGGGCGCGACGAACCTGATTCCCGGGCCCAACTCGACAGAAATGGCCGCTCACATCGGGTACGTCCGGGGCGGCTGGAAGGGGCTCGTCGTCAGCGGCGCTTGTTTCATTCTTCCCGCCGCGGCGATCTCACTGCTGTTGGCGGTACTCTATTCGACCTACGGCTCTCTTCCCCGGGCTGCCTCGTTTATTTTCGGAATCCGCGCTTCCGTGATCGCGGTTATTCTCGCCTCGGTGGTGCGGTTGTCCAAACCCAGGTTGAAGGATCATTTCACGATCCTTCTTGGACTCACCGTCACTGCGCTCTCCATGCTTGGTGTTGACGAGATCGTGCTTCTCCTCGGCGCCGGGATCCTCGGCATCGCCTGGAGCCAGCGGAATCGGCTGCGCCGCATTCCTGCGGCCGCACTGTTTGCCGTGCCGATGATTGCTCCTGCAGCCTTGAGTTCAGTGCACGGTTCGGCATCAACAGATCCCATGACGCTCACGGGGATTGCTCTCTTTTTTTTGAAGATCGGATCGGTCCTGTACGGAAGCGGCTACGTGCTCGTCGCGTTTCTCCAGGGAGGACTCGTTGAGACGAGGCACTGGCTGACACAGACGCAACTCCTGGACGCGATTGCGGCCGGACAGTTTTCGCCTGGACCGGTGTTATCCACGGCGACGTTCATCGGATATGTGCTCAGCGGCGTTCCCGGTGCCATCGCCGCCACTGTTTCGATTTTTCTTCCGTCGTTTGTCTTTGTTCTCATCAGCTCTCCGTTCATCCCGAGGCTGCGGAAATCCCCTGCGATGCGCGGGTTCCTCGATGGCGTCAACGCCGCGTCTCTAGGATTGATGCTTGGTGTGACAATTCTTCTCGCCGGTTCCTCGATCACGACAATTCCTTCCGTCGTCATCTTCCTCGCCGCGGTGATCGTTTTGCTCGCACGAAATGTGAATGCTGCGTGGATCGTTGCGGGGGGTGCGGTTCTCGGCGGGCTTTTGACGGCCCTCCCGCTGTAGCCTCGCGCTGCTACGCATTTTGAGCGTCTTGTCGTTTTCGGGAAAACAAATTCCCCTGAAGGATTCTCTTCCGGAAACATTCAACGCCCCACGAATGTTATTGTGAAAGGAAGCGACGGCGCAACGCTGTTGCACCCGGGACTCAATGTCAACATCACAACATACCCTCCACGGCGTCACGATACGTCTTCTTGTGTCGTGTCTTGCCGTCCTCGTACAGCTCACGTGCTTGTTTGAATCGTGCAGCCTGAAGGCGCGGCAGCACGATCGCCCGCTTCGCCGTATCCACGCGATGCGAGAAATTCGTGCGGGTCACACAGCCACGGCACTGCCGAACGGAATGGTGCTCGTCGCCGGGGGATTCAGAAAAAGTTCAGACGGACGGAGCCAGTTGTATTCCAACTCCGCAGAGTTGTTCAATCCCCACACCGAGTCGTTCGCGCCTGCCGGCACGATGAACGTTGCGCGTTGCGGACACACGGCAACACTCCTCGCGAATGGAAAGGTGCTGATCGCGGGAGGATTTACTGAAAAGGGAATGACTGCGTCCGCCGAGCTGTTTGATCCTGAATCAAAATCATTTACGCTTGTCGGTGAGCTTTCATGTCCGCGAGGCGACGCTACCGCGACACTCCTGAAGAGCGGCGAGGTGTTGATCGCCGGCGGCGGCGACGTCGAGGCAACGGCTGCAGCAGATCTTTTCGATCCGGTCGCAAATCGATTTGTCCCCGCGGGTCCGATGACAACACCCAGGCTGAGTCACACAGCCACGCTGCTTCCCGACGGGAAGGTGCTCATCCTCGGCGGTGGCAGCGGTGGAGCGGTGGCGGCGTCAGCCGAGTTGTTCGATCCTGCTGCGCGAACATTTGCCCGCGCCGGCGAGATGTCTCTCCGCCGGTACAAGCACGCGGCAATCCTTCTCAAAGACAATCACACACTCATCCTTGGCGGATCGGACGAGCGGGACTGGCGCGGAACATCCTGTTGTGCTGAAATCTACGATTGGCGGTCCGGCAAATTCACGCCGATCCACTCGATGATTGCGCAGCGGTTCAAGCTTTCCTCGTCCGTTGCACAACTCGACGGGGGCGACATCCTCGTCTGCGGCGGAAGCAAAACCGTCGAAGTGTTCGACTACCTCATGAAGCGCTTCCGCACTGTTGCCGAATTCGATCACCCATACTATTACAGCACAGCCACGTCTCTTCCGGATGGCTCCGTGTTGATTCTGGGGGGATATACCGATACAATGCAGTGTTCCGACGCCGCCTGGATCTTCAAAGAACAATAGACGGACCCTCATGGCAACCCCCTCTTCTGCTGCATCGACACGCATCAATGAGTACCTGAACAACGCTCCCGGTGTTGTGCGCTCCATCGGTCAGAGCCTGCGACGGATCATCTTCAAGGCTGAACCTGAGATGACCGAGGACTGGAAGTGGGGCCCCAACTATAGCAAGAACGGGATGGTCTGCGGGATCGGGCTCTTCAAGAAACACGCGACGCTCGCGTTCTTCCAGGGAGCACGGATGAAGGACCCAAAGCATCTCTTCCAGAACGATGTCGCTCCGGCCAGGAACACACGGAGCATCAAATTCACCGATCTGCACGATCTGGATGAGCCGGCCCTTGTCGCGTATATTAAAGAAGCGGTGACGTTGAATCTCAACGCGGTCCCCGCACCCGAACGAACGCTGGATATTCCGGAAGATGTTGACCGGCTCCTTCGCAACCATCCGCCGCTGAAGCGCTATTTCGATGCACTCTCCTATACACACCGCAAGGAGTATGTCCGGTGGATCGCAAGTGCGAAGAAAGACGAAACCCGAAAGGCGCGTCTCGGGAAGATGGTGGAGATGCTCCGCGGGAAGCTCAAACACCCGTGACAAACCTGTCGCATTCGGCTGCCTTTTGTCCCCTCGATGGCGCGCGGAACTCACGAATGTTACAATTTGTTAATTTTACGTCGTAACAAATTGGCAGATCTTTGCGTATTGTTGATCGCACCGAATTACCAGATCATTCCTTTGTGTTCTTGAAATGATGG
>DATJQB010000059.1:0-11280 GCA_035506075.1 Bacteroidota bacterium | reverse complement strand
CCGAGTCCGACAAACACAGCCCTGTAGCCCTCGCCAAAGAGCTGCTCAATGGAGAAATCTTTGCCGAGCATTTTCCCCGTGTGAACTTCCACACCAAGATCCGTGATCCATTTGATTTCTTTGTCCAGTACGGACTTCGGCAACCGGTATTCCGGTATGCCGTAGCGGAGCATCCCGCCGAGAGCCGGAAGCGCTTCGAAAATTGTCGGCTCATACCCTTCAGTCGCGAGGTAGTATGCACAGGTCAGTCCTGCAGGTCCTCCGCCGATGATCGCCACGCGGTTGCCGTTCGAAGGCTTGGTTTCCGGCGTCCACATGTCGCCGATCATGTCTTGGTCCGCCACATATCGTTTCAAGAAATCGATTCCAACGGGCTCATCGACCATCGACCGTCGGCAATTGACCTCGCACTTCCGCGTGCAGACACGTCCGCAGACGGAGGGGAGTGGATTCTTTTCCTTGATCAACGCAACCGCTTCCTTGAACTTGCCGAGATGAATCAACGACATGTAGCCCTGGATATCGACGTCGGCGGGACAGTTCAACCGGCACGGGCCGAAACAGTCCGCGTAGTGGTCGGAAAGCAGCAGCTCGAGACAGGTCTTGCGCGCTCGTTTCACTTTCTCCGAGCGGGTATGGACCTTCATCCCCTCGGAGACCTTTGTCGCGCAGGAGGGGAACAGCTTCGTTTGACCCTCGAGCTCGACGACGCAGAGGAAGCACGAGCCGAACGGGGGAAGCTTGTCGTCGTGGCAGAGCGTGGGGATGTTGTCAAGTTTCAGCTCGCGGCAGACCTGCAAGATGGTCTTGTCGGGTGATGCTGTGACTTGCTGTCCGTTTATCGTCAAAGTAACCATCGGTTTCCTGGAAGAGAATTGCCACGGATCTTACGGATGTTCACGGATTTCAATTCGATGTGACTCCGTATCTTCTCCGTGTACTCCGTGGTTGCATTTCATCTAGTCTTTGGTGACAGCGTCAAATCTACAGACTGTGTAGCACTTCTCGCACTTGATACATTTGTCCTGATCGATCACGTGAATTTCACGCTTCTTGCCCGTGATGGCGCCTGTTGGACACGACCGGGCGCAGACCATGCATCCCGGGCACTTGTCGTTGATCGTGAACGTGATGAGCGGCGCGCACACATGCGCCGGGCATTTCTTTTTCTCGATATGCGCGACATACTCGTCCCTGAAGTAACGCAGCGTCGTAATCACAGGGTTGGGCGCAGATTGACCGAGCCCGCACAGCGACGCGTTTCGTATCTGTTCGCTCAGCTCGGTGAGATTGTCGAGATCCTCCATCGTCCCTTCGCCCATCGTGATGCGCTCGAGGATCTCCAGCATGCGTTTGGTGCCGATACGGCAGAACGTGCACTTCCCGCATGACTCCGCCTGTGTGAACGTCAGGAAGAACTTGGCGACATCGACCATGCAGGTGGTTTCGTCCATCACAATCAACCCGCCAGAGCCCATGATGGCGCCCGTCTTCGGGATCTGCTGGTAGTCGATCGGTGTGTCGCTCATCGTTGCCGGGATGCATCCGCCGGACGGACCGCCCATCTGCACAGCCTTGAACTGATTGTCGTGCATGATGCCGCCGCAGACATCGAAGATGAGCGATTTGATCGAGATCCCCATCGGCACTTCAACAAGCCCGGTCCGTTTCACCTTGCCGGCCATCGCGAAAACTTTTGTTCCCTTGCTGTCTGCCGTGCCGTAGGCGGCGAACTTCGCTCCGCCGTTCAGGATGATCCATGGGACGTTTGCAAACGTCTCGACGTTATTGATGTTCGTCGGTTTTCCCCAGAGTCCGGAGTTTGCGGGGAACGGGGGACGGAAGCGGGGCATGCCGCGCCGCCCTTCAATAGAAGCCATCAGGGCGGTTTCTTCGCCGCAGACGAATGCACCGGCGCCTTCCTTGATGATCAGATCAAAACTGAATGAGCTTCCGAGGATATGCTCGCCGAGGAAGCCTTTCTTGCGTGCCTGGCCGATCGCCTGGCGCAGGCGCGTGACGGCTTTGGGGTATTCTGCCCGGCAGTAGATGTAGCCTGATTCTGCGCCGATCGCGAAGCCCGCGATGATCATTCCTTCGAGGACTGCGTGCGGATCGCTCTCCAGGACAGAACGGTCCATGAACGCGCCCGGATCGCCCTCGTCGGCATTGCAGACGATAAATTTCCTGGTTCCTGCTGCGGCTTTCGTCAACTTCCATTTTGTTCCCGTGGGAAATCCCGCGCCGCCTCGGCCGCGGAGCCCGGAAACAACGACTTCGTTGACCACTTCATCGGGCGTCATCGAGTTCAGGACTTTCCTGAGTGCCTGGTACCCGCCCTGTTCGATGTATTCTTCGATCGAACCCGGGTCGATTTTCCCGCAGTTGCGGAGAACGATGCGTACCTGGTTTTCGAAAAATCCGGGTTCTTTTCCTTCGCCCGACACAAGCCATTCCGGTATGGGCCGGTCGTTCAGAACGTCCTCTTCGACGATTTTTCCCACACGGTCCGGCGTCACATCTCCGTACATACGCGGGTTCCCGCTGCCGTTGCTGATTTCAACGAGGACTTCGCGATAGCACATCCCGACACAGCCGGTTTCTTTCAGAAGAAACGCATTGGGTCGTTCCTTCAGCTCTTCCTGAAACGCCTTGTAGACTTTTTCACCGCCGGCAGAGATGCCGCAGGTTCCCAATCCGATGGATACAGTTTTCATTCAGAACCTCATTCCTCGACAGCTTTCGAGACGGCGCCTGCGCGGCGCTTCTCTTCACGAATGACTTTCCTGGTCTTTGCCGAATCGAGCCGGCCGTGTGTCTCGCCGTTGACCGTAATGACCGGGGCGAGAGAACAACATCCGAGGCAGGCGACGGAGAGCAGGGAGAAGTTCCCGTCGTCCGTTGTCTCATCATAGGTAATCTGCAGCTCGTCCTGCACGGTGTCATACACCGTTTTTGCCCCGTTCACGTGGCAGGCGGTACCGTTGCAGATCTTCACGACGTTTTTCCCCAGCGGCTTCGTGCGGAATTGCGCGTAGAACGTGACCACGCCGTAGATCTCCGCTGCCGGGATGCCTGTGATGTGGCTGATGTGGTCGATTGCTTTTTCCGAGACGTAGCCGTAGGTGTTCTGGGCGGACTGAAGCAATGGGATCAAGGCTCCGGCGTGCCCGTCGTATTTCCAAAGTTCGACGTTGAACGGCTTGAAGTCTTCAGTTTTCGGTTGAGACATTGAAAGGCCTCAGAGTTGTTTCAGATTGATGACGCGGTCCTGTTTCAGTCGCAGCACGCCATCGATGGGGCGGATCTGTTCGTTGACGATCCTGTCGACGGACTGGAATGATTTTCCGCGCACGGCTGCAATCATTTCCCTCTCGTTTGTCCTGGTGGAGGAAAACACCACGTCCGTGATTGCCGCGAGCCTGTCGCGCACGAACCCGACCTTATCCGGTTCGACCTCCATGAAGACAAACGCATGATCGAAGGCAGGATCGCAGAGGAGTGTCCCCGATTCGGCGGAGAGTTCGAAAACGTCGAGATCCCCCATGCCGTCGATGCCGCGCAGCGAGTCGACAAGTGGGGCCGACGGAGCGGTCAGCTTTGCAACGAGATCGACGTGCCCGTCGACTGCATTCCAGCATTGGACGTTCTTCGAGCGCTCGAGAAGTTCCGCGGTGGGAACGAGCTGTTCAGGATCTGTAAGACGTGCGAGAAGAAGAACTCCAGCGCTCATGGCTCCGTGTTTCCTTTCCAAGGACCAGCGGTTGATTCAAGAAGAACACAACCTGGATGAACGGGATGCTTTTCCGCCGAATGGTCACCGAGTGATCACCGGAAGAGGGTATTGACTGGAAGAACCTGAGGTGAGAGAGCGGAGAGCTTGCAGCGCTGCACACCCCGGGTTTCTTCCCCTCTGTATCACAAACCTCCGTCTGCGCGGTGTGAGCTCGCTGCCTGAAGAGGTCGTCGTCTGCTTCGTCTAAAACACTGGGTCGCAAACCAATGCGCGTCGTATGGCATCGCCGGCGCCAGATCCCGGGCCGGCCTTCATGCTTCCGACACATCAAAACGGTTCGCCGTCGTCCTTGATGCAGTTCAGCGGACAAATTTCCATCGCCCGGTGCATGTCATCTTCTTCTCCCGGATCGGTGGGCTGCTGAAATACGTAGAAGTACGACGAATCATTGCTGTACATAAAATTCTGAAGAGCGTACGAGAAACATCTCCCGCAGCCGTTGCAGGCGCTCGTCACGAAGTACTTTCCCGGCGCATTTTCCTGGAGCCTGACTGCGATCGTCGACATACAAACCTCCCCGGCGTATAAACCGAAAACCCTTGTGGCACCGGAACTTGACAAGGATTGTGCCACGGAAAAGGCCGGAGGGGACTGTTGAACCGGCGAGTCCCCGAGAATCAGAATCCGGAAAACTGTAAGGATTCCTAATTCTGACAGGCCTATTCCAAGATGTAGAAATGAACGGTATGAATGGATGAGGGAAAGAAGATCCAATCGGCCCGCGCGGAGAGCACGGGCCAATTGCACGGTGCAACAAGCACAACATTACATCTTGTCCAACGCGAGTTTCAGATCGCGTATGATGTCCTCGGCTTTTTCGAGTCCGATGGAAAGCCTGATGCCGCCCGGATCGATACCGCGCTTGAGCTGCTCCTCGGGTGGAATGCTGGAATGTGTCATCGATCCCGGATGCTCGATCAGCGTCCGGATGTTTCCGAGGCTGACGGCGAGCGTCATGGTGTACGAATTGTTCGCGATGTAGTTCACCATGCGATCGGCTTTCCGGTGCCGTTCGCGCGGAGTTTTTCCCTTCGGCACAAAATACATCAGCGTTCCCGGCGTGAACTGGCCATCGTAATTTCGCATCTGAGCACCAGCCAGATCGCGTTGAGCGAAGGTGGAAAGGCCCGGATAATTGATAAACGCAATGCGTTTATCCTTCTGAAGAAATTCAGCGACGCGTTGTGAGTTTTTCAATTGCTGGGCGAAACGGACTGCAAGCGAAGGGAGACCGTACACGAGAATCGGCCATGCGCTCTTTGCGCCGAGCACCCCGCCGAAGTCTTTCCGGTACAACAAGAGCCGATCGTAGCTCCACGCAGGACCGATCACCGCGCCGCCCATGTCGGTACCGAACCCGAGAAGTCCCTTCGTCAAGGACTCAATGACAAAGTCCACACCCTGCTCGAGAGGGCGCTGACAGTATGGAGTGGCAAAGGTATTGTCCACGGCTGTAAAAATGCGATTTGCTTTCGACCGGTGGGCATTGTGACGCCGCGAGATCTCGACGATCTTTTTAATGTCGATCAGCTCCATAGTCGGATTGACCGGTGTTTCAAAATACAGGAGCTTCGTCTGGTGCGAGATCGCGGCACTGAGTGCCTTGTGATCGTTGAAATCGACCCACGTAACTTTGATGTGATACCGCGGGAGCCAATTCTTGAAGAGCGAATACGTGCAGCCATAGAGCATCTTGTGGGCGATGATCTCGCTGCCGCTGCCGAGGAGGATTCCGCACACCGCGGAAACGGCAGCCATACCTGTTGCGAAGGTCACTGCGCACTCGCCCTTGTGAGCGGTCATCAGGTTCTCTTCGAGGAGATCCTTGTTCGGCTCGCCAAGGCGGTCATAGATGTAAATCGGAGCGCGGGACCGCACCGTGAAATCGTCTGCATGGTGGGCAAACTCGATGAACCCCTTCGCCCCCCGCTTCGTTGTGGAGAGTCTGAATGTCGATGACGATGAGATGGGAGGAATAACGTGGTGACTGTAATCCCATTTGGGCGTGAACGACTTCCCCCAGATCAGTCGTGTCTCCGGCGCGTAGGCGGCCTTCCTGACAGCGGCTTTTTTCCCAGCAATGTGCTTTGCCATGGTGCTATTATCCTTTCAGAGATGCAACGAACGTTTGGAGGATGGATTTCAAATCAGGGGTGCCGATCTCTTCCAGCTCGTACGATATCCGGACCGACGGCTTGTTGAGCTTCACGATCCGGGCTAGATCAATCGGAGTACCGATGATCACAGTATCGCACGGCACTTTGTTAATGGTCTCTTCGAGGTCTTTCACCTGCTGGTCGCTGTACCCCATCGCGGGGAGCAGGATGCCGATACCCGGGTACGTGTCGAACGTCTGTTTGATTTCCCCCGTGCAATATGGTCTGGGGTCGATGATTTCCGCCGCGCCGAATTTTTTCGCGGCGACCGTACCAGCACCGAACTTCATCTCACCGTGCGTCAGTGTGGGTCCGTCTTCGATGACGAGCACTTTCTTGCCTGCGATCAGCCCGTCCTGCGCCGCGGAAATTGGTGATGCCGCTTCGATAAGCTGCGCACGCTTGTTGACCTTCCGTATGTTGTCCCGGAGCGTTACGACGGCCCCGGGCTCGGCGGAATCCACCTTGTTGATGATGACGACGTCCGCCAGGCGCAGGTTGGTTTCACTTGGGTAGTACGACAGCTCGTTCCCGACCCGCAGCGGGTCGGCAACGACGATCGACAAGTCGGGTTTGTAAAACGACGTGTCGTTGTTCCCGCCGTCCCACACGATCACGTCCGCTTCCTGCTCGGCACGATCCAGGATGGCCTTGTAATCCACTCCGGCGTAGATGATCGTACCGTTGACGATATGCGGTTCGTACTCCTCCATTTCCTCGATCGTGCACAGGTACTTCTGCAGGTCCGCGATCGTCGCATAGCGCTGCACTTTTTGCTTTTCCAGGTCGCCGTACGGCATTGGATGCCTGATCGCTGCGACTTTCAAGCCGAGGTCGGCAAGAATACGTGACACCTTGCGGCAGGTCTGGCTCTTTCCGCTTCCCGTGCGTACAGCGCACACCGATACGACCGGTTTCCTGCTTGGCAGCATCGTCTGCAGCGCGCTCAGCAGCTTGAAATGCGCACCTGCCATCGACGCCCGCGAGGCCAGGCTCATGACGTGACGGTACGAGACGTCGCTGTACGAGAATACCACCTCGTCCACCGCATACCGTTTGATCAACTCCTCAAGATCTTTTTCCTCAAAGATCGGAATGCCGTCGGGATACAACCGTCCGGCGAGGGCCGCCGGATATTTGCGGCCTGCGATATTCGGAATTTGCGTTGCAGTAAATGCTGCGACATCGTAAAGATCGTTGTCACGGTACAAGACGTTAAAGTTGTGGAAATCGCGTCCGGCGGCACCGATGATGAGCGTTTTGATTCGCTTTGCAACTGCCATGAATACTCCTTTGTAAGTTCTGTCTGCCGATGAACCGGCAGAAATCGGATTCATTTCATTCTTCGTCAAACAACATTGTCAGGAGAGCCATTCTGACAAAGAGACCATTCTGTGACTGACGGAAATATGCGGCTCTCCGGTCCCTGTCGACTTCCGGGTCGATTTCAACCGAACGGGGGAGCGGGTGCATGATAATCGCATCCGACTTCATCTGCTGAAGCATCGCGGGACCGATATTGTACTGGGACAGGTCGACGTCCTGGCGTTTCAGCCGTTCCCGGTCAAGTTTCGTTTGATAGACGACATCAACATGCGGGAGCACTTCGGCCGGGTCGGAACTGAGTTGAAACCAGACATCGTGTTCCTTGAGATGCTCGATAATATCGTGCTTGATCTGCAGTTCCGGCGGCGCCAGGAAATGCAGCTTCACACGTTCAAATTTGCTCAGAAGGTACGCGAGTGAACGGACCGTGCGGCCCGTGTCGAGCGCGCCGATGAGGGCGACCGAGAGTCCGTTGAGGGTTTTGCATTCGTTGTAAATTGTGTAGAGATCGAGAAGCGCCTGCGTTGGATGTTGTCCGCCAGCGCCGTCGCCGGCGTTGATGATGGGGACAGAAGAGACGGCGGCAGCCCGTTTTGCGCCCCCTTCTTCGTTGTGCCGAAGGACTATGACATCGCAATAATTGGAGATGATGCGGATGGTGTCTTCGAGCTGCTCGCCTTCGACGACCGACGAAAACGCCTTTGCCGCCTCTGTCGAAAGAACCCGGCCGCCGAGCCGGAACATGGCCGATTCAAATGAAAACCGCGTGCGCGTGGAAGATTTGTAAAAAAGCGTCGCCATGATGCGGTTCTCATAGTCACGTGTACCGCCGCGCTGGACAATCCGCTCCATCGATTTTGTCCGGCCGAACAGCTCCATGAGGTTGGGGACTGAAAACTGCTGTGATTCGATGACGTGCTGGAGTCTCATTGTTCCTGCCCGTGCTCTGGTGTTGCGGTGATGTGTGTGCCGGCTTTCCCGCGCACGGCCTCGACGATCTGGTCACACGACGTGATGAAGACATCCTTCCCGCCGTTGCGCACAAACCGGACGGCCGCTTCCACCTTTGGACCCATGCTGCCGGAAGCGAATTGGCTCTCTTTGAGATAATGCTCCATGAGGTCGGGCGTTGCCCGCTTGATTGCCCGCTGTGTCGGCTGTCTGTAATTGATGTACACCTGGTCGATGTCTGTGCTGATCACAAAACAATCGACGCCGAGACCGGTGGCGAGAAGAGAAGAAGCCCGGTCTTTATCGATCACCCCTTCAACACCCTTGATGCTGTTGTCTTCGTTGACGATGACCGGGATGCCGCCTCCCCCGAGAGCGATCACGATAATACCGAGATCGACAATCTGCCGAACGACCTCCAGTTCAAGGATTTCAAGCGGCTGGGGAGAAGGAACGACCCTGCGGTAGCCGCGGGCAGCATCCTCCACCATGGCCCATCCGTGCTGCCTGATTTTTTCCTCGGCAATCTTCTGTGTGTAGAATGGACCGATGGGTTTGGTGGGGTTCGAGAAGGCCGGATCGTTGAAGTCGACGCGGACCTGTGTGAGGATCGTCATTACCGGCATGAAGAAGCCTGCGCGGCGGAGCTCGCATTGCAGCCCGCGCTCGAGCATGTAGCCGATTTCACTTTGCGTCGTGGCGACGCAGACGTCGAGAGGCTGTGTATATGCTTCACCGGCCGCGCGTTCGGAGCGGAGCAATGCCGCCCCTACTTGGGGACCGTTGCCGTGTGTGATGACGACGCGCCATCCGTCGGCGACGAGCTGCGTGATCTTCCTTGCTGTCTGATGAGCATTGGCGAGTTGCTCGTCAATTGTTCCCCTCTCGCCGACACGAATCAGCGAGTTCCCTCCTACCGCTATCAACGCAGTTCGTGACATAGAATCCTATTTCATCAGTTGAGCCATAATTGCTTTCTGCGCATGCAAACGGTTCTCCGCTTCCTGGAAGACAACCGATGCGGAGCTGTCGATCACATCGTCGGTCACCTCATCGCCGCGGTGAGCCGGGAGGCAATGCATGAAAATCGCACCGCTGTTCGCTTTGGCCATCAATTGCTTGTTGACCTGGAACGGCTTGAAGATCGCTTTGCGGGCATCGGATTCCGATTCCTGACCCATTGACGCCCAGACATCCGTGTAGATCACGTCCGCATTGCGGACTCCTTCTGCCGGATCATTCACCACTTCGATGCGCGCACCTGTTGCCTTTGCGTCCTCCATTGCATGTTGAAGCGCGGTCGGATTGGGCTCATAGCCCTTCGGGCAAGCGATTGTTACATGCGTCCCAAGCCGGGCACCTGTAAACATGAGGGAGTTGGCGACGTTGTTCCCGTCTCCGACGAAGCAAAGTTTCAGTCCTTTTAAATCACCTTTGACTTCCTGGATTGTCAGAAAGTCGGCAAGCGCCTGACACGGGTGGGAATAATCGGTCAATCCGTTGATGACCGGAACGGAGGCGAACCGTGCCATATCGACGACAATCTGATGTGCGAAAGTACGGATCATAATTCCCTGCACCATATGCTCGAGGTTTTTTGCCACGTCGTGAATGGACTCACGCTTTCCAAGGTTGATCTCCATGGGGAGCAGTGTGACAGAGAAACCGCCGAGTTGGTGGATGCCGACGTCAAACGTTACGCGTGTTCGAAGTGAGGGCTTCTCAAAGATCAGTGCGAGGGCTTTGCCTTTGAGGGCGGAGGTGTAGTCCTGTGGGTGGGCCTTCATCTCTGAGGCGAGTTTCAGAAGGCCGAGAATTTCTTCGCGGCTGAGATCCCGAATGGTGAGCAAATCTTTTTTCATCGCGGTTCTGCTTTCTTGAATGTTTATGCACGATTGTTGATAATTATCGACCGAACCCATCGTGGTATCGCAAACAGAACTTGATTGGATCGGTCGATAGTCCGGTCACGGCAATCAATCGGAAAGAGAATCAACGCTCAAGGCTCAAGTTCTGTGCCAACCAGTGGAGAGATCGAAGTTGCGATCTGCACCTCATTGGCAGAAGAATGTCGGAAGAAGTTAGCAATGCTTCACGCGAGAAAACAGGTCTTTCCAAGAAAGGCCAACGTTGTCCCACGTGTGGGAAAGGGATTCTCGGTCTGTGGCAGAGCGCGTCAGGAAAATCTTATTGCCTTTCCAGTCAAGTTTGCGTATTTTTATAAATCCAAGGCCTGTTATGAAAATAACGGGCTTTGCGCTCTTTGGGAAGGGGTAAACCTCCAAATTTGGTTGCACGCGGGGGGTTTGAGAGCCCTTCTTGAGGATCACATGGCGGCCATAGCTCAGTAGGTTAGAGCGCCAGGTTGTGGCCCTGGAGGTCGTGGGTTCGAAACCCACTGGTCGCCCCAACAAAGTTAGAATGTTGATTGTAGAAGTCAGAAGTCTTGTAGTTTCGAGGACGCCTGTGTGGCAGAGTCGAAAGACCTGAGAGATCGAACAAAGAAGTTTGCGGTGCGGGTCATTCGGCTGGTCGATCAGCGCTCAAAGTCGGTCTCGACGGATGTCATCGGACGTCAACTCGTGAGATCGGCGACATCTATCGGAGCCAATTATCGGGCGGCGTGCAGAGGAAGATCGCCGGCTGAGTTCATCGCAAAGCTTCAGATTGCGCTCGAAGAATCGGACGAGAGCATGTACTGGTTGGAGCTCATGCTTGAATTGGATTCCAGGGAGGCCGCGGAAGTGCATGAATTGATCACGGAAGCGGATGAATTGACGGCGATTTTCGTTTCCTCTTTGAAAACGGCGAGAAGTAAATTGTAGATTTCTTACTTCTGCATTCTGACTTGTTCCATCTACCTTGTTCCGCCCCTATCGTCTAGAGGCCTAGGACACGAGCTTTTCAAGCTCGGTACACGAGTTCGAATCTCGTTGGGGGCACAAAGATGCCAATCGATTTAATCTAGAAATCGATTGGCATTTCTGTTTATAGGACCTGACCACGAAAAATCAGATCAATAGCTTGTATCCGCCGCCGTGTTCAGAACGG
>DATJQB010000058.1:0-30817 GCA_035506075.1 Bacteroidota bacterium | reverse complement strand
CCCTGATTAAACTCATCACTCTGAAGGCCGTCAGTCACGTCATACGATTCGACAAGTCCCCCTTCAGGACGAAACCTGGCGATCCCCTTGTTTGTGCTGCACCAGAGAGAGCCGTGACTGTCTTTCAACACACCGTAGATTGCGTCGTTGGGGAGCCCGTCCTCCATCGTGAATCGCCTGAACGTTCCTGTCGTGCGGTCGAACGCGTTCAACCCCGCCGTCGTACCGACCCACAAGATCCCCGCTTCATCCTCGCAGAGACATTCGACGGCGTCATCGCTCAGACTGTTTGGATTGGTCGGATCGTTCATGTATCGTTTGAACGATTTGTCGGATTCATTGAAGCTGTTCAATCCGCCACGCGTGCCAATCCAGACGACGCCATCACGCGTCTGGAGGATCGTTGTCACCGACCTGTTGCTGAGCGATGTCGGTACGTTCGTCTGATTTTTGTAGACTTCAAACGTCCTCGAGCGCGGATTGTATCTCGCAACTCCCTCGCGCAGCGTCCCGATCCACACCTGTCCGCCGCGCTCTTCAAACAAACAGGAAGGACCCGGAGCAGGAAGACTAAGCGGTTCTCTTGGATTCGGCACGATGTATTCCATCTCAGGGCGGAGCGGATCACCACCTTCGGGAAATGTCAGAACATTGACGCCTCCCCCATTCGTTGCACACATGATCTTCACCCCGGGCGAATCGCTTAGCGCAAGGACAGCCCACATGTGATTGACTTTCACCGTTCGTGGATAGCCGGGCGCATTGACGAACCGATCGAGGTGCCGGGTCGCGGGATCCATGCGGTAGAGACCTGATTCTGTCGCGATCCAGATGTTGTGATGCCTGTCTTCGCTGAACCCGCGCACCCTGTTTGCGCGCGGGCCCATGGATTTCGCTGGATCGCATTGAATTGTCAAGAAACGCTTTCGCGCCGGGACGAATTTGTTGATGCCACCGAATGTGCCGATCCAGAGGATCCCCGATCTGTCGCGAAAGAGCGAGAGCACGGTGTTTTCACTCAGGCTTGCCGGGTCATCGGGTCGATTGTTGAACTGAGTCCGCACTCGCGACACTCGGTCGAACTTGAGAAGACCTGAGACGGAGCCGATCCAGAGGGACGCGTCTCCGGCATCGAGCGCTGTCTGCAATCCTGGCATGTGGAGAAGGACTGGTTTCAGGATGGGGGGACGCGCGGGAGCGTCCTGAGAGTAATCAATCTGATAGACATTCTCTGCGACGACAGCAAAGATGACGCCATCGTGCGAGCGCACTAGGGAGAGAAATTCTTTGCCAGGGAATGCAAAGTACCTGAACGCTCCCGTCCGTGGATCGAGATTGGAAAGTCCCTGCGGATGACCGAACCATATCAACCCGGAGGAGTCCTCGACGATGGATCGTATCCACGAGGCGTTGCCTGAAGGTGACTTCCGGTCGTAGAGGTACCGCCGGCACTTGCCGGTTGCCGGATCGAGTGCGTTCAATCCATTCTCGGTTCCAACCCAGATCGTCCCGCGGCTGTCTTCGTACAACGACCAGACGTTGTTGTTCGTCAGCGTCGTGGAGTCAGCGTCATCGTGAAGGAATCGCTCGAACACCCCTTTGTCCTGCCGGAAGCGATTGAGTCCTCGCGCGGCTGTGCCAGCCCAGAGCTCTCCTGTGCGGCTGACGATCAGGCGGGAGATGTGGTTTGCTGAGAGCGACGTCGAGTCGTTGGCCCTGTAGCGAAAGACCTTGAAGGAGTACCCGTCATAGCGGTTCAAACCGTCCTGCGTTCCGAACCAGAGAAATCCCTGTGAGTCCTGCGCGATCGCATAGACGGACGTTTGAGAGAGTCCTTCGTTAATCGAAAGGCGTTCGAAATGCACATCCTGTGCTGCGGCGAGATCAATCAGAAGAAAGAACAGCGAGAGAAATCGCGTCATCGGATCAACACCATTGTGCGTGTTGAAACGGAACTTCCGACCTGCAGACGATAGAAATACACACCGCTGGGGACCTCCGCCGACCATTGCACCTGATGTTCCCCTTCGTTCTCCTGTTCGTCAACGAGCGTCGAGACAAGCTGACCCAACGCGTTGAAGATCTTCAGCGAGACATGTTGGGAGTGTGGGATCTCATAGTGAATAGTGGTGCTGGGGTTGAACGGATTCGGATAATTCTGGTCCAGCTCCACCCTGCGCGGCAGGTCGAATGCAGCATCCTCGACAGACGTTACGATCTCGGAGAGCGGACGTTTCCAGATTCCGCCAAATGAAGAGCCGGCGAAGAGGAGGTTCCCGACCACGGCGAGCGACCAGATGCTTGTGTTCGTCAGGCCGGTATTCACAGCTTTCCAGTTCAAGCCATTGTCGGACGATGCAAAGATTCCGTCACCAACAGCGGACGCGGCAAAAACGTTAGATCCGCTTGCAAGAACCGTCCGGATACTGGTGCTTGCGAGTCCGCTGCTTGCAGCAGTCCAGCTCGTCCCTCCATTTGTCGAAACATAGACGCTCCCGTTGCACGCTGCAAAGAGCCTGGTCCCGCTGACGGAAACGGAGGTGCCGCTGCCGTTAGCCGGCAAGCCGGTGTTTGCAGCAGTCCACGTGGTTCCGTTGTTCGCAAGCAGATAGACGCCTCCACCAGAAACTCCGGCAAAGAGATTCGAGGCGCTCGCCGCGAGAGCAAAGACGCTCTTACTTCCCGGCAATCCGGCAGACACGGATTTCCAGCTGCTGCCATTATCGCTCGAAACATACGCTCCAACAACGGTCGATCCAGTATAGATGTTCGTGCCTCCGGCACCGTCTGGCACAGTCGCGACTGTCAGCATTCCGCTCGTGGCGATACCGTTGTTTGCCGGGGCCCAGGCGGCTCCGCCATTAGTCGACAGAAAAATTCCAACGCTTGATGTTGCCGCGAAGATGTTGGACCCCGAGGCAGCCAACGAGAAGATGCTTGTTCGTGTGAGCCCCGAAGACGCTCCCGTCCACGTCGTCCCGTTATTGGTGGAAAGAAACACGCCTCCGCTCGTTCCAGCGATGAGGTTCGAACCGGCCGGCAGAAACGCATTCACAAACGTCGCGGTGAGTCCGGAGTTTGTCTCGGTCCAGCTTGTTCCGCTGTTCGACGAACGGAACACGCCTCTGCCTGAAGTGCCCGCAAAAAGATTCGCTCCTGCCGCGATGAGCGCAGTGACGTAGGTGTTCGTCAGTCCCGAATTGACCGGCGCCCACGATGAGCCGTTGTTCGTCGTGAGATATACGCCACCGCCAAGCGTCGCGGCAAAAACTGATGACGCGCCCGAGGCAAGTGCAAGGACGGTCGTATTTGTGAGACCGGAATTCACCGCGCTCCAATTCGCGCCGTTGTCCGAAGAAAGATAGATGCCGTTTCCCCTCGTGCCCGCGAAAATGTTCGACCCACTGACAGTGAGGCACACGACACCACCGTTGGGGATTCCGTTTTTTGCCGGCGACCAGGATGATCCATTATCGGTGGAGAGATAAGTTCCGTTGTTGGTTCCTGCAAAGAGCATTGAACCGCTTGTCGCGAACGCGTTGACAGCGCCTGCCGGTAGACCATTGGCGATAGCGCTCCAGCTTGTCCCGTTGTCGGTCGAGAGGTAGACTCCTCCCGTAAGCGTCCCTGCCACCACACTGCTGCCGACGCAGGCGATCGAAGAATACGAAGATGCCTGTAATGCC
This sequence comes from Bacteroidota bacterium, assembly GCA_035506075.1. Lineage (GTDB taxonomy): Bacteria > Bacteroidota > Ignavibacteria > UBA10030 > UBA10030 > UBA9647. The sequence goes on along the minus strand of DATJQB010000058.1, from coordinate 27,131 downwards.
GCGGTCGTCGAAGTCCAGCTTGCCCCGTTATTCGTCGTGAGGAACACGCCCCCACTGAGTGCGGCGTAGACATTCTTGCCCGACGAAGCCAGTGCGTTGATGATATTGCCGGAGAGTCCTGTGTTCACTCCTTTCCACGTAGACCCATTGTCCGTGGAGAGGAAGATTCCGTCTCCGGTACCAACAAATAGGTTCGTCCCTCCGGATCCGTCTGATCCAGACGTGAAGGCGAATACCTCTCCTCCTTCCATCGATCCCGCCTGAACCCACTGCGATCGGGCTGTCAATGCGAACACGAAAGAACAAGTGACCAGAAAACAGGCTCGCTGCTTCATAGGGCTTGCACCTTTCTGTTGTGAGTCAGATTGTCGAGAGTCAACCGCGCGGCCTTCGGGTTCCAAGATGCAGGATAACCTATGCAGCAGTATCAGCGCCGCCTCCAGAACGTGATCTTGCGTTTTCGAAATCGTTCTCTGTCTTGGAGGCTGGCACTACTGCCTTGTTGATTAGGTAGAAACACCGGGCACAAGATTTCTTTTTTGTGGTGGCACAGAGAACATCACTGCAGCGAGCATCTACAGGCGACTTCACAATCAGAGATCGGAGTCGAGAGCGTCAGTCCACGTGTTACAGAAGTATTGTCGAGCAGAGAACGGAAGAATCCTGGGAGATCCATCAGTTTCAAAGCACCGGGGAAGCCCTGCGCGTCGTGTGAGCCGGCGTAGAAGGAGCTCTCAGCGGGTCCCGGCGATGGATCGATAAGATGGTAACATTCGGCATCTCAAAAACGTTCATGCTGATTGTCCCGGGGAGCAAAGACGGGAGGGCGCAAGATCGTGGAGAGGTGGGGAAGGATCTCAAATGCCTATAGAATTGGGGATCTGGCCACAAAGCGTGGGCGGGCAAGGTGATTGCGCACTGCGGGAAGGTCCCAAACGTGCCCCGGGGATACATGGTTCAGAATCCCCTATGTTCAGTCCGACCCGCCCCCCGTTCACCCAACGCGACAGGAGCGTCACAGTCAGATCACACCACGTGATTATTTCGTCGCGAAGGAGTCAAGTGCATCAAGGACTCGTTGACGCGCCATCCGATACACAGTGACATCCTTGCTGTACTTGTCGAACGACTGCACAACCGTGCCTATGATCGCGTCCATCGCAGCAGGATCCCTCGACTTGAGCTGCGCGAGCAACTCGTAGTCCTCCATGCCGATCCTGTGCGCTTCAAAGCGATGGCTTGACAATGGTCCATCATGGAGCGGGTAGAGGATGTGCGAATCACCAGCAGGAAGGAACTGCCCCTCCATGTGAAACCGGACGAGTTCCTCGAACGGCTTCGATGTGTGGAAGTTCAATCCCCAATGCAGGAAACCCTGCAAATTGTACTTCGCGAGCGCCCAACCGATGTAGACCTGCCGCAGCCGCTCCTCATCAAGCAATCGGTTCAACCACGGTCCGCCGGGTGAGAGACAGGTATACACCCAGACCTTGTCCCCTGCCTCCTTGCGCTTGTCGAAAAACTCCCTGTGTGACTGGTATTCCTGCACCTGCGGGCACCAGACGTTGACCAGGCCGCTCACATTTGTCGTCATCGTTGCTTCGAGGATCTGGATATCCGGCTTGTAGGTGCGCAGCACGGCGATCAGCTCCTTGTATCGATCGACGTATGCGTCTTCCGGCTCATCGAAGAGCCCTTGCAGCCATTGACCGGACCAATGATTTTCCTCCATCATTGCAGTAATCTTCTGCATCATCTGACCGAGCATCCGCTTGCCTTTTTCCGACACGGCGTTCACCTCCATGCCGTCGGCGGCCCGGGCCGAAAGGAGCATGTCCAGCGAGCCGGTCCAGTTTCTCCGGCCAACGGTCGGGGCTCCCTGGATTGTTTTCAGGCCCGCGTCAAGAAACACACGGATGTATCGTTCCAGCCGGTCACGCCGAAATGTCGCCACATTGCCGGAACTGTCGAATGTGAAATACTCCGGCCAGATGAACCAAAACGTATTCTGCCTGCCGCGCGCCATGACATGCGCGTACTGCGAGAGCATGTTCCAGAACGGCTCGCTCCACTTCTCGACACCGTGAATACTGCAGATGTTGTCGGGATTGAGCCAGTTGACATAGGAGACAGTCGAGCGGGTGACGGGAGGAATCTCCGCTTTGTGAACGACGATGACGAACGTGAGATGTTCGTGGCGGCCGTCGATTGCCAGGCCCAGGTGGTGAGTGTAGGTTCCCGGCTGCATCGCCGAATCGATGGGAATCTCGATTCGCAACGCGAGCGAAGTCGAATCGGCCGCGATCGGAGAAGCAACCGGGCGGAAGGGATCATAAATCCTGAACGGAGCACGGCGAATGACGTACGGGTTGATCTTGCCACTGTATTTCTCGGTGTTGCGATCGAGCCCTGTGTTTTCAAGCACAGGTACATCGATCAGCCGATACCATTGGACGCCGTGCGTCGGCCTGCCCGCATCATCGGATTCCGAGAACTCAATCTTCTCCGATCCAACCAAACCCGTGACCATGATGTGCACACCGACATACGTGTTCCTCGGTGAATGGACGGTCAGGCTCTTCAACGGTCGATCAAGCTTCGAATCGGGAAAGAGTTCCTTCACCTCATCCACAAGTCCGACAACCGGTTTCGATCGCGGAGCATCCCGCATCGGGAGATTGCCGGCAGCGGCGAGTGATGAGATCATGCAGCCGGCAAGAAGCACAGCAAGAATTGAATTCCGACGGATCATTGCCCACCTCGTTTCAGTGCTGGTTCGTACTATACGTGACGACGGGATCCCACCGGATCCTTGCACCGGAATCGTTCGTCTCGCCCGATGCGATGAACCGGATCTCGCTACCTTGACTCACACGGAGAACAATGTCGTGGTGGCCCGACACAACGCCGGGCTTCAACGTCGACGACCATTCAACGCGGGAGTCGTGCACAATTGATGCTGTAAGGCCACTGCCGCCATCATTCTCGATCGCAGCATTTCCTTCGATTCGCACCAACCCATCGTGGGGAGCCCTCCATGTTCGGACTGCCCTCAAACTCTGATACCGGTTTCCCAGCGTGCACCCGTTTCCATCTCCCCAGAAGTTGGCGAAGACCTGCTGTTTCTTCATGACTCCGGTCTGGCTGTCCTTGACATCGACATCCACAAACTCAAAGAAATGGAGGTCTCGGTACTCCTTCCCCACCAACTGCTGGTAACGCCAGTGGTTCTTTCCCATCTCTCCCGAAAATCCTGCCGATGCACGATCGCTTTCCGACGCCACTTCAAAGGCCATGTGCCGAACGACGGTCCCGTACGACCCCGGGTTTCTGTCCGATCTGATCGTCGCTTTGAACGTATGCCGCCGTGCAGGGTCAAGGCCGGTTTTGATGAATGCGAATTGATTTGGCAACGCGTCGCGGAAGTAGAGATCAACAGTCTCCGCAAATTTCCCATCAATCGAGATGTCGGCCTTTCCGCCATTCGTGTCGGCAACAGCCCGCCAGTAGATCCCGCTTCCATCGAAGGAATACTCAACGCTGCTCCCCGGCACGCCGCACTCCATCGCCTGCCCCTGAAAGTAGTTGGTGTCGCGCTTCACCTTCCACAATCCTGAATAGACGGTTTCGGGTTCGTCACAGCCCGCGATCCGCGTTCTCCTGCTCACGATCGAGTCGCCCGATTCCGGCAGCGGCTCGTAAGCGAACGAACCGTACTTCGGATATCCTGCCGCCGGTGTCGCGCCGGGTTCAAGTGTAATGTCGATCGCACGCGAAGGGAGGTTGTAGAGCCAGTAGTTGTAAGCGTGAAGCGTCTTCCCGCAAACGAACGGATCGCGTGCCGTTGCATCGGCGACAGTGAACCCGAACCTGTCGTTGCCCGGATTGTCGAGAACTTTTACCATCGGACTCCAGTTCTGCTTCGATAAGTCATCGCAGAACGAAACGACCACCGAGCCGTCACCGAATCCAAGGTTCGTGAATCTCTTGTCGATAACGCCGAGGCATACGCCGAGACGGAGATATTTCCTGAGAGAGTCGCTGTAGATAATTCTTCCGTAGATGCTGTACGAGCTCATGCAGACCTTTGATGCTTTTCCTCCGAGGCCCGGCTCCGTCCACGTCCCGTTGCAGAACTTGTGCCACTTCCCCGGCGCCATCTTGTCGCTGAGGGCGCACCGTGCAACTTCGTTGAACCAGAGAAAATTGTTCATCCCGCCGCTCTTCGGCGCATAGGCATTGCACGCGAAGATGTAACTATACCCTCCACGAGTGTCGACATAGAAATCAAAGTCCGCCGGACCCGCCTCGAAGTACGACCCGGAGAATCGCAGCCAATCTCCTGAGTCGGGCATGGAATCGGTCAGTATATCGCCTTCCAGCTTCCATGTAAGTCCTTTGTCCGTGCTTGATGCAAGACGCGTCTTTTTCCTGGTCCAACCAGCGGGGGGACTGATGTTGCGTTCGTATTCGCAGTGAATGGGAGCATAGAGCGTCCCCGTCGAGGTGTCGTACCACATGCCACCGCAGAAGTGAGTCGAGATTCCTTTCTCGGCTATATCGATAGCGCCGTCGGGCTGCCGTTCGGTGTGTTCAAAGTCCCTGCCCCTGAAGCGGGCAACCTTCACATGCGTTCCGTATTGATTGCCGAGGTTGAAGATCACCCAGACTTCCCCATCGATGGAAACGAAACCTGTTGGCGAATCTATCCCCCATCCTACCTTGAAGTTTGGATTGCCGTTATAGAGGTTCGTACTCGGAGGAGCAACGTACGGAGGAAGATTCTCCGTCCGTTCGGTCGCCTTGATGGAATACGGAACGGTGAATTCCTGTGCCGGACTCGCAGCATGGATGAAGAACGATGCGAGAAGAACCGCGGTGAGGCAAGATTTCATCGACAGACTCCGTCTGACCACAGGTGAAGAATGTTCCCGGGAATTTTTGAGCGCTTGTGCATGACGAACGTACTGTTCCTTTCCGAAAGATACAATGCATGCGAAGTGCGGGAACGCAATTCAATCTGAGTGTTTTGTGGGTGATGAGTCGGGCGAAACAGTGAGACCCGGAGTGCCGGGTTGGATGGTCCGCACGCGAGGAGGGAATCGTGGAAAAATCCACGAACCGGGAGATCTGCAATAGGATCGTTTTACGTATGGAAGGTCCACGCAGCGTTGAGACCTGATGGAGCCGCGGAATCTTCAATCGAAAAGGGAAATCTAGAGCTCTACAATGAACTCCTTCTTGGTGTTCACAGCGCGGAGCCGGACATTGTGTTTTTCATCCGCCTCAACCATTCCCCAGTGCAGGGCGAATTGCTCGAACAGATAATCGACGGGATAACGATGCGGTGTTCCCATGATGACTTCTTCGGAACCGAGTTGTGCAGCGGTGTGCGCGAGTGCGTAGATGACGTTGTTCGTCGGAACGACAATCGGAATAACGGTCTTCCCTTCCTTCTCCGCCATCTTGATGACTGCAGTGAAGAGCTCCTCCACTTCAGTGTCGATGGATACGCTTGCGGTGGCGCTTTCCGTTCTCTGCACGACCCTCGCCCGCATGACGATGATATCGGTGGTCTCGGGATCTGTTTCCTTCAGGCATTTCTGAAGATGTTCGAGCCGTCCCGGAACGCCGACCGCCACGAGCGTCCGTTTTACGTGCTGACAGCCGAGCGATTCCGCTGTCAGCTGATCCTGCGCGAGCATATTGAATTTCTCGAGCTCGTGGCTGCGGTGGGCGGCCCTCTGCTTGTTGAGCTTCTCAGAGATTCCAAAAACGATATACAGAAGGATGGTGAACGCGATGCCCCCTTTCGTTGCAGTCGGCTTCGTGAAGAGGTTCACCACACCCAATGCGAATAGAACGGCGAAGACGATTCCCAAACCGAGCGGGATCTCTATCCCGGCTATCGTGATATTCGGCGGCACCTTCCATTCCCGCGGAGTCCGGTCCTTGAATCGCAGGACAATCATGGAGTACGCCTTCATGATGAAACTCCACACAACTCCGAACGCATACGCCTCGCCCAGGAGGAAGACATCCCCGCGGCTTGCGATGATGATGAGCGTCTGGAGAATCGCAAGCGTATGGACAATCCGGTACGAAGTCCCGAATTTCGGATGAGGTTTCCTGAACCAGTCGTGGAGAACTCCGTCTTCAGCGACACGATTGAGAACGCTGTTGGCACCGATGAGCGCGGTGTTAACGGCTCCAGCCAGGATCAGGAATCCGGTGACGACGACAAACACCTGAAGTGCGAGCAAAACAGAATGAGGACCGACAAAATGCATCGCCAGTCCGCTCAACGCGTTGTCATTGTATTCCCCCAACAGCTCCGCCTGTGGGACGATCATTGATGCAAACAACGCGTTGACGCCTGTAAACACGAAAGCGAACAGGAAGATCACAAGACCAGTCCGCTTCAGGTTCTTCAGCTTTGGGGCCTCGAGCTCCCGGTACACCTGGGCGAGCGTCTCTTCACCGCTGACGGCAAGAATCGAATGTCCCATCCCAACGAGGACGCCGACGAGCCCGATCGTGCGCAGCCAGGGAATGTCTCTGAGCCAACCGAGTGCATCATCGGACAACTGCACGGTGAATGGCGGGAGATGGGCACCGCGAACCGCGATCGTTACAATGGACCAGACAAACAACACCGCAGCAAGAGTTGCCGTGACCTGGAAAATCCGGAGAGCCTTCTCGCTCGACTCTTCTATGCCGATGATGTTCTTACGCCAGAAATAGCACTGGATCGTAAGCGCCGTGGCAACCGACACCAGACTTTCATCCAGGCTGATCGACGAGCCGATTGAATGAAGCAGTGAGTTGAGAAGCCCCGAGAGATACTGTCCGGCCGATACAGCGGAAATCGGGGCCGTGATCAGGTAATCGAAGATCAGTGCAGAAACGGAAAATTTGGCGGCTTTCTCTCCAAGCGCTTCGTGGACAACACGGTACACGCCGCCTCTGACGAACATGCTGGACGACTCGATGTACACCGCCCTGATGGCGTACGCAAACAGCATGACAAAGAGGATGAACCACGGAGCGGATGGACCAACAGCCTTTTCGGCAATGCCTACAACATAGTAGGCGCTTGAAGCGAGGTCGGAAAGTATGATTGCGGACGCACGCCAGAACGTGATGAACGTCAGCATGACAGTCGTGAGAACCACGACTTTGATTTTCTTCGAGCCGGATGGCTCCGATGGTTCAGGGATGCTTATGAGTTGCTGCTTCATGGATCTGACAACCTGCCTGGGTCATGCGCCACATATGAACAAGAATAAATGTAACGTTTGATTACGCGGAGAGAAAGATCGTAGATGCATCGGACAGGGGATCTTTGCATTTTCTTTTCGTTTATTTATATAATCTTTATACCCAGGAGGCCATTCTTTATGCGGAGTTGATTGCATTCAACCGCTCCGCTTGCACGATAAATTTCAGACCAACGCTTCGCCGGGACCGATCGCTTCTGCCCGATTCCCTGTCACCGGGCTGCCATAGGCCACTAATCTTGGGTCAGCCGTCGCCGCAAAGAGCAGCCCATTCGTCTGCCTCATGGCGTCGTTGACAATGAGCTCGGATCTTCGCTTATTGCGTCGACTTCGTGAGCGTCCTCCGGAATCCCCCGTCGCTCTTCGTCGGATGCAGCTGCCGAAATCGGCGACAACTTTCTCAATCAAAACAGGAGCGCTAGATGAATAAGATCCGTGGCGTTGGTTCAGCGCTGTTGATGTTGATGTGGTGCGCCGTTTCGTTGAACGCGCAGAATTTCAAGGTGCAGAGATACAATATCGGCGGGGAGGGCGGTACAGACTACCTGACTGCCGAACCCGGGACGGGCCGGGTGTTCGTGTCGCGCGGCTCGCATGTCATGATCCTCGACGGGAACACCGGCAGCGTGCTTGGAGATATTCCGGATACGCCGGGCACACACGGTATTGCTCTCGCTCCCAAGGCGAATCACGGCTTCACGACAAACAGAGGCGACTCCACGCTGACGATGTTCGATCTGAAAACCCTCGCGTCGATCCGGAAGATCAAGATCCCGGCTGGCGGGCTCGATGGGATCATGTACGATGACGTCCTCGATCGCATCATCCTGACGAATCATAGCAAGCCGGGAACATGCACGGCGGTCGATCCCGTCTCAGGAGAGATCACGGGTCAGGCACAGCTTGAGGATGATTCTCCTGAGGGAGCAGTTGAGAACGGGAAGGGAACCATTTTCGTGAACAACGAACGCAAGAACACGATTCAGGTCGTGGACGGCAGAACAATGACGGCGGGCGCGTCGTGGCCCCTCTCGCCCTGCGAAGGCCCTACGGGCATTGCATATGACAGGCAGAGCAAGAGAATCTTCACGGGATGCAGCAAAACATCAGCGGTGCTTGACGGGGAAACCGGCAAGATCGTCGCAACGATCCAGAACGGCGCCGGCGTCGACGCCCTTGGCTGGGATCCATCCGAACAACTTATCTACATTCCTGCCGGTCGGGACAGCAGCGTGACCATTGTCCATGAAGATTCCCCGGACAAATACACGACAGTTGCTACTGTGACAACAGCAGCCGGCGCAAAGACGATTGCCGTGGATCCTGTCAAGCATGTTGCATACTTGTTCCAGCCCGTCTACGGTCCACCTCCGCAAACGGCGACTCCCGGTACACCCGGACGAGGTCCGCGCGGCCCGGTCGTGGGCGCGTTCCTCTACGTCATCACACACAATTGAGCCGACCCTCAGCATGAAGGATCGCACAAAATCAAAGAGCCCCGGCCATTGCGACCGGGGCTCTTGCTTTGCAGTGTGCCACGCGCGTCAGTATTTCAGAAGGACACGCCGCCATTCGCAGCGAGGCGGACCTGTCCGATCGCGTTGATCGACAGCTCGGTCCTGAGAATGAAGCTGTACGGAAGCAGGAAGTGGATTCCGACACCCGATGAAGCCAGCCATGGAACGTTTCCAAAAGTATCCGAGCGGAACCAGATTTTTCCGGCGTCCATGAAGGCAGCGGCATAGATTCCGAAACGCATCGTGTTGAACTGGTAGATGTTGAAGAAATTAAATGTGACGAACCGCGGCTGTATCAGCGGCATTCGAACTTCGAGTGATGCCCCTAGAAGGTCTTCGCCTGTGTAGTCCCGCTGGTTGTATCCCCGGATGCCGAGGCGATTGTTAAGGAAAACCCGATGGTACATCGGGACTGCTCCTCCTGCCACGAGCGAACCGAAGCCGCGGGCTGCAAACGTCAGGTTATCGGACAAGAGTGTGTACCATCGAAGATCGTTGACAAGCCGGAGATTGTTCAGCGTAGACTCATGTCCGAGCCCGTCCTGTGTCGCTGAGACATCAAGATACCATCCATCAGTGGGATATTCGCGCACGTCGCGCGCATCGTAGGTGTAATTCAGCCCAAGTTCCAGGAATCTGTCGGTGCCGTCGGGCGAGACTGTCCGGCCCAATGAAGTATCCGGCAGCTGCCACGTTTGATACCCCGCAGTCCCTATGAGCGTTTGATAGTAACCGAAGCGTTTGCCGAGCGAGACAGATCCCGTACGATTGATCTGCTCGAAGACGATGTCACTGTTGTAATCGAGTGAATGTGAATCGCGGTACTGATATTGGGCCCGAAGAAAGATATCGTCGTCATCCTTGATGCGCGGGGTCTGGTACGTGAGCCCTGCGGAATGGTCATAGCCGGTCATGAACGACGCCGACAATCGTTCGTTTCGTCCGAGAAAATTCTGATGGATCGCTCCAAGGCCGTACGAGGCCGTGTTCGCAGCCCTCGTGCGGAGATTCAGGATCGGGATCGGAAAGATATACCAACGCTCGACAACGCTCACGAAAAGCTCGGAAGTCTCAGCCGAATCGCGGTGCGTGATCACGACTTTATTGAAGAGGCCGAGATTGTAAATGCGGTCCTGATCCCGAACAAGGGAAGCCTGAGTAAGCGTGTCCCCTGCATGAAGTGACATCTCCCGCAGAATCACGTACGGTTGAGTGACGCTGTTGCCATCGATACGTATCGAGCGCACAATCCCGAAGGTGGTGGAATCACGCTGATCCGCACGTGCGTTTCCGACGCAAAAGCAAACACAGATCGCAATGAGAAACAGGGTCCGCTTCATGAAATGCTTTCGCGTGCGACAATGATCGACATGTTGATTCAACAGCACTTCCGTTGAGGTCGTTCCGTTTCCAGGATCACGAACAAAATTTTGCGCCTCCGTTCCCAGGTCCGGAACAGGAGCAATCATCGAATTCCTTCCACAACCATCGATCCTCTGGCGTTTTCAGGTTGCTCCTGCCGCTTATTGGCGACATCCGTCTGCTGGGAGACAGATGGGCTCATCATTCTTATCCGTTTCCAGCGTCCGATGGCAGGGGACAACCTCTGTGTGACTGCATATCCCCGGTGCCATGGCGCCGAAGCAACAGGTCAGCATCATGTCAGAAGCAAGATGCAAGGAGGGAGAAGGAAACCGAGATAACACTTGCGGGTGACCCCGGGCGTTGGCTGGGTGGATTCTACTGTTCGTTTACTCCCCGGATCTGTCGAATGCTGAGTCTCTCGTCGCCCGCTGCAACGTCGTGCGCAGCCTGTGGTCAATCCCAGACGATCCGTGATTGGAACACGTGGGATCCCTTCAACCGGTTGATCCCTGAGACGTGAAATTCGTTCTGACGACCATCGAGAGGAGCCTTGAGAAGCCCGATCGTATCTCCCATCAGTGATTGTTCAAGGTAGTTGATCTGGAGCGAAGAGATCCGGTGAGTCCGGACGTGTTCTTCAGAAAAACAATCCACGATCCACTTTGCGTACTGCGCGTTGTTGACGTGACCGTTGCTATCGATGTCGCTCAGCCACACGGGCCTTTCGTATACACTTCCCATCGCCTCTGTCAGCTGAATTTTCTCCAGCGATTCGTCAATTGCCGACGGTGCTCCCGGGAAGTGCAAATCGACATTGAGATTCTCCAATCGCTGCGGGCGGTTTTTTGTGATGTCGACGAGAAGCCACGCTGAAGTGGCGAGCGCCAGCTTGTCGCCCGTCTGATCCCGAAGCGAGAAATCACGCAGGGCGAACAGCCGGTCGATCCCCTTGGGCCACGTCGCCAGCGTGACAGTCTCCCCCCAGCGGGGCAATGAAGAGACCTCCACTTTGATGCGCGAAAGAATCCAGGCGAGATTCGATTGACGCAACTGATCATAGCCTACGTCGAGATACGACGCGTGCTCACCCGCGAGGTCCTGGAATCGGTTGAAGAGCGAAAAGAGCGAGAGCGTTCCTGTTAAGTCAATCTCGTACGACGTGACAGAAAATGAAGTTTCAAAGCGTTCACGCGTTCTCATGGTCGTTCCTGCTGTGTACCGAAGAGCACTATTGCCGGCTATAGTTCACCCGAACATAGCAAGAAGTGAGGAAGAAAGAAATCGGATAAGCTGATGGGAAAGGGAGAAGAGACAAGAAGGTTTTGGAGGTCAACATCGTCCGGTCTAGCGCAGCAAGATGATTTTGCGTGTCTGGAATTCGCCGCCGGATTGAAACTGGCAGAAGTACGTACCGGACGAAATTCTCGAAGCCTGCCACTCGACCACAAACGATCCGGCATCCTTCACTTCGTCGACAAGAACGGCAACCTCGCGACCAAGGAGATCGAAGATCTTGAGACTGACTTTTCCCCGCTGGGCCAGGTGGTACACAATCTTCGTCGACGGATTAAAGGGATTCGGATAATTCTGGTCAAGTCCAAATCCTGTTGGTTGGAATTCGTTCGTCACTCCGGTGACAACGGAGGGAAACCCGATCGTTGGGCTGACAAAGGAATTGACTCCGTCGGCGGAACGCATTGCCAGCGCCGTCGCGACTGCCCCGTTAATGCGCCACGAGCCAGCATTGAGTGAGCGGTCGTTCGCAAAGTAATCCTGAAAGAGCGTTCCGCGATTGTCGTCGTTGTTCAGAACTTTGAGCCAATGCCAGTAGGCGCGATTCGGTCCAACAACGTGTGGGCGGCCCTGACGCTGAACGAGGAGCACGTGGTACTGTTCTTTGCCGCTGAGCTGAACGCTGGCTCGACCGGCTTGTCCCTGGGAAGTTGCGCTGAGCGTCGCCATACCGGACGCATCAATGCCGACCTCGAGCGAGTATGGTGCTCCAGCGGGGGCTGCGGTCAGGATCACGCTTTCACTGGATGTCCCCACCGCATCTGCGTTCACCGACGATACTGCCGATACTCCGAGCAATCGGCTGGTAGCATCGGCGTGCGCACCGATCGAAACTTCCTGTCTCCCGTCTGCCGACGCGAGCACCAGCTCGAACGGACGGTCATACGCCAGGGTCGGCGTCACCTGCGCAAGAATCGTAAATGGAGGAGTGAAGGATCTAGCGGTTTCCAACGCGGCAAACTGGTGTGAAGAATTGACACCGCTGAACGACATCCCTCCGTCCAGCCGGCTGTTTGCCGCCGCTCGCCAGGGCATCACGAACGCGCCCGTTGAATCGAACGAATCGAGGTACGCAGAGTATGGAATCGCCGAAACGCTGTCCCCCGAAGCGGAGAATCTCAGCAGCATCATGTACGCGTTGCCGCCGTTCACTCCGTCCTGATAGTCGACAAGAAGTTGATTGACAAGTGTTCCGGAAGTGTTGACGTCGACGGAGTATGCCGAGTACGACGATTGACCGTCATGACGATGGCCAGACACGACGAGACCGATTCTGTTGTTCACAGAGATGAATCGCTCCCAGAGTTGCTGTGCATCACACGATGAGTCATTGACCAAACCGTAGGCGTCGCGGCTGGCCGGATCTGCGCCGCGAAGTCTGGATGCATCCGTGTTCAGGTACGCATGTGTCGCGACGATAACTTCTGCATCAGGGTGCGCGTCGATCACGCCCTGAGCCCAGGCAAGCACGGCGGAGCGCGGAAAAAATTCAAGGGACAGAACAAGGTACTGCCTGCTCCTCGCGCTGAATGTGATAAATGAATTCTGTGTCGAGTCCTGATACGAGCCGCCATACCATGGCCGGCCCAGATACCGTGTGACGCCAAAATAATCGTTGAACCGTCCGGCAGACCGTGATCCAACCGTTCCCCGCGAGTACAGTGACGCATCGTAGTCGTGATTCCCGATGCAAACGATGTACGGTATCCCGGTTTCGTGAATTGCGTTCCACCCCTTCTGCGCCTCTTCCATCTCGAAATTCGCAGGCTCGTTTGTATTATCGCCAAGCCCAACGACTGCCTGGATATTGAAGAGAGTCTTGTGATCCTCTATCCAGTTCGGCATCAGCTCCCAAACGCGCGGATATAACTCCGTCATGTTTTGTATGTCGGGAAAGAGAACAATCGTAAAACTGCTGTCATTCATCGTCCGAGCATTTTGTGCATAGACGTGCACAACGCCCGCGAGTGCAAAAATGACAACGAAACAAAAGAGTGACTTGGACGTCTTTGTCAACAGAACTACTCTCTTGTAGAATTTGAAACAGGTTATTTGGCTGCAGGATTGCAACCGTCGACGGGGATTCTTCTCAAAAATAGCATCTTGCGGGAATAAATGCAATTAAGAGTCGCTCGCAAAACGACCATGCAAGCCTGGAGCCTCTGTTATGCAGCGTTTGCGCCATGAAATCTGAACCTGCTCTGTCTGATTCTAATTTGCCGCTTTTGCGCGGTACGCGATTTGCCCTCCTTTTCGTCACACCAAACTACCCAGCCGTAGATGTCGCTCATAAGGGTCCTATGGTCTCGGTTCACAATAGTGCCGGATCTCCTGGGCTCAATTCCTCATGCGGTTCTCCCAAAGATGAGAGAGCGCCGCACGCGCAGTGGCTCGAATCGCCCAATCATCGAAAACTGCCTGGCGGTAAGGCAAGAAGGCTGTTCCCCCGGAGTGCTATTCTCGCTGCCATACTGATGTTGCTTCCCCATGCCTCCATCGCTCAAACTTCTCCTTTCACCTCATCCAACCTTCCCATCGTTGTGATCAACACCCATGGCCAGACAATTCCGGATGATCCGAAGATCGAAGCGGACATGGGGATCATCGATAACGGCGAAGGGAATAGAAACAACATCGGAGATCCATTCAACCAGTTCAATGGAAAGATCGGGATTGAGATCCGCGGATCGTCATCGCAGCAATTTCCAAAGCTCCAGTACGGCATCGAGACGCGTGACGGCTCCGGTAACGCGGTCGACGTTTCGCTGTTGGGCCTTCCCGCGGAAAACGATTGGGTGTTATCGGCAAACTACGCCGATAAAAGTCTCATGAGGAACTCCCTCGCGTACAATCTCGCACGAAGCGAAGGGCGGTATGCCAGCCGATCGAAATACTTTGAGCTGGTGCTTAACGGCGAGTATCAAGGCGTCTATGTCCTCTTCGAAAAGATCAAGCGTACGAAGTCGAGGCTCAACATCTCGAAGCTTGCCTCGACGGATGTCTCCGGCGATGCGGTCACTGGCGGGTACATCATCAAGATCGACCGGGTGGCCATCGATGATTCGGGTTGGTACTCGCTCTACAAACCATATGCGGGCGCGACAAACCGAACGATGTACCTGTTCGACTATCCCAAGCCGGCGGACATCGTTCCGGCGCAGGCACTCTACATTCAGAATTATGTGGGAACATTTGAGCGGGTCATGAACAGTCCTGATTTCGCGAATCCGACGACTGGATACCAGGCATATTTCGATCTGAGCGCGGCGGTGGACTACGTTCTTCTCAGCGAGATTACGAAAAACGTCGACGATTATCGTCTCAGCTGTTTCATGTTCAAGGAAAGGGACAGCAAAGGAGGCAAGCTGACTGCCGGACCTGCATGGGATTACGACATCGCGTTCGGGAACGCAGACTACTACAGCGCATATGACTCCGCGGGCTGGAACATCACAGAACTTCCGGTCACGCTTGCCACGGTCGACGACGCGTTTCCCATTCCCTTCTGGTGGCCTCGGCTCGCGCAGGACTCCACGTTCTGGAATGCTGCAAAAGAGCGCTGGATCACGCTGCGCGCCAATCAGTTCTCTCTCTCATCCATCGACCACTTCATCGACTCACTCGCGTCCTACGTCGACGAAGCCCAGGAGAGAAATTTTGAACGCTGGCCGATCCTCGGCGTGCATGTCTTCGCCAATTGGTTCGTCGGCAGCACATATCCGCAGGAAGTACAGTTTCTCAAGGACTGGGTCGCCGCGCGGGTCCGTTGGATGGATCACAACCTTCTCTCCGACGGAACGACGCATGGCGTGGCGTTGAACGAGCTGCAAGTCGACATCGATTCCCTCACAGCCCGGCTTGACGGTCCAGTCGCATACATCCAGTGGGACACCCGGAGCGAGTTCAATGCGCTGCGCTTTGAACTCGAGCGGAGATACAAGTTCATCGACGGGCGTGATACCCTCTGGCGGACCGTTGCATCTGTCGCGGCGGCTGACCAGGGAGAGGCTGCCCACGCCTATTCCTGCATCGATACGCTCCCTGGAATCGGTCAGTTCGTCTACAGACTGAGGATCATCGGGAAGGACGATCAGTCGATGTTCTCGCAGGAAACAACAGTGCAGCGATTGCTGACGGACGTTCCGTCTTCTCAGGTGCCCGTGCAATTCGGGCTGAGTCAGAACTTCCCCAACCCGTTCAACCCGAAAACATCGATTACGTTCTCTGTCCCCAGGGAGACCGGTGTGAAGATCGAGGTGTTCAACCTTCTCGGTGAACGCGTCACCACGCTCGTCGACGAGAGGAAAACAGCCGGCCTCTACACAACATCGTTCGACGCTTCGTCCCTCGCCAGCGGTGTGTACCTCTACCGGATGGTCGCCGGCGATTTTGCCTGCACCCGGAAACTCGTTGTCCTGAAATAATGAGGGAAGAACCAATGCACAGAAGTGCTCGCGTCATCCTCTTTCTTATGTGGTTTTCCTCGGTGCTCGCAGGTCAGACAATCACCGGAACTATTCTGCCTCAATGTATAGAAGGGATGAGCGGCACGAACTCAAACAGGGTCCCGTTGGCTTACAGGGCAAAGCTCACCGGGCTCACGCCGAATTCCTCCTACAGGTTTTTCAATCAGGTCATCACCTCAGCTGATGGACCAACGACGAGTGGTGCGGGAAATTGTATTTTTGCTTCTCCATCCGGGAACTTCGTCCGGACATCAAGTCCGGGCCTCTCGACTGCCGGCACCTACGGAACGTTTACGACAAGCTCTTCCGGATCGTTCGAAGGGTGGTTCATCACAGAACCTACAGGGAATGCACGCTTCACGCCAGGTAGGTACGTTTTCATGCGCATCATGCTGAACGACGGAATTTCCGGCACTTCCGTTGCATTGCGACTCACGATTCCTGATTCCATCCGCGTCATCAAGCTTGACGCTGCGCCAGGCGACAGCACTGGTACGGGCCTCAGGTGTACGAGCAAGGCGGCTGCGCGGGACTTCATCTTCGCTTTCGACAACACGGCAGGCACAGGCCGCCCCGTTGCAGGCTCGTTTGTTGAAGACGACGGGACGGACAACACGACTTCGAGCAGCTATGCGGCGTTTTATGCCTCCGGCGTGAACGCGATCAACGGCGCCTTTGGGCTGGCAATCCCAAATCTGCTTCCCAACGGAATCCGTCGCGTCGAGCGATGGTCACTGACCTCCGGAACCGTCGTGTCTTCTTCTACGTCGGTGAACGGGCTTTGGCCAAGCGGCGCAAGCACTGTGAATCCGTCGGGGGGAACGACAGAAATTGTGCTCAGCGCTTCAGACGTATCCCTTCTCACGGTTATTGCGTCACCCACGCAGCTGCCGCCCGGCATTGCTCTGGCGCAGAACTATCCAAACCCATTCAACCCTGCCACTCATATCAACTTCGCGTTGCCGGAAGCCGCGCAGGTCCGGCTGTGCGTGTACGATATTCTCGGACGCCAAATCGCGACGCTTGTGGATGGAGAGTGTTCCGCCGGCTTCCACTCCGTTGTCTTCGACGCACGGGGACTTGCTTCCGGCAGTTACATCTACACGTTGAGAGCGGCTGGCTCCATTGTCTCCAGATCGCTCGTGCTGACGAAGTAAGCAGCTTGCACCATAGGTCGGAACCCTGGCACTGAATCTAAAAAAAAGCGCATGAGCGTGAGTAACGGTTGGTTTTTCAGGGATGACTCGCGTCAACTCCGCTTTTTCGGCTCGACGCATTCAGGGAGGTCGCAACGGCGGGATCTTTTTCGAGCGATTACTTTGTCCGCGGGACTTTCCAGATCGTGCCCAGGATCCCAGGTTTCGTTCGCTGAGGATCGGGAGGATGCATCTGTTGGACGGTACCGCGCGGCACATCAGGTTGATAATAGACAGTCAGGATGACTCCTCGTTGGAGCTCAATGGAAGCCGGGTAACCCAGATCGCCGTTCGGTGCGTCATCGCGAAGCGTAATTTCATTTCGCGGATCCCAGCTGACTCCATCGGCGCTGATGCATGCCCGTTCGCCGTACGGCTTCCGTCGATAGCCGTATGTACAGAGGACTCTCCCATCGGCAAGCAGAAGCAAGTGAGGCGGATAGCCCCACAGCGACGTGGCGAACGGCAGTGCCCATGTTCTCCCGCCATTATCCGAATATGATTCCCACATGACACACCGCGGGTCCTCATCGTTGTACGGATGGGCTGTTGCGCGCATCATCATGATCAGGCGTCCGCTCGCGAGCTGGAGCAGATGCGGTTCTCCCAGACCAAGACTCTCGGGACGTGGTGAGGGCACGATCGACAACCGGTGCCACTGAGTGCCCGCCGAATCTGCAGCGAGAACCGCGATCGTGTCGGGGGTCTGGCGGTATGAAGCGAGGACAAGAGTTCCATTCGATAGCTCAATGCCACCATGCACGGAGTCATGTCCTCTGACAGTCTTCGTCCAAGTCTTCCCTCCGTCGGCCGAGACCGACATGGACGCACCCGCAGAGACGATTCCATCCCGATATGTCTGCCGTTCTACAAATGCCGACCAGCGCTGCAATTGATCGGAACCGTACGATCCGGGCGAGAGTTTCTCATACGATTCTCGCGTGTGGAATGTCGACCAGAAATGCGCCAGCAGGCGTCCATCGCGAAGAGACGTCAACCCGGATTCCCGGTCGTCGATCGGCGAGTCAAAGACGACCACCGGTGGCATCCAGGTCGTGCCGTTGTCGGTCGACCGGCAAAGGAGGATAGCCCCGTCGGGCCCAAGGTGCTCCTCCGTCCGTGTGAAGAGAACGATCAGGTCTCCTTCTGATGTTCTTGCGACGGAAGGCCAGGCGCAATATTCAGAGCGTGACTGATAAATAGAGAAATGTCGGATGATTTCCGGACGTGCGTCACCTGTCCAGGTCTGCAGACTGGCGAAGAACAGAAGGATTGCGAGCGCAAGATTGTCCATTCCGATTGATTTGGATGTCGCGGCTGAGAATTTGAACCGACGTTCTTCACCACGCCATGGAACAGCGTGGACTCACGTCAGCCGGAGGTGTGCACCTTCATGCTGATCCCCGCTTCGGCGTGAAGCTTTGCTCTTGATTCTCTTTCCACACAGATTTACATTGATTTGGTAGCACTTGGGCATCACGACTGACCTCAGTCCGGAGACGGCGTAAGCACCGGTTCTGAGTGCTCCCGCCATCCCGAATGTCCGCACAACTGAACGAGAGGAAGAGAGCAATGAATCCTCCCCGCCGAATACTCATGATTGATGACGACATCAACCTGACACAGGTGATCAGGATAGCATCGGAGGCCAAAGGATACGTTTTCTTCTCTGCTCAATCCGCCACAGAGGGCCTCGAAGCTATCAGGCAGGTCAATCCTGATCTGATCATTCTCGATGTCATCATGGAGGATTTTGTCGCCGGCTTCCGCGTTGTTCGGGAACTAAGGACGGCCGCACCCGATTCCCCCTACAAGCGATTCGAACGAGTCCCCATCCTCATGCTGACGAGCGTGACAACGAAGACGACCGTCGATTTCAGCGGACGCGTCGCCACAGCCCTCCTGCCCGTCGATGCATTTATCGAAAAACCTGTGAAACCTTCAGAGCTGTTCGCCAAAATTGAGGAGCTCTTTGCAAACCGTGGTTCTCTCCCAAACGAGGGAGCCGTTGTGCCGCCTACGGCCTGACTCGTCCGTGCTCCTCCCCTTCCTCCTGAGCCGGTATTGGTATTTCGACCGGCAGCGTGAATGTGAACCGCGCCCACCATCCCGGCATTGAATCTGCAAAAATCGTTCCCCCATGCCGCTCGACAATGTTCTTTGTCACGAAGAGACCCAGTCCGGTCCCGGATTTCGTGCCGTAATTTTCCGCCGTGAAGCGTGAGAACTTTGTAAAGAGCTTGCTCCTCTCCTCAATATTGAATCCTTGCCCCTCGTTGTAGACGGCGAAGGTATGGAGACCCGCCTCATTGTCTGTCTTCACAGAGATGAAGATCTCCGCGCCATGTTTACCGTACTTGATGGCGTTTGAAACAAGGTTCTGGAACACCGACATGATGAGCCCGGGATCGCACACGATGGTCAGCTCTGCCGGTATCGTGCAACGAATCTGCATCTGGTTGTCCGCCGCCATATCGCGCAGGAGTTCAGTGACGTGGTCAACGACATCCTGCCGGAGATGAACCCTGCGCAATTTGAGCTTGATTTCTCCCTCCTCGACGCGGCTCAGGTTGAGGAAATTGCCGATCGTCGCGTTGAGATAGTCAGCGCTTGTTGAGCAGGCTTTCAGCGTTGCCTCCTGCGGCGCGTTGAGCGGACCCAGCAGCCCTTCGCGCAGCGAGCCGAGGGCAAAAACGATGGATGCGAGCGGAGACTTCAATTCGTGCGTTACGAATCCGAGCATTTCCAGATACGCCTGGTTCTTCTCATCCGATTCCTCGTACGCCTGCTGCAATCGTTTCGCAACCTTGTTCAGATTCTGGTCGTGTCGTTCCAGCGACTCTGCCATGGAATTGAACGCCTGGGCAAGCTCAACCGCTTCCTTGCCCCCCTGCACAGCCGAAACGCGGGTGTCAAGCTGGCCGGATGAAATCTTGCGTGTCGCATCGACCAACTGCAGGAGCGGCCGCCGTATTCTCGTGGAGCAATAGTGTGCGGAGCCGATCGACAGAGCAAGCGCGACGATCCCGATAAGAATGAATTCGCGGACAAGGTTGGAGCGAAAGTCGAGATACTTGTCTTCCAGCAAGCCGACACCGAGCATGCCGATGACCTCGCCGGAAGGATCCCGTATCGGATCGAATGCGGAGAGGTACCAGTCGCTTCCGACGCGGGTGCGCGCAGAGAATCGCTCGCCGCGTTCGAGAACTGTTCGATAAGCGTCTGCCGTGACACGACTCCCGATTTCACGACCGCTGTCGGCCCGGGTCACACTCGTCGCAACGCCCACATCCCGCAGAAAGACCGTCACGGTTCCTGCCGGCTTGTTTTCAAAACGGGCATCTCCAAAGACAGACCTCTGAATTTCGTCAACAAGCGAGGAACGGTGGTTCAGCAAGATGCCGCCACAGAGGGCACCGGCCACTTTTCCGTCGGGCCCTGCGAGAGGGATTGCCGATTCGAGAACCATGGCCCGCTCTTCTGCCTCCCTGATTCCAGGCACAGAGTGCTCCGTCGGAGCGATCTCCACATGCGCGCGCGCAGCGAGCTCGGGGCTTGCCTGGCGAAGATCCTCTGTGTCAAAGATCATGGCACCGTATGTCCCCGTTCCGGCGAGCGCGTTTCGGATCACAAGATCCTCTTTCATGTGCGCCAGGGATTGGAGCGATCGCGCCCGCCCCGTGGGAGCACCCTCCTCCAAACCGACGACTCTCAGGAAATCCAGGCCGTACTGCCGTCGAAGCTCTTCGAGCCGGGCGACCGTCTGAACGTCCTGATGACGACCTATCAGTGACACGCGGACAACCTTCTGCTGTGAGATCTGGTTCAGCTTCATCTGGAGCTCAACACCCTGATCCCGGTAGATTGTCCGGGCAGAATTCAAATCCATTTGAACACGCAGCTGCGTTTCGTCCTGTACAATGCCAGTGATAATCGTGAACCCTGCAACGATGACGCAAAGGCTGGTGACGGCGACGATCAGGGTGGTCCCGAGCATCTGGATTGTACTGAACCTGAACGACATGGGCGAACCTCCCTGGGCGTCTGTTATTTACGCATGACGAGACAATTCCAGATCGTCTCTTCGAGTTGCCGGCGGGCAATATCATCGGGTGTTGGGGCTTTCGGCGCCTCACGCCCCGTGGCCTCCTGCCTCGACGATGCGCTTTCACGCTGAAATTCAATTTCATCGATCGCGAGCTCGATGGGCATGGTGACGGAATGGTGCAGGGCAGTCCGGGGCGGACGCGGCTCCCCCCAGTCGATAGAATCTCGAAGAATGGCCCCATCGAGCGATCGAAGGACCGCGATCAGATCATCGGGAGTGTAGCCTGCGGCAAATCTTCCTGAAGAAGAAATTTCAAAGTAGTTGCAGACGAGCAGCGTGTTTCCGCTGTGGATGGAGGTAAGCAGGAGCCTGAACAGCATGCGAACGAACCACGTGAGTTCGTTCCTGTCCATCGATCGGAGCGAGGCATACCGGATCGCATTCTGAGTATCGAAAATTGAACTGACCGCCTCGGCGATGACACGATCCTCGACGAGCAGGAGCCGTTGATAGATCCGGAGTTCGACCCTGTCCCGCTCCTTGAGCGATGCCCTCAGGTTTTTCAGATTCCAGAGGTGCGGCTCAGCTTTCAGATGTTCGAGCAAGTAGCGGATCCGCCGTTCAATCGCGTGCCTGGGATTGGGCTTCCAGTTGAGCAACGTGTATGTTCGTGACGCGTCGACCGTGAGTTTCTCGTCGACGTATCGAAGCATCCAGGGTTGTTCAAACGGCACATTGCCTGTAACCTTGCCGGCAAGCCTCAGAGCATGGAGACCCGGAACAATTGCGGCAGCGGGCATGAATATCGGTTGACGCTCTTCACCATAGAAGTGCCGCGTCGCGAGTTGAAACAGCATGCGGTGCGAGGTCGAACCCGTCGTGCATGCCTGCAGAACCGTCTTCTGCGGCAGAGAATCTGCTGTCTCGATCAGGCGATGAAAAAAGGAAATAATGTCCCGCATATGAATGTACGGGACCGCGCTCTCCCCTTTTCCGGCCAGGATCCTCGCCTTCCATGAATTTCCCAACCAGGTTTGCAGGAGCGTGTAGAGCGGAGGGTATTCGCACCAATCGGTATACACAGCTCCAAGGCGGACAATACAGGATCGGATCGCGTTGGCCTGATCCATGATCAGTCGCTCACCTTCCCGTTTGCTCCACGAGTAAATGTGCTCCCCGGATGGCGGAGTGTCTTCACGAACAGCATCGTTCGGCGCCGGGAACGGGCACGCGGCAACTGAGCTTGAGAACACGAACAGCCTCGGATGCAAATCCTGCGACAAGCCCAGGACGTGCTGTGTGCCTTTCACGTTCGTCGTGTAGTATTCCGGATGGCGCTCGCCGCTAAAATCATAGTAGGCGGCGAGGTGAAATACGAAGTCTGCACCGCCGGCAGTTGCGATTTCCCTGAAGACTTCGCTGATCCTGCCGTGATCAGAAACGTCTGCGCGCATCCAGGCGATGTTCGAATGGACCGGCGCTTCACACTCCTGCTGCGTTCGCCGGGCAACTGCGAAAATCCTGAAGTCATTCTTCCATTCGTCGAGAAGCGTCCGACCAATCAAACCGGAGGCACCCGTGAGCACTATCGTTGGCGTGTGGTTCATCCTGACTCCTTGCCGGGTGAAGAGGTGATCGGCATCCACTGAGCATCAATCATCGATCGCGAGCCTTCCCTCTCCTGCAGCTCCTCTGCTTGGAGATGAAAGTGACCTTCGAAATGACCGGTAACCCCACAGGATGAGCAATCCCATTGCGCCATCACCGATACCTGAGATCAAGATCATCCACACCTGGCTGACGAGCAGGTAGTAGAAGACCAGGAACACCATGGCCATCATCTTGGCGGTTATTGCCAGGTATGTGGAGTCCGATGATACGACAAAACGGCTGGCTGCCATGAGGTAGACGACAACCATCACAAAATGAAAAACGCCAGCCTGGGCCCGGAAGAATCGTTCTCCCCCAAATGGAAAGCCAAAAAACGACAGCAAACTGTCAGGCGCAGCAATCAATCCGATGCCTACTGCAAGTGAATGGAGTGCAACGAGCCACAGGAGAATCGAAAGCCGGCGTTGGGGAGACTGAAGCATCGATGCCGGAGCGTTCAGGTTGTTGCTGCTGGCAGGAGTCATGAAGGGTCCTCGTCGTGCACACGCACACACAGGAGCAGATTGCCGTATCCGGATGAAGAGGTGATAGGTTGACGCGCAACGAGCGTCCAGATTTGCTCCGGAAGTGCTGGTGGAGAAAGGGAGTACGTGGGTTGCCGGGGGCAATTGACAGCAGGCGAAACGCGTCCGCGAACGCGCTTCGAGTATTCACATCGTCCGTGAATGGACCTGAGTCGGTGCATAGAGGTCCTGCCAGAAAATAGGCTGAAACCGAAATCCGGCGGCCCTGGTGTGGAGAGACGCGCGCTCGGCGCGCACGATCGTGATGCCAATGTAGTTATTTCCGGATTGAAAAACAGAAACCCTTGAACGATTGCAATTCACTTGTTTCCAAGATCTGCGCGACGCTCGGTCTTGTACTTGTCGGAGGTGCATTCCGCGAACACATCTCTTGGAGTTCGCCGACCGGAGAACACAAACCAGGGGGTTTTCATCGATCCAATGTCCGACTCTTCCGGTTTTGAGAATCTGCACCTGGAAGAGGGCAAGAAACTTTGACCGCCTATGATTTTTATGCGGTTTCCTATTTTCGACCAAACGGTGCAATTCGCTCCTCGATCATCCGGAAAGACGGATCAACTTCGTGCCCTTGTGCAAAGACCCGGAACGCGGTGGAGCAGCGGCGGAGGCTCTGTGCGGATCGGTTTCAGGCAATCGCGCCGAGCCCGAACGCAAAGGCGAACAGCAGCGTCGCAAGCGACAAGCGCTTCAATTCGGACGTGAGGTCAACGGGGTTGGTGTTGCGAAGAACGGCCGAGGCATTTTTCAGGAGGATCGGAACGGGAAGGACGAACACAAATTGATACCAAGTATGAAGATTCAGGATCGTGTAGACCAATCCTAGCGCGAGTGCCGCGGCGACCAGCCCAACGTGATACAACCGTGCCCTCCGGCTTCCAAGGATAATCACGAGGGTTCGTTTCTTCGCCAGCCTGTCACTCTTTTCGTCGCGGAGGTTGTTGATGTTCAGAACTCCGACGCTCAACAACCCGATGGAAGCGGCCGGGAGGACGACTTCGTACCGAAAATGGTGGGTGTGCAGGTAATAGGTGCCGACGGTCCCGACGAGACCGAAGAAAACAAACACGAACAGATCTCCAAAGCCGCGGTACCCGTAAGGATTCCTGCCCACGGTGTACTTCAGCGCTGCAACAATTGCACAGACACCAAGCAAAAAGTAGACGACCATGTCGGCGCGAGCCGATCCGGACAATCCGACCAGAATCAGCGCTGTTCCCGTGGCGAGCGTCAAACAGACAAGGACCGTGAGCGCTTTGACCATGCTGCGCGGCATGATGATTCCGGATTGCATCATCCGCCTTGGGCCAACACGCCCGACCGCGTCCTTCCCATTCACAAAGTCGCCATAGTCGTTTGCGAAGTTCGAGAGGATTTGGAGAAGAAGTGTCGTCGCAGCGGCAAGTATCACCACGGAAATGCGACACTCTCCGTCGGCGGCGGCAAGACAGCTTCCGAGGACGATGCTCGAGAGCGACAACGGCAGAGTCCGAGGGCGGGCCGCTTCGATCCACGCCGAGAGGCTCACCGGAGATGCGTCATGCTTTCCTACTTCCATAACAATGCTACCGATCGTTTTCCAACCACGTTGCCGTCGAACACAAGCGTTCCTGCTGAACCCGCGATGCCCGCGCAGACATGAAGCGGAAGAAGGTGTTCCTCTCTCGGGTGGCAGTAGCGGGCCGAGGGAGCTCGCTGCCACTCCGCGAGGCGCTTCTCCCTTTCAGCTTGTGTCAACTGCTCGTCCGTGCACACGCCTATCAACCACTCCTGAAATGCGTCGTTGGCCGGGTCGCGGTGAGTCGGACCGGAAAAGGAGAACTGGCGAAGATTGTGGAAGGAGAACCCCGAACCAAGAATAAGCAGGTTTTCCCGCTTAAGGCCCGCAAGAGCCTTGCCAATCTGCAGATGCGAGACCGCATTCAGGCTTCTGAGAAGCGAAAGTTGAACGCACGGGATGTCTGCTGCCGGATACATGATCTTAAGGGGAACAAAAACGCCATGATCGAAACCGCGTTGATCGTCAAGCCGAACTTCGATTTCGCTTTCTGCAAGCCTGCGTTGAATCTGTTTCGCCAGTCCGGCATTTCCAGGCGCTGGATATTTGATTTCGTAGGATTCCGGTGGAAACCCAAAATAGTCGTAAAGGAGCGTAGGGAAAGCACCGCTCGTGACCGTCGTCCTCTCCTCCTCCCAATGGGCGCTGATCACAAGAACTGCTTCCGGCCTGCCAAGTTCAGGTGTGATCCTTTGAAGAAACTCTACCATTTCAGAGTGACCGGGATCCCCCAGCAGCGGCATCGGCCCCCCACCGTGAGGAATATAGAGAATCGATGAACCCATACCGTGCAGACTTCCTTCGATGAGTTGTCGCCCTGTTTCGTTCGCCGTTATTTCAGAAGCACCAGTTTCCGCGTTTCTACGAAATTCCCAGGCTGGCCGGCAGAAACCGGGTGAGCCTGGAGCTGGTAGAAGTAAATCCCCGAAGCCAGGGCCCGCGCATCAAATCGTACCTCGTAGCGCCCCGCGCCTTTTTCCCCGTTCACAAGTTCGGCAACCTTCTGACCGAGCATATTGTAAATTGACAATTCCACGCGGCTCCTTGATGCAAGAACATACTGAATGGTGGTCGAAGGGTTGAACGGATTCGGAAAATTCTGTTCTAGTCCAAAGATCGCCGGAACAACGGCGGGGACATTCACATCAGTGACAGCCGAGCCGGGATACTTCAATCTCAGATTGTCGATGTAAATCGTTCCCGACGTGGATTGTCCCTGGACTAAATCAGGAGCCAGCTGAATTTCGAGCCGGTTGAGCGTCAGAGGCGCAGTCACTGGATAGGCGCCCGATACCTGGGCCATATCGGACAGTGACGTATTCACGAGATCAAAGATCTGGCTGTTGTTCAGATATTTCTTCGCCGATGCGCGGAACGTTCCGCCATTCGCATCTGTAAACAAGTAGTACATCTTGTGCCTCCGACCATCGGATTTCACGTCCAGGTAGATCGAATCGGGAATTCCAAAGATGAGCATGTCCTTGGAGAGATAAACCATGTACGCGGAAACAGACGGATCGTAGGTGACCTTGTAGTCGATCCGGAACGAAGCAGTGCCCGATGATTTCTGATCGGTGGCGGTCTTGACCGAGAGTGAATCAAGGATTGTTTTGTCGAACTTCCACCCGGTCACATTGTCAAGCTGGTCCAGGCTCACGATGCCGGCTGAGCTTTCAACGCGGACAATGCTTGTATCGCTCGCACCGTTCAGTGTTGCGACAATTTTGGTCGTGCCATTCTTTTTCGCCGTAAACGTTCCGGTGGAATCGATCGTCCCCACAGATGGAGTCAGTGAAGTCAGTTTGAATCTTGTGATCGCCAGATCGTGCCTCACGTTATCGGCATCGTAGGTGTCCACGCCTAGTTTCAACAATCGGAGTGTGTCGGTGACCGCCACCTTGGGGCGTATCGAGAAATACTTGAAGTCATAAGTCTTCACGTAGCACGAGTCGACGATGTTGCTGAATTTCGCATACACGTACCCGCTGTCAGCGTGATCCGATGGCGTGAAAATGCCCGTCGCAGCGATGGAGCCAAGCCTGCTGGCGCACGAGTACTGGATCATCGTATGGGGAAGGATGATCATATTTCCGAATTTGTCGCGGGCATTCGTCAGGAACGAAAACGTATCGTAGCGGAAAAGCCTTACTGACTTTGCGGACAGGGTGAGCGAAGAAAAATCTCCCGGCGCGGAGGACGAGAGAACCATGAGCGTG
>DATJQB010000057.1:0-3675 GCA_035506075.1 Bacteroidota bacterium | reverse complement strand
TCGTCAGAGGCCCTGATGTCCACAAACGTGTTAAACCCTTCATCCATGAATGCCGACCGGCGTTCATTAGAGCCGACGATCATCGGAAACCAGGTGTGACCGATTTCATGACACGCAATCCACCACAACTCTTTCCCCTTTGCCCAGGGCGTGCAAAAGAAAATGCCGGGATATTCCATCCCTCCCACTGGGCCTCCCACATTCACCGCCACGGGCCAGGGATATTCAAAAAGGTTTTTCGAAAAGATCTCGATGGCGTTCTTGGTATACTCCGTCGATCGTCCCCAGGAAGAATCGCCCGCGCTCTCCACGGGATACACAGACATCGCGAGGCATGGTTTGCCGCTGGGAAGTTGGATGCGAGCTGCATCCCACACGAAAGCGCTTGACGCCGCCCAGGCGATATCCCGGCTGTTCTTCATGACAAAATGCCATGACTTGCGCCCGCCAGGCTTTCCGTTGCCGTCCCCTGACTCCACATCTGCTACACTTCTGATCGTTACGGTCTTGTCGCTCTGCTGCGCATCACGGATTCTCTGCCGTTGAGCGGGACTGAGCACCTCTTCGGGATTGAGGAGTTCTCCAGAACCGCCGACAATCTGGTTCGCGGGAAGATCAAGCGTATAGTCGAAGTTCCCATACTCAAGATAGAATTCACCCGACCCGAGGTACGGGAGATTGTCCCATCCCCGTACATCATCATAGACAGCCATGCGCGGGTACCACTGAGCCATATCATAGATTGATCCCCGACTCGTCGCCATCCTCCCCATGCGCCCTCCGCCTTGGTGGAGGATCACGAAGCTGTAGTCGATTTCAATGTCAATGCGGCCACCCTGCGGGGAGATTGGGGCCGGAAGAATAATCTGCATACGCGTATCGGTCACCACAAACTTCGCCGGCGCACGCGTGCTCCGATCAACAATCACCACAGACTTCAGATTGAATCCGTCAGTAATCTCAGACGCGCCGCGGCCAAGCCCCGCCTGCGTGAGCGCTGCCCGGGAGTCCTTCTTCACGATGTTCTGATCAAGCTGAAGCCAGACAAACGGAAGCACATCAGGACTCATATTGGTATAGGTGATCACCTCATGCGCGCTGAGTATGTTGTTGACTGTATCAAGTGTCGCAGCAATCGTGTAGTCCGCCCGATTCTGCCAGTATTCGGGTCCCGGTTTACCGCTCGCGCTTCGAAACGCGGTTCCTGGTTCGTTCAGAAACGATGGATCAAATGCCGAGCGCGGGTTGTAGCGCTCCACGTTCTGGGACATGAGCAAAGAAGTCGCGATAGCAGAAAGCAACGCCGCAAGAATCAGTACTTTCTCTTTCTTCATGAGAGACGGTAGCGGTTGTTTGTGGAATTGTGTAGTCTGGGATGGTACTTGGAAAGTGCTGAGAACAGCCAATTGAAACGATCTTTTGTGGACCCTGGATGGCTCTGGCCGTGACCATTCGTTTGCCTGGGTTGTCCCATCGACTGGGCAAACGGTCACTGTAAGAACGGATCATGCGCCAAGGAGTTGCGGAGTTTTCCTATTCAAGTCCGACAAGTCATGTTTATTTTGGATCACTTGACCAGCCACGATCCCACCGTTAGTTCTAGCTCAAGGCCAAGCTTGCCCCTCCGGCTATCCTGCAATCCGGAGTCTCACAAATGGCTCTGGGCCTGGTTTTGTGAATATAGTCACAAAAACGTCAGACTTGCAGAACTACTGGAGACAAAAAGGAACCATGTCCTGCAAATCTCCTCTTGCTGTCACCGCTTTCCACCTTTGGCATTTGGACCTTTGTCCTCTCTTGATCCATGATGGTAATCCACCACGACTCCTTGCTCCGGGCAGGCATCGCATTCAAGCTGAAATGTTGGATGATTGATCCCAAATCTCTCTTCCAGCGCAAGTTCCAACCGCGAAGTAATCCTCGTTGCTTCGCTGATTCGTTGATCCTCTACGACGATGTGGGCGCTCAGGGCGCGTAGATGTGAGGACAAACCCCAGATGTGCACGTGATGTACCTCCCGGACACCGGGAAATGACTGGATAAACTTCGCTACCTCGTCCAGATCGATTCCTCTCGGCGTCCCCTCAACAAGAAGATGAGTCGTTTCCGAGACTACGTCCCAGGCACTTTTGATGATGAATATTCCAATACCTATCGAGACCAACGGATCAAGCACTTGCCAGCCTTGCCATGCAATGAGGGCTGCGACGACGACCACGCCAATCGACTCGACCGCATCGGTCAGCAGATGCAGGTAGGCGCTCTTCAGATTCAGATCATCGTGTGCATGCTGCTTCAACAAAAACGTACCGGCTGTGTTTGCGACAAAGGCAACCGATGCGATGATGAGCATCCAGGTGCCATCGATCAGACGGGGATCGGCGAATCTCAGCACTCCCTCATAGATAACATAGACGCCAATGATCACTAGAGCAGTCGCATTGACGAAGGCCACGAGAATCTCTACTCTACCATAGCCATAAGATTTCTGCGAATTGGATTTCCACAGGACAATCCTCGAAGCCGCGTAGCTCAGAGCCAGTGCGAGAAGATCACTGAAATTGTGCAGGGCATCAGAGATGAGTGCCATGCTGTTGGTCATCACCCCTCCAACAATCTCGACCAGAAAAATAAGTGCGTTGAGACCGATGGCGGCAACCAGGTGCTTTGATTTCATGGTGTGCGTGGCATTCTCAACAGTCATGAAGATCTCGTTCTCTGCAACATGAGTGTTTCGGGTGAGAAATCTCCTAATCCTTTAGCGCCTCTTCCACAGCTTGCCGTGCATGAATGCTCGTCGTATCAAAAGTCGGCACGCCGATGTCTTTTTGTTTGACCAGGAGTGGGATCTCAGTGCATCCCAAGACGATTCCCTGAGCCCCTCGTTGAACGAGGTTATTGATAACGCGGATGAATTCAGTCCTCGAAGATTCTTTAGCTTGCCCAAGACACAGTTCATCATAAATAACTTTGTGGACAATTTCCCTATCATCGTCTGCTGGAATCAAAACCTTGAGGCCGAACTTCTGCGTCAATCTGCCTCTGTAAAAATCCTGCTCCATTGTGAATTTCGTCCCCAGCAGACCAACGGTGTGCAAGTGCTGTAGTTGAATTTCCTTCGCAGTTGCGTCCGCAATGTGGAGAACCGGTATCCGGATGCTTGCCTGCACATCATCGGCCATTTTGTGCATCGTGTTTGTACAAATGACGACCAGCTCTGCTCCGGCATTTTCGAGGCTCTGCGCAGCGATTATCATGATCTTCGTCAACTCATCCCATCTCCCCTGATGTTGAAGTCGTTCAATCTCTTCGAAGTCCACAGAGTAGAGGATGCTCCTTGAAGAATGGAATCCCCCGAGTTTTTGTTTCGTCGTCTCATTGATGATTCGGTAGTATTCGAGTGACGACTCCCAGCTCATACCACCGATCAGACCGATTGTTTTCATTATTAGTTCTCGCTCTGTTCATCATACGTCAATCGTGTCTTCTCATCCGTCAGTGTCGGCTGAATCAGGTTTTTCCATTCCGGCGTATCCCAGGTTCCCAACTGCGTATGCACCTTGTAGTATTTTTCGGGGATAGGATGCGTTCCGACGACCACTTTCAGACCATATTTTGCCGGGATGAACTCTCGAAAATGCTCGATGTGCGGGCAAGGTGGATACCCTACAACCA
>DATJQB010000056.1:0-20623 GCA_035506075.1 Bacteroidota bacterium | reverse complement strand
TGAGGCTCGTCTCCGCGATGCTTGTCGACAGAATAACCTTGCGTTTTCCCCGGGTCGCCGGTTCGAGTGCGGCTTCCTGGAGACCAGCCGAAAGATCTCCATGCAAGAGGTGCACGACGACGGAGTCATCACGAAGATTCTGGAGTTTCTCTTCGGCATGCCGGATCTCCCGCATTCCCGGAAGAAAGACCAACACATCGCCCTCGTTTGCCAACAGCGCGCGCCGCACAACATCCGCGACACGCTCATCGAGCCTTTTGTCTGATCTGAAGCTTGCGTAACGCGTTTCCACAGGATAGAGTCTTCCTGCGCTTTCTACGATCGGCGCGTTATCCAGCAACCGGGAGACCGCCACTCCGTCGAGCGTCGCCGACATGACGAGAATACGCAGGTCCTCCCGCAGGTTCTTCTGAACATCCCGGGTGAATGCAAGGCCGAGATCTGCGTGGATGCTTCGCTCATGAAATTCGTCGAAGATGACAAGCCCGACACCCGGCAGCTCGGGATTCTCATGAAGCATGCGTGTCAGAATTCCTTCCGTTACAACCTCGATGCGCGTCGTTTTGCTGACGACAGCGTCGCCGCGGATCCGGTAGCCAATTGTCTGTCCGACACGTTCACCAAGCCGGCCAGCCATGAATGTGGCAGCCCGCCGTGCAGCGAGTCGACGCGGCTCAAGCATGAGGATCCTGTCTTTGTTCAGCCATGGTTCGTTGCACAGGGCGAGCGGAACGCGCGTGGTTTTGCCGGCCCCGGGTGGGGCGCTCAGGACAGCGCACCGGGACGCAGCGAGAGCCTCTGCGAGGGCTGGCAGGATTTCTTCCACCGGAACATATTGGGCTGGAATTTTGATCATACTGTGAGAATATGCGAAATCTCCGCGATGAATCATAGATGAGCGTACTGGACCTTTGTTTGGATTTGAACCCAGATTGGCGTACGTTCGCGCAGCTAGAATTCCCCCTGCCATGCATCACCGATCGCCGGATTCCTATAGTTGACCACCGCATTCACACAACCACGTTAACCATATTCGCCCTCGATCGTATCATCCATGGTGAGAGAATCCTCCGACGATACTGCCGACGCCAACGAAAGACTCGCCGACGCTCCGGTGCTTCCGTCACAGTGCCGGGATCTTTCCGCCTTCGAGCATCTCGTCCGCTCGTACCAGCCTTATGCATATGCTCTCGCCATGAAGTTTTTGTGCGACGAACAGGAGGCCGCCGATGTCGTGCAGGAGACATTCATCCGGATCTGGAACAATCTTCATAGATACGATCCGAACAGAAAATTCACGACATGGATGTACGCCATCGTTTCCAATCTGTGTGTCGACAGGTTTCGTGTTCTCAGGAGAACACGATGGCTTTTCCGGTCAGAAGACAGCGATCAGCTTTTCGATGACCTCCCGGACGAACGGAACTGGGAAGCGCTGCACTCCCAGCAGGAGCTTGGCGCAATCATCAGGACGCTCGCCGGCAGACTGTCGCGCGCCCAGAGGCTTGTGTTCACCCTGCGCGATTTACACGACTTACCGGTTGACGAGGTTGTCACGATTACCGGCATGTCGGCCGGGAGCGTCAAGACGAATCTTCACTATGCGCGAAAGACGATACGGAATATCCTGATACGCCAGTACGGTGTGAAGAGGGAAGACATATGAGCTGCACATACTTCCAGCAGTTATTGCATTTGAACCGGACAGGCGAGCTTTCCGGGAAGGAAGCGGAAGAGCTCCGCGAGCATTTGCGCCTGTGCGAGTCCTGTTCCCTTGAGTTTCAGAGAATTCAGCGGGCGGATCATTTTATTAATCGGTTGACTTTGTTCTCGCCGGTCCCGGGCGACGAGGAACAACTCACAGCCGCCATCATGCAGCGCGTTCGCCGGTCGGCTGCACCATCTGTTCCGGCGGGTCTCGCAGACCGGATTCTTGACCTGTTCATCAAACCACCCGTCCGGTTCGCCGCCGCGGCTGTCATCGTGCTCATTCTCTTCACCTTCGGGATTCAGCTTTACACGACGCTCAACAGCATTGCCGATCTCGAATTCCAGATGGCTTCTGTTCGCGGCCGGGCGTCATCGGCAGGTGAACCGACGATCACCGCTCAATCGAGCACGCTACAGGAGGTCACTCGCTCAAAGTCCGGACGGTCCGTTGCGGATGAGCTTTCGCTGACAGCAAGCGACGGACGCATTGAGGTCCCAGAAAAAAATGTCCAATCGGTTCTCTCGATGTACAACATGGGTGTTGTATCCGCCACCGTCGATTCATCCGTTCTCCATCTCGATCGAAAGACCCTGGAGAAAATCATCATTGAAATCAGATCGACTGCCGCGCGGACAATCCGCGCCGGCGGCCATGGAGATTGATTATGCGAACAAGATGTTCATCCATTGCATTCCTGTTGTGCCTGAGCGGCATTGTGCTGCTAAACGGATGTCTTGATGTCACGACGACAAGCGAGGTGCACCGTGACGGCAGCATTACACGGACAATCGTCTTCACCGGCGATTCGGCGGAGATCTCCCGCGGCAATTTTCCGGTGGTACTGGACTCGTCATGGTCCAGAAGCATCACGCGATCGACGGGCAAGGACAAGAACTTCGTGCTGACGGCAAGCAGGGTGTTTCGGAACGTCGATGCGATGAATGATGCGCTTGGCGGTACTCCGGGGAAGACGCTTCAGTTCCGCTTCAATCTTGATCGATCGTTCCGCTGGTTCTTCACGACCTACCGGTACGAAGAGGTGAATCTCCCGTTCGAGCAGTTCACCACCGTTCCGGTGACCGAGTTCCTGTCCCAGAGTGAAATCGCTTGGGTGACGGGGTTCATGACTGGTACGATTGACCAGAAGAAGGGGCTTGCGACGCGCGGAGACAGCCTGGCGGTAGAAGGCATCTACAATCGCCTGCAGGAGTATGCGCTGCGCAATCGGTTTGAGCCGGTCTTTGCCGCCTTTCGTGATGGGGTAAGCGCGCTGAACGACACGGCGCTCACCGTCGCGGCGGTTTCGTCATTCAAGGACAGCTTGTTTCGATCTTCCAGGAAAGCGCTCGACCAGAACAATGTTGACACACTCCGATTCGTGTTCAGGCGGGTCCTGCGAACGTCGCTCGCCGACAAAGCCTGGCAGGCCTCTGCGCAACAGATCGCTGAGATCAAGCGCAAAATGGAGTTCGAAAGCACGACAAACTCGCATACGTACAACTCGACCGTCGTGATGCCGGGGCTTATCATCGCGACCAACGCCTCGAACGTCGAAGGAAACACCGCCACTTGGAAAGACTTCAAGGACCAGGCCCATTACCTCGGTTTCACGATGTGGGTGGAGTCAAGGCACGTAAACTGGTGGGCGGTTGTTCTTGCGTCCGTCGTCGTGGTTGCGCTTCTGGGATTGTTGATTGCATCGCTGTTCCGTAAGCGAAGAGCGTCATGAGACATTACGCGGTGCGGAAACGCCACGCTTATGCCTGATCGCTTGTGTCCTTTGGAATTTCCATCTTGCACATCTCCCCGGAGATGAACTGACGACGATCTGTTTGTCATCGGTCGGCAATAGAAAGGCATCTCCTATGCATGGGAAGACATTTGCCACGCGGTTGTTTGTTGCACTCCGACGTTTTCTCCTGTTGGTATTTCCAATGATTTTGTTTTGCTGCAGTGTTTGCATCGCGTGCGGACAAGGGATATTCCTGCCCGACAGCACCTGCAGATCGGATTCATCGGTCGTCTATGTGTACAACACGCTCGGCATCACGGCGCTCCCCGTGAAGCACGGTTTCGAGTATGTGTTCACCCCCCGTGATGTGCCGGCCGTCTCCGACATCGCACACACGATGAACTTCCGGTTCGTCATTAACGCATCCTTCTTCGAAGGCGAGCGGTTGAACGCACAGCATGCCGGCTGGTTTAAGGTTCGGGGAACGAGGTATGCCCCAATCATGAAAGACCGGCAATTGACGCATGTTGTCGTATTCGACCCGGAAGCCAACACGATCGCATTTATACCGTGGCAGAAATTCCATTCAGGCCCCGGACGCACAACAATTGAGTTTCAGACCGGCCCGCTCGTCGTCGACAGCAACAGGGTCGCTCAAAAACTCATTGACGGCTCCATCAACGGCTCGGGCAAATACACTCGAACGCTCCTGGCTCTCACGAACACTTCAGAGCTCTGGTTCATCACTGTGAGGAAACCCGTATCGCTTGGCGAGCTTGGTGAGTACCTGCTCAGCCTGTCGATCTTCCACAACAAACGTCTCGACGTGGTGAACCTGGATGGAGGGCCTTCGGTTGCATTCTACGCGCAACCGTTCCCCAAGCTTAACTTTAATACCGATGATCACCTCCCGCTCCTCCTCGGCGTCCGCTGATGCCCGGGGAATCTCTTCAATCATCACAGCAGGCCCGGGGATTGTTCTCCCATCCTGATCTTCATTAGAAAGCGTTCACTTCTTGTTGCGTTCTTGCGTAGCTCGACGGGATTCCTTATCATGTCTTGGTACCTGGTTCATCACAAACACCATGGTCGAAGAACATTGTAGGGAATTCCCATGAGGATGCGTCTTGCCGAAGAGACGATTTTGTTTGTCAGCATTGTCAAGTGGGTGTTACTCGCATCGGGCGTTGGCGTTATTGTCGGTGCATCCACGGCCGGTTTTCTTGAAGCGCTGGCCTGGGCCACCGATCTCGGCCACTCATCTTCGTTCACGTACCTCTTCCTCCCGCTGGCCCTGTTCACCAGCGCTCTTCTCGTAAAGTATCTTGCCCCCGATGCGGAGGGACATGGTACCGAAAAGGTCATCGAAGCAATTCACAGACACTCCGGGAAGATCAAACCTGCAGTCGTTCCTGTCAAACTTGTTGCGACCGTTGTGACGCTTGCCGTTGGGGGTTCGGCTGGCAAGGAGGGTCCGTGCGCTCAGATTGGCGCGGGATTGTCCTCGATGGTTGCAGATATCCTTCGATTCGACGATGTTGATCGGAAGAAGCTGGTTGTCTGCGGTATCAGTGCAGGATTTGCAGCTGTATTCGGAACTCCGATCGCCGGGTCGATCTTCGGCGTGGAGGTTCTTTTCGTCGGGGCGATCTTGTACGACGTACTGCTCCCATCATTCATCGCCGGTATTATCAGTTACCAGATCTCTTCGGCGCTGGGCGTCACCTATTTCCATCATACCATCAGTTTCGTTCCCGTCTTCAGTGAATTGTTTTTCCTCAAGGTTGTCGGCGCCGGCATCTTCTTCGGTATTTGCTCCGTTATTCTCATTGAGAGCCTGAAGATCGGCGAGAAGCTCTCCGAGCGGCTGCGCATTTGGAAGCCGGCCAAAGGGCTTATCGGCGGCGCGATCCTGGTGGGCCTGACGCTTCTCATTCCCGGGAATTTTCTCGGGTTGGGACTTTCGACAATTGAATCGTGTCTGTCGGGCGAGGCGGTTCCGTGGTATGCTTTTCTCGCGAAGCCGCTTTTTACGAGTATCACGCTGAATTTTGGAGGAAGCGGGGGAATCGTCACGCCAATCTTCTTCGTCGGCGCAACAGCCGGAGCTCTCTTCGCGATGGTGCTGTCATTGAATATCGCTACGTTCTCGGCAATTGGCCTTACCAGTCTTCTCGCGGGCTCGGCGAACACTCCCATTGCCGCAAGCATTATGGCGGTGGAGTTGTTCGGACCTTCGATCGCCCCGTATTCGACGGTTGCATGTGTCATCAGCTTTCTCATGACCGGGCACAGGAGCGTTTACCCATCGCAGATACTTTCCATAAAAAAATCTTCCTCTCTCCAGGTTGAGCTCGGACAGGAAATGGAGAACATCCGGGCAAGCTACAAGCTGCGGGAGAAAGGAATCCTTCGGCGCGTCGTCCTCCTCGTGGAGAAACTCGACAGGCTCCTGCGCTCGAAATCGGATGACTAGGGGCTTTTCCCTGTCACGTGCATCCGATCGCCGTCTGTTGACCACTCGCCGGGGTTCTTCCCGAAATTGTCCGCATCACCGCGGGCATGAATTCATCCTTCCCCTTTTCATTTCATCCGCCTCGTTTGTCAACTCGTCGGATTTCACTCTGATTTACACCGGGCATGGGCTCTGTTGGGGTGTGAAAGCAACAATCATGTCCCACCACACCCGGGAGAATGCCCATGTTCAGAAAATCGTTGCCTCCGCGTTGCTCGTGGCGCCCGGACGGATGTGCAACAGTCAGGGGGCGGCGGGAGATCAGGAACACCTCGTTGATTTTACCCTGGGGGAACTTGAAGGACGGCTCGACAAAGCGGAGTTTGTGCGCGTCCACCGCTCGAACATTGTGAACGTTCGCTCCATCCGGGAGATTGTAAAGTGGTTTGGGGGAAAGTTGAAAGTGAAGCTGAAAGACAAAACTCAGACCGAGCTGGTTGTGAGCCGGGGATATGCAGAGCAGATACGGACGCTCTGACTCCCCGGCAAACCTGGCATCGAACGTTTCATGCCGATCATTTCTCCGACGTATGCCACGATCTGATCTTCCACCTTCCATTGGAGCCCTTCATCAGCACGATGCTGTGATACCGATCAGCGGATCCCTTGCCGGAATTTGTCTTCAGCACGAACAACGCACCATCCCCGGCATCATCGACAATGGTGTGCGAGAAGGTGGCTTGAGTCGAGCGGCCCTCGAACAGAGGAGATTGTTTTGATGAGGAGAAAATTACTGAAAACAGGTGTTCGTAGCGATTGCCGATCACACAATATCCATCGGGCAGACACACGGCACCCTTGAACGAAAGACTTACGCTTTCTTTACAAACACGCGGACATCGCCGAATTCCATCGTCAGCCGGTGTTCTTTCTTCGCAGTTCCCCCTTCGACAGGCGCCATCGCCTGCGGAAATCGAATCGTTCTTTCTCCCGCGTCGGTCGCTGTGACCATTGCGGCCCCCTTCGATGCACGCACGTTATCCGGCTTCGTGCTCCACATGTGAACTCCCGCCTTCTCTGCAATCCACCGCACAACCTCAATCGGCAGCGGGCCGGCACCGACATAATACGACGTGAACCCGTCGTGTTCCTTGCTCGCAAACGCGATTTCGTTGCTGTCTGACCAATGCCCGTGCACCCGGATGTTCTTGTCCTCACCGGGCAGAACGGCAAACCGTGGATAATGCGGCTTCTTGACACCGAAGTCGCGATAGAACTTCGTTCCGGAATCGTCGATCTTACAACGGATCATCATCGGTCCTGGGGCATCCATGCGCTTGAAGGAAAAGCCGGTGAGCGCCTCCATTTGTTTCGGCTCGAACCGATCCGGGCCAATGTCGCCCGGTGCGTAAAACCACACGACGGTGACACCGCTCCCCTTGAAGAGATCCTGCAGCTTCTTCACTTCTTCTGCCGTCAGGAAGAACGTGTTGACCATCATGAAAAGTTTGAACTTCGACCGGTCTTCCGGTTTGAGATCGAACCGGTACAGGAAGTCCGTTGGTGCGCCGACGCGCTGGAACGTGCGCGCCTGGGAGTTCACCATCCAATGTCCGAAGTAGTCGCTGATGACAATGCCAAATCCGTCCCATGGCGATTCTGCCCACCAGTTTTGTGTTGCGAGCCACGACTTCGGCTCGTACACCGCCGCGATTTCGGAAACAGGACTTATGTCAAGCATCGGCCGGTATTTCGCTCCCATGTCATGGAACGACTTGATGACCTTGATCATCGGCGGCGTGTCGAACCAGCCCATATTGGCCTGGAACGGCGGCATGAGATGACCGAAATCGAAGAGCCATCCTGCGTGACCGGTCGCGAACACCTGTCCAAGGTCGCGCTGGAGGATTTTGAGTGTTCCTTCCAGCGTATCCGATCCATCGCCGCCTTCGCTTCTTCGATATGGCTCCACATACGTACTCGGATCCATCTCCGAGATGAACATCTTGTTGTTGCGCCTGATCGACTCGCTCAGGACGCGGTATGTCCCGTCGCCTCCGACGCCGCGCGCCCGGCCAAGCCAGTTGCCGGCATCGTCAATCACGTCGCTGTTCCAGCGCTGGTTGCCCGGTACATTGCTGCGCTGATAGGTGTATGGTGTCGCAATGTAGTCAAAGTCGGGGGACGTGAGCACGGCTTCCGGGACAAGGTGCCCGGCTTCCTGGATCATCACGTTTTCCAGGACGTAGCAGAAAAATGTGCCGCAGATGACGCGTCGCTGCGTTTCTTCTTTGATGATCTTCCCGAACATCGCCACCGTCTCAGCGGTGTTCTTGTGATACTTGTGCAGGAACTCAATGACATCGCGGTCCTTCTCGGGATCGCGCATCAGCGGTCCGTCTTTGTCAATACGGCGTTCCGGTGAGGGAATCGGTCCGGCCACTTTCTGCATGGGAGCGCTGTAATCCGGAAGCCAGCGGCAGCCGAGATAGTGCCATTCGCCTGTGTGCATCCCGGAAATCTGGTACCCCATCATCCTGTTCTTGAGGGGCGAAGCTTCCATGTGCTTCATGAAATCACGAAGCATGGCGGACGATTCCTGTTTGTAGACCTCCGAAGCAAACGAGGCTGCATACGGATCGCCCAACGCGGACCAGTTGAAGCCCCCTTCGATGACCTGCGGCGGCACCTTGAATTGTCCCGCGTCGATCGGGAGTCCGCATTTGATAAGTTCGTCGGGATGCGCTTCCTTCCACCACGTTGGTACGTACGGATGGAGGCGGGGCAGAATGAATGCATCCGGAACAAGCTCCAGCAATTTGGCAAAGTACTTGTCGAAGCGTGTCCAGTCGTACTTGCCGGGTCCGATCCACCCGTCCTCCATCCCGATGAGCGGATGGATGAACCGGATCCCCATTTTCCTGTATGACTGTGCTGTGCGCAGAAGACTTGCGCTCACGGCAAGGAGCGGATATTCTTCTTTGCCGTTGAGATAAAGCCGGGCGCCGCCCCGCTCCATCCTGATTTCGCAACGACAGGCAGGCTCGCCTGCGATCCGGTCGAGCTGCGTCAGGACGTTGTCATCAAGCTCCAGCGACTTGTGTTCGAAGAATTCAAACCCGGGAATGTTTGTGAACGGTACGGCGGCAAGTGTTGCGCCGGTCAGGCGAAGAGCATCGCGTCGGTTCATGAACGTGTCCTGCGTTAATGGGGGTGTTGGTATCTCCGGTTTCGACAGAGTATTCAAAGATTTAGTGAAATGAAACAGGAAAGCGTGCCGGAGAGTTCATTCATGAAACGCCGTTTCATTTCAATGGAGGAACAGAGCCGGCTCAAAAGATGTTGAGATATCATCAGAACGCTCGTACCGTTCCCGTCCATCTCACCAAGGGAGGTCACGTATGAACAGGGTCATTCACTTCGAGATCCACGCAGAGAATCCCGACCGCGCGATTGCATTCTATACCGATCTGTTTGGATGGAAATTTGATCGATGGGGCGCCCAGGAGTATTGGATCGTCTACACGGGGTCCAAATCCGATCCGGGCATCGATGGCGGACTTGTGAAGCGAAGGGGAACAATCGACGGCACGGCTGTGCTCGCGTACGTCTGCACCATCGATGTGGATGCGCTCGATGCTTCTGTCGCCAGGGCTGTGGCCCTTGGCGGCGGGATCGCCCTCGAGAAGATGCCAATCCCGGGCATGGGGTGGCTGGCGTACTGCAAGGATACGGAAGGGAATATTTTCGGGATGATGCAGTCCGATCCGTCGGCAAAGTAAAGCGGCGTCTGTTCCACCGAGAGCGCGGAGGACGGACGGCTTCCATTCGCGGACAATCAATCCGCCTCCATCTGTCTGCCTCCGTGTGATCAGCGGTTCATCTTATCACTTAATCAGGTCAGAGCGCCGAGCGTTTGTTTCAGTTTCTCCGCCGAGCGGCGAAATCCATCTTCCTCCTCTTTGCTCAGGTTGAGCTTCAGGATTTCCTCGACGCCATTCGCTCCCACCACGCACGGCAGGCTGAGGCACATGTCCGTCACCCCGTACTGACCGGTCATCAGGGTGGAGACCGAAAGCACGCTCCTGTAATTTCCAAGAATCGTCTCGACAATCGCGACGAGCCCCAGACCGATCGCGTAGTATGTCGCCCCTTTTCGTTTGATGATCTCGTACGCAGCGTCGCGCACGCCGGCGAAGAGGTTGTCCATGTCGCCCTGTGCGTACTCCTTGTTCTTGAGCGGCGCGAATTCCTGCAGCCGCACCCCGCCGATGTTTGCCAGGCTCCAGAGTGGAATCTCGCTGTCGCCGTGTTCACCAATGATGTACGCGTGGACACTTCTCGCGTCCACCCCGTAGTACTGTCCAAGCAGGAACCTGAAGCGCGACGTGTCGAGGATGGTGCCCGATCCGATGACGTTTGACGACGGAAGCTGCGACTCCTTCAGCGAAATATATGTCAGGATGTCGACGGGGTTTGTTGCGATGACGATGATGCCATGGGGATTGTGGCGCACGACTTCGGGCACGATCGACCGGAAAATTCTGACGTTGCGCGCGAGGAGATCGAGGCGCGTTTCCCCCGGGCGCTGCGATGCCCCCGCGGCGATCACGACGACGTTCGCCCCGCTCAGATCCGCATACCCCCCCGCGTAGATCTTCACCGGCTTGCTGAACGAAAGCCCGTGGTTGAAATCCATCATCTCGCCGATCGCTTTCTCGTTATCGAGATCGACAAGAACGATTTCGGTCGCAAGCTCCCTGATCATTGTGGCATACACGAACGATGATCCGACAAGCCCTGTGCCGACAACGCCGATTTTGCTCTTGCCCGACAGTTCTGACATTTCTTCACCTTTTTTTGGAATTCTTAACACATCGGTTCTTCGCCAATGCCAACGGGTTCACAACAGCAAAGGTTCCGGGAAAGAAACCTTCTTCGCTCAAAACTCGTTTTTACATCTGATTGCATCATCGGGCATAAAGTGCTAAATTTCGAACCGCTTGAGCGTTGTCCGCCCCAAGCTGGTAGCTGTGAGCAGAAGCTGACCGCTATCCCGAGCCGCCCACCAGGTTCTGTAAGAATTTGTTGCGTGGCTCGAATCGTTTTATGTCGGACGAAGGCGGAACCGATCCGCCGTTCTTTTCGTCCAATAGCGATGTGGAACTATTTTAGAGTCAACGACTTAGGAGGATTGCGTGGATATTAAGACAATCAATGAGATGATCCAGCGCGAGAGCGCCTTCATCGACAACCTGACAACCGAAGTCGGCAAGGTCGTCGTCGGTCAGAAACTGATGGTCGACCGCCTGCTGATCGGCCTCCTCTGCAACGGCCACGTGCTGCTCGAAGGCGTCCCCGGTCTCGCCAAAACGCTGACCATCAAGACGCTTGCCGCGGCCATCGACGCAAAGTTCCAGCGCATCCAGTTTACGCCCGACCTTCTTCCCGCCGACCTTATCG
Source organism: Bacteroidota bacterium (assembly GCA_035506075.1). Classification (GTDB taxonomy): domain Bacteria; phylum Bacteroidota; class Ignavibacteria; order UBA10030; family UBA10030; genus UBA9647. Next base: position 9,262 of record DATJQB010000056.1, on the reverse strand, counting down.
GCACGATGATCTACAATCAGAAGGACGGGAAGTTCTTTACACGCCGCGGACCGATCTTTGCGAACTTCATCCTCGCAGACGAAATCAACCGCGCACCGGCGAAAGTTCAGAGCGCGTTGCTCGAGGCGATGCAGGAACGCCAGGTGACGATCGGCGAAGAGACGTTCAAACTCGACGAACCCTTCCTCGTCCTCGCCACCCAGAATCCAATCGAACAGGAAGGCACATACCCGCTTCCTGAAGCCCAGGTCGACCGCTTCATGCTCAAGGTCAAGATCGGCTACCCGGCACGCGAGGAAGAACTCACCATCATGCGTCAGAACGTCCTCGGTGACAAGCAGGACATCAAACCGGTTGTGTCGCCGAAGGAAATCCTGGCCGCCCGCGAGGTACTCAAGAGTGTTTACATGGACGAGAAGATCGAGCGGTACATTCTCGATATTGTCATCGCCACACGGCAGCCGGCGGAGTTCAAGCTCGACAAGATCGCCCCGATGATCAGCTACGGCGCATCGCCCCGCGCATCCATCAACCTTGCGCTCGCCGCGAAGGCGCACGCATTCATCAAGCGCCGCGGGTACGTCATCCCCGAAGATGTTCGCGCGATCAGCCTCGACGTTCTCCGTCATCGCGTCGCGGTCACCTACGAGGCAGAGGCCGAGGAAGTAACCTCCGAATACATCGTCCAGGAAATCCTGAATCACATCGAGGTGCCCTAGCAGACGGCGTCATCCATGATTCGTCGTCGGAACGTCGTTCTTCACAACAACTAATTTCGCAGCGTGGAAACCAAAGAACTCCTTAAAAAAGTCCGCCAGCTCGAGATCCGCACGCGCGGGCTCGTCAACCAGGTCTTCTCCGGCGAATACCACTCGGTCTTCAAGGGACGCGGAATGTCGTTTTCCGAGGTGCGTGAGTACCAGATCGGCGACGACGTGCGCGCCATCGACTGGAACGTCACGGCGCGGTTCGATCACCCGTTCATCAAGATCTTCGAGGAAGAGCGCGAGCTGACGGTCATGCTCCTTGTCGACATGAGCGGATCGCAGTTCTTCGGATCGCAGGGACAGCTCAAGAAGGATGTTGCCGTCGAGATCAGCGCCATCCTCGCCTTCTCCGCAATGAAGAACAACGACAAAGTCGGTGCGCTGCTGTTCTCGGACCAGGTCGAGAAATTTGTGCCGCCGCGGAAGGGACAATCGCATGCCCTCCGAATCGTTCGCGAACTCATCTCCTTTGAACCGAAGCATGCAGCAACGAGCCTCAAGGGAGCCCTGGACTATCTGAACCATGTGTTGAAGAAACGGAGCATCGTCTTTGTCATCTCCGACTTCATGGATACGGGATACGAAGCGTCCCTGCGTATTGCCGGCAAGCGCCATGATCTGATCGGCATTCGATTGCTGGATCCGCGGGAAAACGAGATGCCGCGGCTTGGACTTGTCGCGTTCCGCGACGCGGAAACCGGAACACAGCGCTGGGTGGACACCGCGGACGCAAAGGTTGTCGCGGCGTTCCGCGCGTACAGGCGCTCAATGGAGGATTCACGACGCTCAACGTTTGTTAAAGCAAAACTCGACAGCATCGATGTCCGCCTTGACAAGCCTTACATGAAACCTCTCGTCGACTTTTTCAGACTGCGGGAGCGGCGTTGGTAAGTGCAGCGAAGCTCACATATTGCTCAACGATGAAACGACTGTTTGCCTGCATCGTGCTTATGCTTTTCGTCTCCGCAGCCCGGGCCCAGGAACCGCGGGTCACGGCGAAGACGGACTCCGTTCAGTACAAGATCGGAGACTGGATTCTCATGCACGTCTCCGCAGATCTGACGGCCGATGTGGATTCGCTCGTGCCGGCTGTCAAGGACAGCATTGGGGCCTTCGAAATCCTGAGCATTGACGGCCAGCGTGCCGCAGCGGGGCACCAAGAGTGGCTGTTCAAGCTGACGCTATTCGACACAGGCAACGTGTTCATTCCGCCGGTCGCTTTTGCTTACAAACACCGGCAGGATACACTGCAGCGGATGGCCTATACCAATCCAATTTCCCTGACTGTCGTCGGTATCCCCTTCGATCCGAAGGGGGACATCAAAGACATCAAACCGCCGCTGAGCGCCCCGTGGAAGTTTGAGGATTTCCTGCCGTACCTCATCGCATTGCTTGTGCTCGCCCTCGCCGCCTTGGCATACTACTATTATAAGAAGTGGAAGAAGCGCCGCGAGGAAGGTTACGTTCCCGTCAAGCCGTCGATTCCGCCCGGACAGGCTGCGCTCGCGGCTCTTCACGCGCTGGAGGAGCAGCATCTCTGGCAGCAGGGAAAGGTGAAGCAATACTACTCGGAGGTCACGGAGATTGTCCGCCGGTTCCTCGAGGATCAGTACCGTGTCTCCGCACTCGAATCGACATCAGATGAAATTATCGCCCAGCTGCTCGCGCTCCCCGAAGCCCAGGCAATGCTCAAGGAGTTTCGCTCATTCTTCACCACGGCGGATCTCGTGAAATTCGCGAAGTACATTCCGGACCCGGACGACCACAACAGCGAGTTGCGCTGGGCATACGAGATCGTGCGCGCCATGATCCCCAACGAATCGCCCGTGCCTGAAGAGCAGGAGGCTGAACGTGTTCGGTGACGGCTTCGCATATCCCTGGGTGCTCTGGCTGCTCGTCCTCGTCCCCGTGCTGGGCGTCATCTTCTGGCGCCGGCGCAAAGAGATGATCACCGAGGTGACATTCTCCTCCCTCCAGGCGTTCAACAGGGGACCCCGCTCGTTGCGCGAGAGACTCCACCAGGTTCCCTTGTGGCTCAGGCTTGCCGCGCTGGCACTGTTCATTATTGCAATGGCGCGGCCCCAGTCGGTCTCGAGCAAGGAAAACGTCTCAACCGAAGGGATCGATATTGTGCTGCTGCTTGACATCTCGGGCAGCATGCTCGCCGAGGATTTCACCCCGAACCGCATCCAGGCGGCAAAGGCCGTCGCGGATGATTTTATTGACGGGAGAACGAACGACAGAATCGGTCTCGTCATCTTCTCGGCCCAGAGTTTCACACAGTGTCCGCTGACAACCGACTATCCCGTTCTGAAATCGCTGCTGAAGGAAGTCAAGAACGGCATGATCGAAGACGGAACCGCCATCGGCCTCGCGCTCGCAAACGGCGTCAACCGGCTGAAGGACAGCAAGGCAAAGAGCCGCGTGATGATTCTTCTGACCGACGGCGTGAACAACCGCGGCGAGATCGACCCGATCACTGCAGCGAAAATTGCGGCGACTTTCGGCATCCGCGTCTACACGGTCGGCGTCGGTGCGCAGGGACAGGCTCCTTACCCGGTTGAGACTCCGTTCGGCATCCAGCGCCAGCTTATCCCGGTCGATCTCGATGAGAAGACGCTCACGCAGGTCGCCGAGATGACGGGCGGCAAGTACTACCGTGCGACCGACAACAGAAAGTTGAAAGCCATCTACAAAGAGATCGACCAGCTGGAACGATCCCGGATCGAGGTCACCGCATACAAACGATACTCCGAGAAATTCTACGGCTGGTTGTTCTGCGGACTGCTTGCGCTGCTCCTTGAAGTGGGCCTGGGTGCGACGGTGCTGAGGAAGATACCGTAGCTGTCAGCGAACAGCTGTCAGCAATTAGCTGTTAGCTATTAGCCAAAAGCTGATCGCTGTAAATTCTGACAATTGAATGGGAGTTTGAATCATGAAAGACTTCCGCCAGTTGAAGGTTTGGGTAAGGGCTCACAGTCTTACTTTGCAGATCTACAGGGTGACGCGGACATTTCCTAAAGAAGAATTGTACGGCCTCACCAGCCAGATGCGCAGAGCAAGCAGCTCGATTGCAGCAAATATCGCCGAGGGATGTGGTCGAAAGAGTGATGCAGATTTTTGCCGATTCCTCGTCGTGGCACTCGGCTCCGGGGCCGAGCTCGAGTACCATCTTCTGCTGTCGCATGATCTCCGGTTGCTGACCGATGGAGAATATCATTCGCTGCAGCAGGAACTGACCGAAATCAAAAAGATGCTTAACGGTTTCATCCGGAAACTGTCTTTGAAGAACTAACAGCTAATGGCTAACCGCTAGACGCTACGATGCTCCGTTTCGCACATCCTGAATATCTTTGGGCCCTGCTGCTGATACCGGCACTTGCCCTGGTGTTCTTCTTCCTTCACTACCGGAGGAAGCAGATCCTCCGCGAGTTCCTGTCGGAGCAGCTCGTTGCACAGCTGACCCCGGGCGCCAGCACCGCCAAGAGAACAGCGAAACAGGCGGTCCTGCTGTTCGCACTGGCCTGCCTGTTGATCGCGGCCGCCAATCCGCAGGTCGGGACGAGGCTTGAAGAGGTGAAACGGGAAGGGATCGACCTGTTCATCGCGCTCGACGTCTCGCTCAGCATGAAGGCCGAGGACATCCGTCCGAGCCGCCTCGAAAAAGCGAAGCGCGATGTTTCCGATTTGTTGCGTAAATTGCAGGGGGACCGGGTTGGGCTCGTCGTGTTTGCCGGCGAAGCGTACGTCCAGTTCCCGCTCACGGCCGACTACTCTGCCGCCGATCTGTTCATTAATGCTGTCGACATCGAGGCTGTCCCAATCCCGGGAACAATGATCGGCAGCGCGATTGACGTGGCGTTGAAGTCGTTCCGCAAGGATCTCCCGACACAGAAAGCCATCGTCGTCGTCAGCGATGGCGAAAACACGGAAGGTGACGTCGCGGGAGCGGTTGAAAACGCCCGCAAAGCCGGCGTCCGTGTCTATACGATCGGCATGGGCACTCCCGAGGGGAACCCCATTCCAATCTACGGCCCGAACGGGGAACGCGTAGACTACAAGCATGACAGGGCCGGCAACATTGTCCTCACGAAACTCGACGAATCCGCACTTCAGCAAATCGCCGTTGCAACCGGCGGCAGTTACCGCCGGGCGACCAACGCCGGGAATGAAATCGATGAAATCCACAAGGAACTTGCCTCGCTGCAGACGACAGAAATGGGAAGCCTCCAGGTGACAGGATTCGAAGACCAGTTCATGTACCCGCTCACACTCGGCGTTGTGCTCCTCGCCATTGAGCTCATGCTCTCCGAGCGCCGCGGGAAACTGCTGACCCGTTTCATGCGCCTGCTGCCCGTCGCACGCGCCCTTCCCCTGCTCCTGCTCTTGTTCGTCGCAGCGGCATCCGGCCAGACGGTCCGATCGCACATCGCAACCGGCAACGAGGCGTACGACAAGGGAAAATTTGCCGACGCGGAGACGGAATACAAGAAAGCCCTCGCCAAAGATACCTCCTCGCGTGAAGCGCAGTTCAACCTCGGGAACGCCTACTACAAACAACAGCGGTCCGATGAAGCGGGACGCATGTACGCCAACCGGCTCGCAGCATCCAAGACAACCGCCGACAAGGAAATGGCCACGTACGATCTCGGCAATACGTTCTTCAAGGCGAACAAGCTCGAGGAAAGTCTTGAGTCGTACAAACGGTCACTCAGACTGGACCCGAAGGACGAAGAGGCGCGGTACAACTACCTTCTTACAAAGGACCGGCTGAAGAAACAACAGGACCAGAAAAAGCAGGACAAGCAAAACAAGCAGGATAAGAAGGACCAGAACAAACAGGATCAGCAGCAGAACAAGGACAAGCAGAACCAGGACAAACAGGACCAGAACAAGCAGGACCAGAAGAACCAGCAGCAGCCTCCTCAGCAGCAGCAACAGGATCAGCAAAATCAGCAGCAACAGAAGAACCAGATGCCGAAGCAGCAGGCCGAGCGGATTCTCGACGCTCTTCGGAACAACGAAAAGGACATTCAGAAACAGCTGCGCAAACGGGCCGCCGCAAAAATCATCATCGAGAAGGATTGGTAGTGAGACGACCGTTCGCACATATCGTGCTCTTTCTCTTCTTCACGCTGACCGCAGCGGCGCAGAACGGCACCTTCGTTGCTGCTGTCGACCGCTCGAGTGTCGGCACGGGGGATCGTTTCGAAGTCTCCTTCACCGTCTCCGGCACCGACGTGAACGGGATCAAGAATTTCAAAGCGCCGAATTTTTCCCCGTTCGTCGTGCTGAGCGGACCGAACCAGTCGACGAACATGCAGTTCACCAACGGACAGATGTCGGGCTCCGTTTCCTACACCTATTACCTCTACGCGCAGCAGGTCGGCAAGTACACGATCGGCGCGGCGAGCATCGACTACAAGGGCACCACGCTCCAGACCAAACCGATCGCCATCGAGGTGGTGCAGGGAAAACCGAAGTCGCAGCAAGCCGAATCAGATGCTCCTCAAAACATCGGCGACAACCTTCTCATCCGGGCGTTTGCGGACCGGGCGCGGGTGAAACAAGGGGAGCCCGTAACAATCACCTACAAGCTGTACATGAACCCGCGTCTGTCGGTCAACGGCTACGATATTGCGAAAGCACCCGTGTACCAGGGCTTCTGGGCGGAGGAGATTGAAGCACCAAAGCAACCGACGCTGACGACGGAGAACTATGAGGGGAAACAGTACAGGGTTGCCACGATCCGCAAAACGGCACTCTTCCCCACTCAAAGCGGGAAGCTCGAGATTTCTCCTCTCGAAGTCCGCTGCGCCTACCAGGTGCAGTCGCGCAAGAAGAGCAACGACCCGTTCGACTCGTTCTTCAACGATCCGTTCTTTTCAAGGATGCAGACTGTCGAGCAGGATTTTAAGTCGAACCCGCTGACATTGACTGTCGATCCGCTCCCCGGCAATCCGCCGGCCGGATTCTCCGGCGCTGTCGGCCGGTTCACGTTCTCCGCAACCGTCGACAAGAAGGAAGTAAAGACCGGCGATCCGATCACGCTGCGGCTGACGATCACCGGCTCGGGCAACATCAAGCTTCTCAATCCCCCAAAGCCGAACCTGCCTGCGGATTTCGAAGCGTACGACCCGAAGATTTCCGATGAGATCACGCGCGACGGCGGTGTCATCAGGGGAAAGAAGACCGCGGAATATCTCATCATTCCGCGCAATGCGGGGGAACGATCCATCGATCCGATCGCCTTCCCGTACTTCGACCTCGATCGCGGCGCGTACAGCGTGCTGCGCTCACCGAAGTTCGATTTTACAGTCACGCAGGGAAAAGATGTCAGCGGCGGGGCGTCGATCGCGTCGAAATCGGATATCAAGCTTCTCGGCGAAGACATTCGCTTCCTCAAGCTGACGATGGGTGAGCTTCAGCCGGTCGGTGAATCACTCCTGTTGAACAACTGGGTGATTGCCCTGTTCGCCCTGCCGCCGGTGGCGTTTCTCGGGGCGTTCGGTTACAGGAAGCGGCAGGACAAGCGCTCCGGCAAAGTCGATCAGCTCCGGTTTGCGAAGGCGGGCCGCGAAGCAGCGAAACGCCTCAAGCTCGCACGCAAACTTCTTTCGCAGGGGAACACAGAGAGTTATCACGCGGAAATCTCGAAAGCGCTCATGGCGTACCTCGAGGACAAGCTTCACCTCGAGAAGGCGGCGCTCACAATCGACCAGGCCGCGTCGCTCCTCGAACAGCACCATGTCCCGCAGGATACAATCCAGACGCTCCGGTCGTGCATTGACCGTGCCGAGTTCGCGAGATTCGCGCCTTCCTCCGATACAAAGGAAGCGCGCACCGAGCTCCTCGATGCGGCAGCCGGCATCATCAACAGCGTTGAACGAACGTACAGCAAGAAAGCATGAAGATCCGACTTTGTTTCCTCGTTATCGCAGCTCTTGGAATGTTTGCCTGGACCGCGTCCGGACAAACGGCAGCAGACGAATTCGAACGGGCCAACAGCTATTACCGCGACGGCAAGTTCGACATGGCGGCGGTGACGTACGAAGCCATTCTGCGGCAAGGGGTCGGGAGCGCCGCGATTTATTTCAACCTCGGCAATGCGTACTACCGGCTCGGCAAAACCGCGCCGGCGATCCTTGCCTACGAGCGCGCGTTGCGTCTCCGTCCGAACGACCCCGACATCAGGCATAACCTCGAGCTTGTCAACCTCAAGACGGCGGATCGCATTGAGCCGCTCCCCGAACTGTTTTTCATCGAGTGGCTGCGAACGGTTTCGTCCTACGTACCGCTGACGTCCACGATCTGGATCTTTGTGTTGAGCTGGCTCGTCCTGTTTTCTAGTCTCGCTGCGCTCTATCTTTTATCGAGCCCGTTTGTCCACCGCCTTTTCCGCAATCTCACCGTCGCATCGCTTGTGCTTCTCGTCCCATCCGGAATCCTGCTTGTAACGCAGTTTGCCGATGCCCGTTCTCATAACGACGCTATCGTTGTCACGTCGGTCGCCACCGCGAAGACGTCCCCCGATGCCCAGAGCCTCGACGCATTCGTGGTTCACGAGGGCCTAAAGGTGAAGTTGAGCGACTCGCTCGGCGATTGGGTGAAGATTATCCTGGCCGATGGAAAAGTCGGTTGGATTCGTGCGCAGGAGTGCGAGAGGATTTAGGTGGTGGGGGGTCGGTTGGTAATAAGGTGCAGTAAGCAGCATTAAGTATTAAGTATTAAGTATTAAGTATTAAGTATTAAGTACTAAGTATTGAGTAGTAGGTAGTATGAAGTCGGCAGATAGCGGTTGGCAGATTGCAGATGGCTGTTAGCTGTTAGCTGCTAGCTATTAGCTGATGGCTGATCGCTAACCGCTGATAGCTGATAGCTTACCTACCATCGATGTTACCCGAACGCTGGCGGGAGCGAGAAATCCGATGATGCCGGATTGGTAGATTTTTCGCCTCTTCGCTCCCCGAAATGACAAACGAAGAGATGACTCTGTTCGCTTCGACCACCCTACCCCCGATCAAGTCACCCAAAGACGCGGACCATTCACGGTAACCAAAGTTCGAGCGGTGCCCTGCACATATCCAATCGAGCGTGCGGCAGCTTCGGTACAAAGTAAAAACCGATATTGTTCGCTCAGAATGGTCAATGTAGGACCTACCGACCACGAATTGTGGTCACCCTCAATTTTGATCGATTCTAGATCAATATCGATCAAACACGAAATTCTCTGGCAATATGTGTACAAGTGAGTCAAGCGTGTACGCACCAACCAACCCGACACCTCCCTGTACACTCGAAATGAAGGGTTCATCCAGTCGAGTCGAGTGCGGGTCATCGTACGAATGCATTGTCATGTAGTAGGCGTAAACATTTTCGTCAGCCTGCAAGAGTTGATACACGACTCGGTTGAAAACGATTTTCGTATTACCATATTTATTATAGGCAATTTCGATCAGCGCGCGCGAATACACCGAATTCAAATGATTGCCGAC
>DATJQB010000055.1:0-7325 GCA_035506075.1 Bacteroidota bacterium | reverse complement strand
GATCGGAGTTGTATGCCGGATGGAGCACGAACTGAGAGTCGGCTGAGCATGAAACGGCAGAGATCACTCTGAAGGAATAAAATGATTCCAGAATCATTTCCGGCGAGTAGCGGAGATGTCCATCGGCAATGAGAAATCCATACCAACCGGCCTCGATTCAGGACAGAGAGGCGGGCAAGAACGCCCCCGACGCAGGGCATCGGGGCAGGCAAGTACCGCGAATGCAGGAACTGCGGAAATGAGAACATCGCATTTTTGGGATTGGTCCTGGCAAACTTCCGAGCTTCGAGCAGAGAAACTCAGGATCCGCTGGCACAGATGCTGACTTCACGTGGCTTGACGTGCGCCTTCAAGTCTGCAGTGTACAATTCGTTTATGTCGGAAACAATGCGACCGATGTCATCAATGAGGATCGGTGTCGGTTCACAGGTCGTCAGCACCGTGACCTCGAACTGCCGGGATGCGGGGGCAGACCCGTTCAAGCCGGCGAAACCCTGCACAGCAAGCGCCTGCACCTCCGGAATCTGAAACAGTCTTGACTGAAGTCGGTCGAATGCGAGCGACCTGATGGTGCGTCGGTCCACCACTTTCAACGATACAAGCGCGCGGATCGACACACGAACAAAGGGGACGAAGAGATCAGACATTCTGCGTATCCTTCTTATGGCATGAACTGAACTGGAACCGCACGAGAGCGGCAAACACGAGATGCGCTTGCGGCTTTACGTGGCCCGGCAGCCAGCCCGCAGCGATTCCGGTCGTTGTCTGTCCGCAGGGTGCACTGATCGTTCCCGCGCGTGCAAAGCATGGGACGCTCGCATCTCCCGTCGGAACCAGGATGGGGCACTTCTGCGCCACCGAAGCACGAGTCGCAATTCACAGCCAAACCTCTCTACGACATGAAGAAGAGGGTACTTGTGAGCTAGAATTTCACCAGCAGTGCAACATACATGCGACTTTCTGTTTTGCGAAGATCGGGCGCCCAGTTGTCAACACCAGAGCCTGGAGAGCCAATGTTGCCACCCGGAGGCGTCACTCCACCGCTGCCGGCGAAATACGGAACGTTCGATTCGCGATGATTGAATTCGACTCGGAACGTAGTCCAGTCATCCGGCATGTAGTCGAAAGTGATCGAGCAATCCCACGCCTTGAATTGATCACCGGGATTTTCGGTGAAGTACTTCGATCCTGAAAACGCCGTTGCGCCATTGATCGGGGGCATGAGCACGAGATAGCGGCCGGGATTGGTAATTCCTCCGCCGCCGAGTGTCACAGCGAACCGATCATGATCAAACCACACGCGATTGTAGATCATACCTCCCGCAAAGTACTGAGCCGGAGAACCCGGCGCGTCGGTGAAACCACTGACGCCGCCGCCACTTTCCCATCCGATATCTCCCGTGATGGAAAACGCCGCCTTGTCAAGGGTCTTCGATGGGTCATCGTAGTACTTTATTTCCAGACTGTTGTCGCTATGGACTCTCATGCGATCCGGAATCCCAAGCCAGTCGTGACCATAGTAGCCGTTGGACAAAAGAGAGACGCTTTCCCTGGGCCGCCACAACACCTGAAACCCGACACCCGGCGAATGGTTGAACATCCCGTACGATTGCCATCCGTTGATGATCCATGGCTCGATTTTGAGCTTGTCGCTTGGATAGATCTGCACACGCACGCCATTGAAGAACCATGGCGTGTTGGACGAAACGTATGAAGGTTGGTAGGCCCAGTTATCGAAATTGTAATAGCCGAACAATCCGACATATGACATGAATATGCCCGCCTCGAAATTGATACCGTTCATCACGTCCCAGTGATAACCGCCGTACGCTTCGGATATGTATCGATAAGCGTTTGCCAGGTCCCATTGGCCTCGAGCAGGACTTGCGTCGTTCCTTGGCGTCATGGTGGAATACATGCCGAACTGTGTCATGAGTCGTCCCAGCGCGTGTCCCACGTGAAAATCTCCGCCAATGCCGAGCTGCTGGACCTGAACCTCACTGGTCCGGCCGCTTTCCGAAGTCCCGGAGAGTGTGTGATCCATCGGCTGGTTGAAGTCTTCGATATACGAAATATCGGCGCGGAACTCGGCTGTGAAGTATTTTGAATCGAAGATGGATGAGTTCTGCCTTGTGTTGCCGTTGAGCCATGAGAAGTCGCCAAACGCAAACGGAACGGCGGCAGGTTGATTTGCCTGCACCGACTTCGCCGTGTCCTGCTGTGCGAAACCAACCGAGGACATGGAGCACAAAAGCATGAGAAGAAACTGTTTCATTGCATCCTTTCCACAGAAATGTGTCTCTTGTGATGGAATATTGATGTGTTGCAATGTCCGCTGCCACAACGAATGCCCGATGGCTCAGCTGCCAGGACAACAGAAACAGTGATCAGGACGAAGAGAGATGTGAAGTTTCTGCGCAGCCGACCGACAGGATTGTATTCGACGTTCAACCGGGTCATATCAGGTTCATTCCCTTCAGCAGCATATCGATGAGCTTGATCCCGAGGAAGGGCGCAATGATGCCTCCCACACCGTAGATAAGAAGATGCGTGCGCAGCAGTTGTACTGCACTCACTGCCCGGTACTTCACTCCTTTGAGCGCCAGCGGTATCAATGCAACGATGATGAGGGCATTAAAGATAACTGCGGAAAGGATGGCGCTTTGCGGCGATGCCAGCCCCATAATATTGAGTGCGTTCAGCGCGGGGTAGGTCGTAGCAAACGCCGCGGGGATGATGGCAAAGTACTTCGCGACATCATTCGCGATACTGAACGTCGTGAGTGTTCCGCGGGTCATCAAAAGCTGTTTTCCGATCTCGACGATCTCAAGCAGCTTTGTCGGATTGCTGTCGAGGTCAATCATGTTCGCGGCCTCACGAGCCGACTGGGTTCCGGTGTTCATGGCAACTGCGACATCTGCCTGCGCCAGCGCCGGCGCGTCATTCGTTCCATCGCCGGTCATAGCGACAAGTCTGCCGCCCTTCTGATAGTCGCGAATCAACTTCAGCTTGTCTTCCGGCTTCGCTTCTGCAAGAAAGTCGTCCACGCCAGCCTCAGCGGCTATCGCGGTCGCAGTGAGACGGTTATCCCCGGTAATCATCACGGTCTTGATTCCCATCTTTCGCAGATGGGCGAACCGCTCCTTGATTCCCCCCTTCACGATGTCCTTCAGGTGAATGACGCCCAGGACGTCCTTGTTTTCGACGACGACCAGTGGTGTCGCACCCAGACGGCTGATTTCCTGAACCACTTGTTGCACCGACGGGGGAAACGAGCCCCCAAGCCCTTCGATATGCGTCCTGATCGCCTCCGCTGCGCCCTTTCGGATCATGCGCCGCCCGTTTTTGCCATCAGGCTGGATGTCTACACCACTCATGCGCGATTGTGCTGTAAACGGTACAAAATGCGCGGCGATGTCGTTGATGTCGCGCCCACGCAGGCCATATTTTTCTTTCGCGAGGACGACGATCGATCTCCCTTCCGGCGTTTCATCCGCCAACGAGGCAAGTTGCGCTGCGTCAGCGAGATGATCTTTCGTGACTCCCGGAGCCGGAGTAAACTCGGTGGCCATGCGATTGCCGAGTGTCACAGTTCCGGTCTTGTCAAGGAGCAGGACGTCGACATCTCCCGCCGCCTCAATGGCGCGGCCTGAGGTCGCGATCACATTATGTCGGATCAAACGATCCATCCCTGCGATGCCGATGGCGGACAGCAGTCCACCTATCGTCGTCGGAATAAGGCAGACAAGAAGTGCCACCAACACTGTCAGCGAGACGGGGACACCGTGACCTGCCGCCTGAACACTGAACAATGAATACGGCAAGAGCGTAATACACACAACGAGGAAGATAATTGTGAATGCAGCGAGAAGGATGTTGAGTGCAATCTCATTGGGCGTTTTCTGCCTCTTGGCACCTTCAATCATTTTGATCATTCTGTCCAGGAAGCCGCCGCCCGGATCGGCTGTCACGCGCACCACTAACCAGTCGGACAGAACCCTTGTGCCGCCGGTGACTGCGCTCCTATCACCTCCCGATTCACGGATGACAGGTGCGCTCTCCCCCGTGATTGCACTTTCGTCCACGGAAGCGACGCCTTCGACCACTTCCCCATCGGCTGCGATGATGTCGCCCGCTTCGACAAGCATGACGTCATGCTGTTTCAGCGAGGCTGACGAGACGAGGGAGAACGCGGAGTCGTGTTTTGGCTTCTGAAGAAGTTTTGCCGTCGTGTCTTTGCGTGCGCGGCGCAACGCCTCCGCCTGTGCTTTGCCGCGCCCTTCTGCCAGCGCTTCGGAGAAGTTGGCAAACAAAACCGTGAACCAGAGCCAGAGAGACACACCGCCGATGTACCATGCAGGTGCCTCGCCTCCACCCAGCAGCGCCTGGATCCACAAGGCGCTTGTCAGGACGCTTCCCACCTCAACCACGAACATCACAGGGTTCTTCAGCATTGCGCGGGGGTTGAGCTTCAAAAGAGAATCGACTGCGGCACGACGGTACATACCACTTGTCAGCCCGACTGGCTTCTTCAACTGCTGGGACGCTTGTGCTCCCGTGTTCATTTCATCCTTCTTCGTTTGAGTCGCCATGTTATTGCACCATCATGAAGTGTTCGACAATCGGTCCCAGCGCGAGAGCGGGGAGAAAGTTGAGCGCACCGACAATAATCACAACGGCGATCAGCCAGAACACGAACAGCGGCGTGTGTGTCGGCAGCGTCCCTTCCGATACGGGGACGAGTTTCTTTTTCACAAGAGAGCCGGCGAGCGCGAGCGTTGGAACTGCAAGCCAGTATCGGCTGATGAGCATCGCAATGCCGCCAGTGAGATTATAGAACGGCGTATTCGCGCTGATCCCGCCGAACGCGCTTCCGTTGTTGTTTCCTTGCGAGGTGAACAGGTAGAGCACCTCGCTGAAGCCATGCGCGCCGGGGTTTGCGATGCTCGCTTTGCCTGCATCCAGAAGAAGTCCGAGCGCAGTCAACCCGAGAACTGTCAGGGGCATGATCAGGATGAGAAGCGACGCCATTTTCATTTCGTAGGATTCGATCTTGTGGCCGAGATATTCCGGCGTGCGCCCGACAAGGAGTCCGGCTACAAAGACAGCGACGATCACGAAGATGAGCATTCCGTACAAACCAGATCCGACACCTCCAAAGACTACCTCGCCCAGTTGCATCATCACGAGGGTGACCATCCCACCGAGCGGCATGTACGAGTCGTGCATGGAATTCACGGAGCCGTTTGACGCGGCGGTGGTCGCGGTTGCCCAGATTGTCGAATTCACGATGCCGAAGCGGACCTCCTTCCCCTCCATGTTGCCCCCTGCCTGCAGCGCACTCGCATGCTGATCGATCCCCATCGCTGTGAACGCGGGGTTCCCGCTCTGCTCCGCCCACGTAGCGACAGCGAGAAATACGACAAAGATGATCGTCATCGCCGCCAGGAGCGCCCAGCCTTGCCGAGTATCTCCCACCATGACACCAAACGTGTAGCACAGTGCGGCAGCGATGAGGAGGATCGACAGCATCTCAAGAAAATTCGAGAATGGTGTGGGATTCTCCAGTGGATGCGCTGAATTCACATTGAAGAACCCACCACCATTTGTCCCCAGCTGTTTGATGGCTACCTGCGAAGCTGCCGGGCCCAGGGCGATGACTTGCTCCGTTACTTTTGCACCACTGGTATCTGCAGTAGGCTCGACCATTGAAACAGTCGCGTACGGCGAGAGATTTTGAACGACGCCTTGGGACACGAGTACGAGCGCGAGCACGAACGCGAGCGGGAGCAGAATATAGAGTGTGCTCCGGGTAAGATCGACCCAGAAGTTTCCGAGGGTCTTCATCGAGTGACGCGCGATGCCGCGGATGAAAAGAGCAAGCACTGCCATGCCACCCGCTGCAGAAACAAAATTCTGCACCGTAAGCCCCGCCATCTGCGTGAAGTAGCTCATCGTGGTTTCGCCGCCGTATCCCTGCCAGTTCGTGTTCGACGCAAAACTCACCGCTGTGTTGAATGAAGAGTCGGGGCTGACGGCACTCAAGCCCTGCGGGTTCCACGGAAGAACGTACTGAAGGCGCTGCAACGCGTACACGACGAAGAGTCCGACGACGTTGAAGAGAAGCATCGCAACGGCGTTGTCCTTCCAATCCATTTCTTCATCCGGATTGATCCGGGCGAGCCGATAGATCAGGCGTTCCACGGGTCCGAGAAGTGGATCCAGGAACGTTCGTTCCCGTTGATACACTCGCGCCATAAACGCACCCAGCGGCCTGGCAAGTGCAATGAGCACCACCATAAAGAACACGGTTTGAAGAATTCCATTGAATGTCATTCGAAGATCTCCGGCTTAAGCAACGCTACGAAGAGATAGATCAGCAGTCCGAGCGAGATGACGCCCGAGAGAAGATAGAACCAGTTCATGAATTACCTCCGTCTCTCTGAAGAACTTCACACATCTTCATGAGGCCCCACGTGAGCACAAAGAAGGCGACGACGACTCCAAGATAGACCAGGTCCATGATCATTGTGCCTCCGAAGTTGATTTCAGTTCGTCAAGTGCAATATTCAGTTTGAGAACATTCACACGCGGCTCACCGAGAAATCCCAGCGTCCGGCCTTCTGTCTGTTGCTCCACCATCGTCCTGACGGTCTCTTCCTTGAGGTGCCTCGCCCGGGCGACTCTCGGTACCTGGTAGAGCGCAGCAGCCACGGTGATATGAGGATCAAGACCGCTCCCGGACGCCGTCACCAGATCGACCGGAATACTCTTGGCGCCCAGCGAATCGGCATCCTGCAGAGCCTTCACTCTCTTCCCGGTCGCATCGAGAAGCGCCGGATTGAGTGGACCGTAATTTGATCCAGAAGAAGACGCAGCGTTGTACGCATATGGCACGGTCGCTGACAGCCGACCCCAGAAGTACTTCGGGCTGCTGAACGCCTGGCCGATCAGTTCCGATCCAATCACCTTCCCATCCTTCTTCAGCATGCTGCCGTTCGCCTTCCCCGGGAAGACGAGTTGAGCGATCCCGGTGACGAGGAGTGGATAGATGAATCCCGTGAGAACCGTGAACAACACGATTGCGATAACTGACGTGCGAAGAGATTTCAGAAACATAAGAGAACCTCACACTTGCCTGATGGTTTGCCCGTTGTCTTCCTGAGGACCGATTGAGACCGGGTCGTTCCGTTGTTCGGTGCTTAATGTGCAGCAGATCTGTCCCAGCCGCAATTAAAGCAGGGTAAAAAGAGGTCCGTGATACGTAAAGAAATCATAAGAACCCAGACCCGCCAAGCGGAGAACGATCGAACGGAAAAGAGTTG
>DATJQB010000054.1:0-3235 GCA_035506075.1 Bacteroidota bacterium | reverse complement strand
TCAGCATCGAAACGGTGCGAGGCCGCGTGCAATCCAACTGGCAACGCCTCGGAAAGAGCTTCACCCTGGAGGTCGAAGTTCCCGTGGGAGCGGAAGCAGAGGTGCACATACCGGCAGCCGGGAAAGGTGAGATATTGGAGAGTGGTGTCGCGGCAGCAAAAGCTTCAGGGGTGAAGTATTTGGGCAGGCATGATCAGGCCGAGGTCTTCGACGTGGGGAGCGGCGTATACCGCTTCAGTGTAAGTCAATAACCCGCGTGGATCAACGATTCCCAGTACCCACCCGGGGTCCCCTGCAGTCACGGCACGACAATCGCTCCGATTAATTGAGAACGACACAATGATTGCTATTCGCGAAGTCACAAAGACGTACGCTTCGGTGGTTGCACTGGATGCGCTCTCGCTGGAGATCCGCCAGGGGGAGTTCTTTGGATTGCTCGGCCCCAACGGTGCAGGAAAAACGACGCTGATGAATCTGCTCGTCGGCTACCTGAACCCCGACGCGGGTACGATCACGCTCGGCGATCGTCCTGTGACCCGGGCGAACCTTGAAATCAGGAAACGCATCGGATTTGTCCCTCAGTCGCTCGCCCTGTACGACGAACTGACCGCACTGGAAAACCTCAGAGCGTTCGGTTCGCTGTTCGACATTCCCTCCGGGACTCTGAATGAGCGTATCGAGATCCAGCTGAAGGCCGTCGAATTGTTCGAGAGACGGAAAGACAGGGTGAAGACGTTCTCCGGCGGAATGAAGCGCCGGCTCAACATGATCGCGAGCCTTCTCCACGAACCGGAAATCCTTTTGTGCGATGAACCGACCGTCGGTGTCGACCCTCAATCGCGCAACGCGATTTTTGATTTTCTCGTTTCTCTGAACAAGAACGGCAAGACGATCGTATACACCACCCACTACATGGAGGAGGCTGAGCGGTTGTGCAGCCGAATCGGGATTATCGATCACGGAAAGATCATTGCGTTGGGATCAACAGACGAGCTGCTGGAGTTGCTGCCGTTTGAAGAAAGAATACTGATCACGAAGAACCCGTCGACCGTTGAACAAGAACCGGTGTTCCGCGAGTTCGGCGCTCTTCTCGATGTGAACGACCATTTCGAGTTGGAACCTGGTGCAGGATTCTCGCTTTCGAAGTTCTTTTCGAAGATGGAATCGTGCGGCATCAAGTATCGCTGGATTGAACTGCAGCGCCCGACACTCGAGGCGCTCTTCCTCCATCTTACGGGAAGGAAACTCAGAGATTGAAACAGGTCTTCAGGCTTTTCCGCAATTCATACCGGATCTTCTTTAACGACAAGGTCGCGGTCGCACTCACATTCGCCGTGCCGCTTGTGCTCATGTCGATTTTCGGATCTGTGTTCAGCGGATCCGGCGGCGACGTGCAGGGTGTCATGGTGGCGGTTCTCAACCTGAGCGATTCCCGCGTCGGGCATCAGATCGAGTCGAGCCTCGACACTGTGAAAGCTCTCCGCATTGTGAAAGCCTACAAGGATGATGCGGGACGACAAGTTGTCTTCGACACCGCGTCGATCAAGGATTTTGTCAGGAACGGAAAAGCCACGGCCGCTCTTGTGATTCCTTTGGATGCTTACACGGATACCTCGCCGGGACTGAAGCTCAATTTCTATTATGATCCCAAGAACGAGATTGAGATGCAGGTCGTGCAGGGATTGATCCAGCAAGCGGTGTTCAGCCAGGTGCCAACGCTCCTTCAGCAGTCCGGATATCGGCAAGCGGAGCGGTACTTGGGCAAGGGGGCCGGTGCCAAGTTCAGGCGTGATGCCGCAGCGCTTGTGAGCAGATATTTCAAAATAGACACCGCTGTTCTTCTGAACCCGAATCCTTCTGCGACTCGCTCACCGGGTGCCGACTCCGCCATGAAACGCTCAAACTTCATGGAGAACATCGTTCATTTCGAGAAGGAACAGCTCATTGGGAAGGAGCTGAAGAATCCGTGGACAACAAGGAGCATCGGCGGATGGGCAATGACATTTTTGTTGTTCACGCTCACCGCGGCGTCTTCTTCGCTGTTCGATGAAAGAAAATCGGGGGTGATGCTCCGGTTGCTCACGTCCCCTGTTTCTCGGGATCACATTCTCTGGAGTAAGTACCTCTTCAACATGACGCTTGGCATCGGCCAGTTGCTGTTCATGTTTTTCGCCGGATGGATCCTGTTCCGGGTCGATATTTTCGCCAATTTTTTCAATCTTCTTCTTATCATTGTCGCGGCGTCGATTGCGTGTACGTCGTTCGGCATGCTGCTCGCATCTCTTTCTCAAACACGCCAGCAGGCACAGGGGCTTGGGACATTGCTGATACTCAGCATGAGCGCAGTCGGCGGTGCCTGGTTTCCGACGTCGATGATGCCGACCACGGTTCAGTTCTTCAGCAAGTTAACCGTTGTCTATTGGGCGATGAATGGGTTTCTTGAGGTTTTGTGGCGGGGCGTGGGAACATCCTCCATACTTCTTCATATCGGAGTACTGCTCGGAATAGGCGGCCTGGTAAACATCGTGAGCGTGTGGCGATTCCGGCGGGGGCGTATCTTCGACTAGTGCCGCCTCCAATAAGTGCTCTTGTGTCTTCAAAATCGGTATCTGTTCTGGAGGCAGGCACTACTGCCTTTCTTGAATAGGTTGAGGCCCCAATCACGAGATTTCTTATTTGTAGTGGCACTAGAGAGCAGTGCGTGGTGAAACCGGAAATCGTTGTTGTGCAAGTGGCCCAGCCATCGTGTTCGGCCATTTTTTTTTGTGGCGAAGGAACGAACTTTGATCTTCCGGCGTTAGGAATAAAGAGGCTGTCATCCTTGGCAGCCTTTTTACAACCTCCCTGACCCCGACGCTCACGGTGCGCGTCGGGGTTTTTGTTTCTACCCCATCGCGCATCCGCAGAAATTGTCGAGAACGAAGTCACGCAGAGGTGCGTCAGCAAATTGGCCGGCAAGCGCGACAGTTGCTCCATGAGCTGCGGCTATGGCGAAAAAGCCAATCCACTTGCATTTCGCGATGCAGGCCAATCCCCCCCCTAATCGGACATCCGAGATTACAGAACTGGATTTGATGAGTCCGGGAAATCAGCATTGCAGGATTGTCTACAATGTATCGGGCGAGAACCTCGCACCCAGCCACCCCGCCCGATCATGCTCTTCTGCCATCCGCTGCTTTCTGGCCGAAAGCACCGCGGGACGGCCCAGATAGCCCACAACGCGGTTTGGATCCAT
>DATJQB010000053.1:0-14882 GCA_035506075.1 Bacteroidota bacterium | reverse complement strand
CCGAACGTGTCCTTCCGGATGTGAATCCCGACAACGATACCTGGACATCCGGCGTGATCACACGCAGACCGGGAAGAGGAAGGGGAAGATAGCAAGAGGGCCGATCAGACTGGGCGCCTGGGCATCGATCTGCATCTTTGTCCGGCGCCTGTTCTGGCCCCGACTACTTCCTCCTTCAGGCATCGATCAGGTGCCGGTCTTTTCTGTATCTTCGTATTGTCACACACTTCCCTCAGGAACGAAAACAAGGAAGGCGCCCTCCGCGTCGACAGAGTACAGTTTGCGTTCACCATCATGTATCATTACCTCCTTCCTAATCAGAAGCCCCTCCAACGAGTCATGTCTATTTCTCATCTCATGGCAGAGTAATTTCTCTTGTGAGATTACGACCTTCTGCAGAATCAATTCCTCTTCGGTCCGTTTACCTATTTTATTATAGCGACTTTCCAACGGTATGTTGAGCTGCCAACCTGGGCGACAACAAAATAGACGCCAGAAGAAAGATGGGATCGCAAGTCAGAGGAGGGCACAAAGATATACTGGCCGCCGTTCGATGAGACCACCGAATAGGAACCAGAGTAATCCAACGACAAAGCGCTGTTGAGAAAGTAAATCTGTCCCCACGAGCTCAACGGCTCATTCATCGGTAGCGCGAGGCGGGCCGCCTGAGAAAGGTGCATGGGATTCGGTGCAGCATCGGTAGCTATTTTCTCAACCTCGGACCTCGAGGAGGCCATGAGATAACGCTCGACCCACTTGTTCCTGTCCGAAGCATCGAATCCAATTCTCAATCCATTCGGCAACATCTGAGCAGGCAGACCGGATACAGAAGCTCCCATCACCAGCTGTAGTGTCCTGGTATCGGAATCGTACTGCTCCGCTGCTGGAAGATCCACGTTTGTTATAATGGCGGTGAGCGTGTCGGTTGCAAGGGGAAAATCATAGAAGCTTGTGGAGAAGACATAGGCCTGGCCGGATACCGAAGCGGTTCCTCCAATGAGAAGGGGGGCTGTCGAATTTGACACGAACCGGGGATAATGCCTTCCTTCATGGTAGTAATGTACAGTGTCCGCCCGATCTGCTGTGAAGTAATTCCAATAGCTGAAGAGCGCGAACTCTGATTCGAAATCAGTTCCCCGAGACAGGAGGGCATCGTTGATACTCGTCAGGATCGGCTCGTTGAGTTCACGCTCCCAAATATCCCTTATGACATCACGGCCAAACCTCTGGCTGAGGAATTGCCCCCAGACGCCTCGCTCGGATCCGATGAAACGCGAGCCGAAATAGTAGAATGGCAGGGAACCATGCAGGTCGCGATAAGAAGTGAAATACTCCGATACATCATAGTAATAGTCGTGCACCGCGGGAAATGTTACCCCCTCCATCCAACCGGCGCTCAATTCAAAGAAATAGATGTCGAGATTGCTCCACAGACCGTATCCTCCAAGATGGATCGCATGCTGAAACTCGTGCGCAGCGGTCGCACGGAGCCCATTCATCCCGTTCGTCCGGTATCCCCAATAATCATTGTCGACCACGGTGTAAGTCCAATACCGCGCCGGCTCGGAACCCGGATTGATGCGCATGCTTTCGTCATACTCGGTGAACCCGAACAACGATGCATCCAGATCCTGGATGTACACATCATATTCCGCGGCCCCGCTCTCGCCGGCATGTGGTGCAGGAGGTCTATATCCCAGCGAGTCTATCTGGATTTGCCAGCAGTAATCAAAGACCGCGGCGACGGAATCAACGTATGCCTCATACGTATTTGGAACGGGGGTCTGTTGGACCGGATCGAGTAGCGCAGGTGTGTTGGCTCCCGTCGTGTCGTAATGGATTCGAAACCTGCCGGATGGACTGAGCCTGCTCGTCTGGGTCGCGGCCACCTGGAACGCTTGATTGATTACACTCCTCGATTGCGTCGAAAGCTGATTCCAGTGCTGATGCGACAGGGCAATGAGAGGTGTGCCGCTTTTGACTGGCTTCGTATCAGAGGGTCGCTTGTCCTGTGGGTCGAGAATCATTCTGATGGACTGAACGGATGATCGACGCTGCACCTGTTCCTGGGCGAGACAAGGATGTGGACAGAAAGCCAGGAGAGTCACTGCCACCAGAAGATTTCGTCTTCGAATCACGATCACGTCTCTATTTCGTTTGCACTGTCGGATGCTTGCACACGGCGTCTTCTGGCCACAGGAGCTGTTCGCCGGACGATCGAACCTCCTGCACCGTCGACCATATGAACCACAGTGCTATCCCGATTCCAATGATCGGATCGAAGGCGAAAAGACCGGTGGCCCAGACGAGAGCGCCCGCCAGAACAGGCACCAGGGAAACGTACGTATCACCAAGATTGTGTATGTATGCGAGCCGGATCGCCGGATTCTGATTGCGCACATCCCTTAGGACACGCGCTACACACCAGTTTCCAATCGCGGCAAGCACTCCGACTACGGCGGGAATCAACGCGAGAACTGGCGAAGAATGACGGATTCGATCAATTGCCTGCACAATGAGAACAGCGCTGATAACTACCAAGCCAACTGAGTTCAGGAGATTGGCAAACCTTTGAAGGTTTCGGGACAGTTTCAGGGAGACCGTGTAAGCAAGCACGAGGCACACCAGCGCGAGTTCATCGGACAAATTGTGAATGCTGTCCATCAACAAACTCATGCTTCCAGCGCGATATCCAGCAAGTCCTTCGATCACAAAGACCGCCGTGTTCAGTACGCTTGCTGCAGCGAGTGATTTGCGAACATGTGACAACGTGCATTGCCCTCCAGAATTCTATTTCCGTCAGCATAACGTTGCAGGGGAACGAACCAAGCTCGGCCGCGTTTCCATCACTTCAAAAGGACTAGTTTCTTAGCCTCAACGAATGTTCCAGATTCAAGTCTGTAGAAGTATACTCCGGCCGATAAATCATTCGCATCGAATGTTACAGATTGAGTTCCAGCACTCTGCTGTTCATCGATCAGGGTTTTCACTGCTCTGCCAAGCAGATCGTAAATCTTCAGCGTTACATGTCCCGCTGCGGCAATCTGATAAGCGATCACAGTTGTTGGGTTGAAGGGATTGGGGAAGTTCTGTGAAAGACTATAGGTGCTGGGCGTACCACGCTGATCTGCGACCGAGGTCAGCTGCCACGCCGCGGTGTATTCGTCCCAAACGAACGAAGAGCTCACCTGGGTATATTCCCAAAGGCTCACTCCCTGGTATCGGTACGATGTCTGGGACAAGCTGCAGAAACTGGAAATATCCCCAGCCTGGACATTGTTGCTATATCCAAAGTACTCTGCCTGTCCAATTGGGACAATGGGCTTCGCTGCCGCGGCATAACCTTGGTTCACCCATGTCTGTGTGTAAGTAGTAAAGTCACTGCTCATTCTGCTGAGTTCTGTTGCAGGCGTCGTGGGCCGGGCTGCCCAGTACGTTTGCGGCATGTTGACATCGAGCCGGCTGAGAAACGTAGTCCAAGGAAACGTCGCGTGACTCGCAACCCGCGCCCAGGAGGTCAGCGCAACAAAACTGCTTGGATGGTGCGCCCTGATACTGTCCATATAGCTTTGCGCGGCAAGTACCCGGCTTGATAATGTGTCGTACTGAATTTCGGCATCCACCACAAGCCCGTCAATGCCGTGCACGCTCAAAATTCTGTTTGCGATGTCTGCTTCTGACGGGCCAAGCTTGTACTGTGCCGCACCGTAGACATACTGATATCCCATGATCTTGATGCCATTCCTGTGAAAGACGCTTACAACGCTGTCCATTCCGCCGTACGCCGATGCCCAGTTGTAAAGTGACTTCCCGCTGCTGTTGTAATCACTATCGCTGTCACCCATCTTTATGACAGCCCACGTTACTCCAACAGTTTTCAGCTTGTCGATTACTGCATTCAAGTTACCGCTATTCGCGGTCCACAGCTGCCAGATCCACATCCCCTTTGCCTGGACGGGGAGGGAGATCTGAGCCTGGAGTCCCTCCGTACTCATCAAGAACAAGCAGAGAAAAACGATTCTCCGTGACATCCTTCACCCTTTAATCGATTAGTGACGCACCTGAAACGATGAGAGGAGGTCATTGAACATTTTGACAACGGGCTCATGACTATCACTCAAGATAGTGACCATGCGGGCCTGCAATTGCTCAGTGGTCATCTTCTCTCCATCGACATCGTCGCCTGGCTTCCCCAGGATCACGCCAGCATTCAAAGACAGAACATCGTATTGGCCATTGTTGAATGCATAACAGTGAATGATCCCCTCCCAGGCTCCCATTCCGGCATACACAGCCCAGTATTCTCTGCGGAACTGAAGACCGCCGGCCGTCACGGTATCAACCTTCACCCTGTTTTTCAGCAAGGAGGCCGCCGCCGGATCATCGGGATTCACGGTGCCGCCGTAGGATCCTGACAAATCAACTGCCCGGCTCGGAGAAATTGAAACCCCGGCAGTTGCCTGTTTGATTCTTCCATCGAGACTTTGCAGGGACATCGCGTACCCGTTCTCACCATGTTTTTTTACATCTCCAACCCTGAGGAACGAAACGCCTAGTGCCTGATCGCCGACAATGCTGTCAGCCAAAGCAGCTTCAGCAAACTGATTCTGCGCTACACTAACCGACGCTGAGGCCCAGGCTAGCAACGCTGTCGCAGCACAAATACGGAATCCAGAAAAGGTCGGCCGAGGGATACAACGGATGAGGGAAGTACGTTTGTCATTCTGCTGTACCACGCGCGCTCCACACCCATGTGCACGCGAAAGGAACGGGAATTGTTGTATGTGAGTCATACACCGGTATCCTGAGATCCAGAACTTATTTGCTTAGTTAAGGCACGGGATGGTCCCATTTGAACCAGAGCATAGTAGGTGCTCTCCTCGAGACGTGGATTCTTCTTGTGAATCTACGAACAACGCACCGATCCGGCAAGAGGGTAGACGGGGACTGGCCTGGCAATAGTCAGCCCCGTCTATACAACACACCTCTTAGATAGCAGGTTTCAAGGAATGGAATGACAGGCAACTTGTTGATCGTGCCCTTGTCGAACTCAGATGTGATACGACAGTTTGAATACTACATTGCGAGGTTCCTCCCAGCTCGCCGCGCTGAAATAAGCACCTTTGATCAGGTGTTCATGGTTGAGGAGGTTCGTAATATAGATTGATGGTTGAAGTGTGGCCCCTCCCGCCAAATGAATCGTGTACCCATATGCCAAGTTCAGAATCCACGAAGGAGGAGTGTGCTGAGCATTGTTGAAGTCGAACAGACCCGTTTGAAATGGAACCCCGCTGGGATTTCCATTGGTAAGTCCGGAACCGTAGATGCCCGAAAGGTTTATGAACCAGTTTTGCGGCTGATAGTTCAGGCCGGCGACGATCGAGAGTCTCTGGTCGTGATCGAGATCGGTTGCCGGCCCGTCATCGTCAACATCCAGGAACCCTCCGGTGATCGCGCCGGTTCCGTATGCGTGTGTCAGGGCAGTGTTGACGAAGCCGGACAACGGAATATTCACATCGCTGTAGGAAAGCCCGAGCTCGAGCCCCGTTATTCGCATGAGGGCGATGTTAATCGGAGTCTTGATTGCAGAAGATCCCACCGTTTGATCATCCAGTCCGGGTGTGCTTCTCTTGTAGTATGCTGCAACCTTGCTGCGAACTCCCAACGGGAAGACGTGTGTGAAGACGGCCTCGTAGAAGTTGTCGCGTTCAGGGAGCGTCGGAGTTAACGAATTACTGACATTGATTGCGATCGACCTCAACCCCTCGACATTCGTCGGCATGAAGAGTTTACCGTAGTAGAGGTAGGCTGAGTTATCCTCGTCGATAAGGAAGCTCCACTTGATCCTCGGACTAACCTGACTTTGAAGCGGAACGTCGGGAGCAATATGCTGATCGTACCGAACGCCGACTTCAAATGCAGTCCATTCCATAGGATGCCACTCGGTTTGAGCAAACACACCAAAATCCGATCCAGCGAAGTTCGTGAGAATAGACGGCCCCGGCTGAAGATTGGAATCGCGTGACGTAAAGTTCTCGGTTCCCGTCGTGCTCGCGAAGCTCAGACCCACTTTGTACATGAATTGGTGAGAGAGCCTCGCATCAAACGTTGTTCGCATACCCAAAGTCGTGAAACTTCTGTCCTCTGCCAACAAGTATGAATTCGTTGTATCTCCGGCAAACTGGAAGCTTGCTGGATCGATGGATCCCGGGGTATACACTAATCCGCCTTCCCGGGCGTACGCACCAAGGTAGAAATTTGATTCGTGCTCGGGATTCGAGTTCAGAATGCTCGAGTACGCCACCGCCTGGAATGCGTTGGATGTGTTTTGAAGATCCGAGGCGATCCCCTCCAATGAATCATACGGCACTTGAGTATATGTCTTCCCGTAGTTGATGTTTGCTGTCAGATAGGATTCGTCGCTCAGGATGAGATCGAACTTCCCGTAGACAAAATAATCGAAGCCATGATCGTGGAAGATATTCGAAACCGGAGAGTCGATGCGACGGTCTGTTTCCTGGCGGGAGCCTGAGATGAAGTAGCCGAGTTTCCCGATGTGGTCGCTGATCGACAAATCCTGCCCGTTGGAGTTTAACGCGCGAAAGGGTCCCACGCGGGAGCCGAGGGTATCACCAACCGCTGTCGTCTGCCCGGGCGAGAAGGGGCTCGTACCGTTGAAGACCAAATAACTCCCGCCGTAGGTTGTTGCGTCCAGGTGAAAGGCTCCGGTGGGCACGCGGTTGTTCAACGAGATGATCGCTGCCATCTGTCCGCCGTACTCAGCCGGAAAACCTCCGGTGATGAATGTTGCCCGATCGATGACCTTCGGATCGACGACTTCATTCAATCCGCCGAAGACCCCGAGGGGTATCGGGAGCCCGTCTACGTAGTAAGTGAATTCGCCGTGCATGCCGCGGACGTGGACCTCACCGGTTGGGGCACGAGCTGCACCCATGACATTTTCCTGGATCAGGTTCGTTACCCTGGCCGTCGGCGGTACGTGATACGTCTCTGCTTCGAACACCTGGTTCGCGCTCTTCACATCGATGTGTGATGTCCCGAATCCCCTTTGTGCTATGACTTCGACTCCTTCTCCCTTGATCTCCTGGGGACGCAGGGCGACATTAAATTGAAGATGAGTTTCGTCTATGGTCACCGTGTCAATTCTGGTCGCATATCCTATGAACCACGTCATCATGGTGTATGTTCCGACTTCGACGTCGCGGAACCGGACTTGTCCGGCAGGGCTTGTCGCTTCGTCTGCGATGAACTTGTTCCCCCTCCTGATAACAACATGTGCAAGCTCGATGGGCGTTTTGTCGCTGGCATCGGTGACTGTGACTCTCACTTGGACCTTATGATCGACAGGATCGGAAGCGGACGCATCGTCGCCCTCCCGATGAGCTGAGACAAGAAGTTTCTCACTTGCTGTCGAGTCGGCACGCGCATCGCTTGGAATGGTGCTTGATATAGCGTCTTCATTACCCAATGCCGTCTGCACGGAGAAGATTCCAGCGAAGAGTAACAGACATGAAACGAGCTTGAGTGACCGCATCTTATATCTCCTCGGTTATGAAATAAGGTTACAGTGATGATCGAGCAATCCATCACCGTCCAGAATCAGAATGTGGAACTGGAATTAACCGAGGAACGTGGGAGGGCCGCGACGATAGAAAGAATCAGAAAGAGGATTTTGTTGCGAAGTTAGAGTATGTTCTGCAACACACCTGCCAACGAGCTCGAGCACACCGAGGTTGATCTCGGCGGACGGCTCGATTGAGATTCTGCTTTGCGATGCCAGGCAAATTGCACATTGCGAATGCTCTCCAAGCGGAAGGTGTTTGCAGTGGTCAGCATCGCTGTGGTCAGTGACTCTGGTCTGAGACTGTCCTGAAGCGAACGGAAAGTCAATATGAGCCGGATGCCAAAAGGCAAGGTTGGCCAGCTGGCATATAAGAAGAGCAACAGCGAATATTTTGAGGTTCTTCGAGGAAGACATGATGAGCTCAGTTGAAGAGCATACAGTATTGTAACGATTGATGACTAGAGCGAGTTCCCATTGATTCTCAAATCAAGCGGCAATTGCCGACCAGTCGGCACAACTAATCTGTCGATTTGACTTTGAATAGAATTATAGTCAACATAAAAAAGCCCCATGCGCAATATGACGAATCACAGAACAAATAGAGCAATTGCCCTTTCCCTGGTGCTGAGCCATTTGCTGGCATTCGGGCTTCATCCCATATTTCACAATGCTTCCGTCGTGCCTCCTGGCTCACTGGAGCAGCGACTTGTTCCTCATGAAGACGCGGATCATTGCAAGCATGTTCCGATATCAGAACGCTCTGATTGTCCAATTTGCGTCTCTCATCACAATAGCATTGCTCCTCAGCAAGACTCTTTTGGTAATGGTCAAGTCCAGATTGTGGACAAGATCCAAGTTGCATCAACCCTCCCTCTTTCTCACATCGATCTTTTCGGGTCGTTATCGCAACGTGGCCCGCCTTCGGTGATTCTCTAAGCCCTAATACTCAATTTCAAAATTATTGCTGAACGCCCAGGTTATTGCGGGCGTATGCGTCATTGTACTTAACTGCGCAGCGAACCGAATATCGTTTGTTGGATCGTTACTGCATCTTTTGTATCGGCGCCGTATTGAATTCGATTCCAATATTTTTACAGGGAGACGAACAAATGAAGAATAAATTATGGGCTCTGGTAATTCTGTTGTTTTGCTCGATAACAGGGTTTGCTCAAAACAAATCAAATGCCAACATTTCCGGACATGTCGTCAGTAAAAACAGCAAAGAACACGTTCCGTCTGTGAACGTATCAATAAAAGGAACCACAATCGCGACAGTTACCGACACAGCAGGTCATTTTTATTTCAAAAACCCACCCGTTGGAAAACTAACCATAACGGCATCGGCCCTTGGGTATAAAACTTCTACTCAATCAATAACTCTTTTACCAGGCAAAACCATTGATGTCAATTTTGAAGTAGAAGATGATCCAATCATGTTGCAGGGAATTGTCGTCTCGGCCAATCGCAACGAAACCAACCGGAGAGAAGCGCCGGCCATCGTGAATATGATAACTACCAAGGTTTTTGAGACCACGAATTCTGTATGTTTGGGACAAGGTCTGAATTTTCAACCAGGATTAAGAGTTGAAATCAATTGCGCGAATTGCGGCTTGCCACAGGTCAGAATAAATGGTTTGGATGGTACGTATTCACAAATATTAATTGACAGTCGCCCCATTTACAGTGCTTTACAGAGTGTCTATGGCATCGAACAACTCCCTTCAAATATGTTAGAACGCGTAGAAGTGGTTCGTGGCGGCGGTTCTGCAATCTTCGGCACTAATGCTATTGGAGGCACAATCAACATTATTACCAAAGACCCGACAACGAATTCGGTAGCAATATCTAATACCACTACAATGATTGGCGGAAAGGCTCCCGACGTCTACACGACCGTTAATGCAACCATGGTGTCAGACGATAATAAGAGCGGTGTAGACATTTTCGGTTCAACAAGACAACGAAACCCGTACGATTACTATGGTGACGGCTATTCCGAAATCACAAAGCTTAATGTGAGCAATATTGGATTCAAAGGTTTTTACAAAACCGGCGATTACACCAAATTGACGATCGAATATCACAACTTATATAATTTTCTCAGAGGTGGAAATGCTTTCGATTTGCCTCCAGAAATGGCAGATATAGCGGAGGAGGCTGAATATTATATCAATACCGGCAGTGTGAGTTATGATATTTTGTCTGAGAATGTCAAAAATCGCTTGAATATTTACACATCTGCTCAGTTGATTAACCGTACTAACTATGCCGGCGCTCAGCAAGACCCAAATGGATTTGGAAAAACTGACGGAAAAACATTAGCATCAGGCCTTCAATACACCCATTCAATGGATGATTTCCTTTTTTTGCCCGCAGAGCTGACGATGGGGGCTGAATATAGCCTTGATGATTTGCATGATGTGATATCGGGATACAATCGTACGACGGACCAGAATATTAACATTGAAAGTATATACCTGCAGAATGAATGGAAGAATGACGAATTCAGCATTCTTCTTGGAGGTCGTTTCGATAAGCATGAATTGATTAAAGACCCCATTCTTAGCCCTCGAATGAATTTACGATACAGTCCCAATGACCGTATTAGTCTAAGGGCAAGTTATTCCACCGGATTCCGCGCTCCACAAGTATATGATGAAGATTTACATGGCAATGCAATCGGAGGGACGATTTCATTTATTCAAAACAATCCTGATCTGAAACCTGAACGATCACAAAGTTATAGCGGTTCAATTTGCTTAGACAACATCTTCGGTACTATTCAATCAGAATTGCTTGCAGAAGGCTTTTACACAAATCTCGATAACGTTTTTGTGCTGAATGAAATAGGGATTAGTTCGGATGGAAGCTTTGTACTTGAAAGAGATAATGCTCCGGGGGCTATAGTACAAGGAATAAATCTAGAATGGAAAATGGTTCTTTCAAATAACTTGCAATGTCAATTCGGAATGACTGTTCAAACAAGCAAGTATAAAGTTGCTCAGCAATGGAGCGACGACTCCACTGTCATTCCACAGACCAAGATGTTTCGTACACCAGATCACTATGGTTATTTTACCGCCGTGTATCAACTCGCTCAAGGCTTTAATATGTCGTTGTCAGGAACGTATACAGGAAGTATGTTGCTTCAACATTTTGCAGGATATATATCAAAAGATATCCAGGTGAACTCACCCAGTTTTTTTGATCTGAATATAAAACTCTCGTATGATTTCAAATTCGAAGGCAGCACTAAATTACAGCTCAATGGCGGTATTCAAAATATTCTCAACAGTTATCAAAATGATTTCGACAAAGGTGTATTTCGTGATTCAAAATACATCTATGGGCCGGCTTTGCCACGGTCGTTTTTCATGGGACTTAGAGTCATGATATAGCCTTATGGCATATATCTGCCCCGACGGGCACTGTTTATTTCATGGTGGCTCAGTATTACTGTCACAGCGGGCGGAGCTGCGTGTGGGGCGATTGATGTGCAGCTAAAACAGAATGACAGCAGCTCCGTGATAGGTGAGACGTCACCAATCCTCGACGATCCGATAGGCTACTTTGTCAGCACCATCTTTCGGGTCTCGACATACTCACTGTGAGAACTACCTGAGATTGGACGCGCGTTCAGCCTGTAAATGTAAATCCCGCTCGGGATTTTCGATGCGTCGAAGGTTACCCTGTAATTCCCTGACCGTTGTTCCGCGTTCACCAGCGTCGAGATCTCTCTTCCGAGTACATCGAACACCTTGAGCGTCACGTTGCTGATCGCAGGCAGCTGATAGCTGATCGCCGTTGTTGGGTTAAATGGATTGGGATAGTTCTGCAGGAGATCAAACCGAGACGGGGTCTCCGTGATCTGTGCAACATTGACGAGCGTGCCGGCAGCATCTTTGAGTATCCAGTTGTTCGGGTCAAGAATGAACGATGTCGGCTGATGCGAGAGCGTGAAGACGAATACCTGGTTCTGTGCATCGTTCATCGCCGTGATCGTGGTATCGAACCCTGCTCCGGTAAACTCAAAATCGATCGGCATCTGGAAGAATGCAGGATTGCTGGTACCGGTCGATTGCCTCAAGGAAACGCGGACAGAGTAAGTCGAACCATTCTTTGCCGACCCCCACTCGTATTGATATCTTGGATAATTCTCTCCATAAATCCATTCGTTAAAGAACCATCCGAGCGATCTCCCCGATGCAGCCTCGCAATCTGCGCGGAGGTCTTCTGTCGACGCCGTCCCATAGCGCAAACGGGGGTCTGATGCATATCTTAATATTGCTTTGAAGAAGAGAGAATCCCCAAGGACGTGACGTAACATATGCAGCGTCGAGGCACCTTTTGAGTAGACACGCGTCCCATTGAAGAGGTTGCTCACGTTCG
This sequence comes from Bacteroidota bacterium, assembly GCA_035506075.1. Taxonomy (GTDB): domain Bacteria; phylum Bacteroidota; class Ignavibacteria; order UBA10030; family UBA10030; genus UBA9647. The sequence continues at coordinate 2,908 of DATJQB010000053.1, read as the reverse complement.
CCGTATCCTGCACGTGGATCGAACCGACAGCGTTCTTCGCGTTCGACAGTTCCCTGTTGAGTATACTCCAGTAGCCCGCCGAACCCGATAACCGCTCGTGATACAACCCGACCGAGTACACGGCGAACCCCTCGTTCAGCCAGAGATCTGGCCATGACTGCAGCGTGATCATATCGCCGAACCACTGATGAGCCATTTCGTGGGCAATCAAATCCTCGCTGAAGTTGACCAGCGAGATCATCGTTTGGTGCTCCATGCCCCCGCCCCAGCCAAACTGCGCATTCCCGAGCTTTTCCTTGATGAACGGATACAGTCCGTAGAGGTCGGAGTATATCTGAAGATTTGTGATTGTCCGGTTGAGCGAGGCCGCGGCGCCCGTCGCGTCGAGAGCATAAAGCAACACAAGCATCGAGTCTGTTGGGCTGTACTTGAACCATCCCGACAGTTGCGTGTAGGGCGCTACCGCGATCGATACAAGATACGTCGCGATCGGATACCGGTGCTTCCAGTGATGTGTCCTGGTTCCATCAGCATTGTCCGTCACAGAAGCGAGAATACCTTCCGATCCCACTTTCAAAGAGGAGTCGCAGGTAACCCATACATCCAACGAGTCCGCCTTGTCGCCCGGATGATCCTTGCACGGCCACCAATCCCTCGCCCCATACGGCTCACTCAAGGACCAAATCCATGGCGAGCCGGTTGCAGTACTCGAAAAATTAAAACTCCCGAAACCGGTACTGACTGGCAAGCCATGGTAATAGGTCACAACAGTAAATGTCTCGCCGGACGAGTACGCCCGATCAAGGGGTATGTTCAGCAGAGAGGGTTGCTGCGAGGCCTTCACTTTCAGGCCGCCAACGAAAACGGAGTCGGCCGTCATTGCGTCCATCAGGTCGATCGTGATTGACGTGAGGCCGTTTGTCAGGCATCTCGCCGTCATCATAACTGAGCCGCGAAGCATCGCAGGGGTGATTGAAAGCTTCAGGTCAAGCTTGTAATATGTCACATCATATCCCTCCTGGCCGGCACTAAGCGCGGAGGAACCCTTGGCGAGTCGCTGGAAGTTTCGTTCTTCAGCCAACCGAAGTTGTTCACTTGAGAATTCTGGAGACTCCTGGGCATGAAGCGAGCTCACTCCAAGAGGAAACCCTACGAGAACGAACGCGAATATTCTCAGGCTCTTACGTGAAGCTATTCGAACGATCAGATGAAAGATTCGCAGTACCAAAACGATTGGGCTAGGCAGTGAGTTCATGGTGGTACACCGATCAATCGCCCCCAGAGGTCGCAGAGAACCGGAATTGCACCTTCAGATGGGGCTACAAAAAACCAAGGCTGCGTCTCTGCAATCTCAGCTTCCGCGGGCGCCCTTTCCTGAGCAAGTCCGTCTTCATTTGACGTGACGATGAATGGATGAAAATGAAAGATCCCTGGTTAGAATTGATAACTCAACGTACTGTTCAAGAGCTGCGGAGAGATTAACTGATTGCCGTTTATGCGTGAATAGATCGGCAGTCCGGCATCAAGATCAAAATGAATAGACTTGCTGATCACGACTTCAACGCCCGCCGAAACAAACAAACGCGCATATCCGGAATTTTCAGGCTCGGCCTGTGATCCGCTGTCACGGCCTCGAAAACTCGCTACAATCGAGGCGATAGGGACCACACCGAATGACGAACTCAGTCCATCATAGTGGAATCCGACAGCGGCATTGAAATCGTTGCCGGGCTTGTAACCGTTTCGCTCATTCAGCGGGGAAACAAGCGCTCCCTGAATGTACCAACCCCACCCACTCTCCTGGTCCATCTGGTACGCTGAAAGCAATACATCCGTTGTGCCTGTGCCAATTTGTGTGTCTCGGTCCAAAAGCGTTTCGTTGAACCGACCTGTCGGAAGTTTCAAACCGATTGAGAGCGCAGTGGACATATCATCCGAGAATCCTGTGTACATGCCCATCACTTTGGCATCGCCGATTGACCGGTGTCGAACCGAGAACGCGTTGCCGTCATCATCAATGCCGCTCTGATACCGGTCCCACAGAGGCACGCTCACCATGAGACCCAAATCTCTGTCTATCATGTATTGCATTCCGAGTGTATAAAAGCTCGTCGTAATGAGTTTATCGGAATTCAAATCCGATGATGCCCGCTGCACCCCCGACCAGTTCCGGTTTTGGTCAAGATATGCATACTGAAAGAACAGACGAGTCCCGGGCGAAGTGATCATCATCCATCGTGTCCCCACGAAGTAAACGCTGCAGCCGCACGCACAGCCAAATGCCTGCGATGGCGATGCAAGGCCAACGGCAGCAAGCAGCACGATTTTCCACGCGTTTTTCACGAAGGTCATTTGGCACTCGCGGGAACATGTTTGGGGAACCATCTCGATTGAGCCAAATCCAGCAACTCATCGCAGGTCATTGCAGTGTAGAAAAGAATCAGAGAGGGGAGCAATTTCATATTAGATCTAACAAATTCATTTTATCGGAAGTTCGCGCGAAAGGCACATAGAGCGGCATACGTTACTAACTCACTCAAGCCCCTCGGTTTATATGGATCGCACTTGGATGGGTTGTTCAGGTTCCAAGGGAAGTCGCAATTTGAAGAGAGGGTGGTACTCAAGAGGACAGGGCCCAACTCTGTCGGACATCGTAGCAAAGAAAGGGGAGATGAAATGCGGAGGCGCGGGTGTTACAGGAGCACGACCCTCGCGCGCAAGAGGCAAACCCGCTAACCCGGAATTGCCTCTTTTGTTTTGATCTTGCCTTGATGCAGATCTCATCTTGCTGCTCACCTGCTCTCATAGAACATCGAGGCTGGCGCGGAAAACGACAAAGGAGTGAGCTTCTCCGCCTTCGGCGGGTCGTTAACCTCTGTTATATTCGCACAGCCCTAAAAGGATCCCC
>DATJQB010000052.1:0-2039 GCA_035506075.1 Bacteroidota bacterium | reverse complement strand
TGTTTGTCGATCGCCGGAAAAACTTTCTCCACACGGAACGTCACTCGCATGAAGACTCTGACATTCATCCTGCTGCTTCTGGCCACAGCAGCCCCGGCCCAGGAGAGCGCGAGCTACAAGAAGTATCCGATTTCCGCTGTTAATGTCCGCGATGTCGTCCTTCATGACAGCTTCTGGCTCCCCAAGATCCAACTGATCCAGGACACCACGATCCGCCACGCATTTGACAAATGCTCAGAGGAAGGACGGATGGACAACTTCCTCGTCGCCGGCAAGAAGAAGAGCGGATCCTACAAGGGAAAAATGCCGTTCGACGACACCGATCCCTACAAGATCATTGAAGGCGCGTCGTATTCGCTCATCAGCAAGCCGAACCCGGAGCTCGACTCATACGTCGATTCCATTATTTCAATCATCAAAATCGGACAGGAGCCGGACGGATATATCACCACATGGTTTACGATCGACAGGCAAAAGCCGCCGGCATCGTGGGTGCGGCCTGCAACCACGAGATGGGAAAATGAGATCAGCAGTCACGAACTCTATAATAGCGGTCACCTGTTCGAGGCGGCCGCGGCCCATTACTGGGCTACCGGCAAGCGGTCATTGCTGGATATCGCAGTCAAAAATGCAGACCTGCTTGTGTCGCAGTTTGGTCCAAACCGCCTGCACAAACCACCCGGCCATCAGATTGTTGAAACAGGCCTGATGAAGTTGTACCTCGCTACGCACGAAGTAAAATACCTGAACCTCGCAAAGTTCTTCCTCGATTTGAGAGGCGATTCGACAACTCACACGCTGTACGGAACATACAGCCAGGACCATCTCCGTGTTACAGAACAGACGGAAGCTGTCGGTCACGCGGTGAGAGCGTTGTATATGTATGCCGGGATGACGGATGTTGCGGCATTTCTGCACGACCAGGGCTACCTCAACGCCGTGAACCGAATCTGGGACAACATCGTCAGCAAAAAGATGTATATCACCGGGGGGCTGGGTTCGAGGCGGGACGGCGAAGCATTTGGGGATAACTACGAACTGCCGAATCAGTCTGCGTATAACGAGACTTGCGCTGCCATTGGAAGCGTCTATTGGAACCATCGTTTATTTCTCTTAACGGGTCAGTCGCAGTATTTCGACGTCATCGAGCGAACAATGTACAATGGTTTGATCTCCGGCCTTTCGCTGGACGGGAAGAACTTCTTCTACCCCAATCCCACCGAATCCGACGGTCAGTCAACGTTCAACATGGGATCAGCCACCCGTCAACCATGGTTCGACTGTTCCTGCTGCCCGACGAATCTGATCCGATTCATCCCCTCTGTCCCCGCGTTGATGTACGCGACGGAAGGTGCGAGTCTCTACGTCAACTTGTTCATCTCCAGCAACGCACACATCTTGTTGAACGGAACATCCGTCGACATTACCCAGCACTCAGAGTACCCATGGGACGGACATATCTCCATCACCGTCTCCCCGGAGAGAGCGGAGAGATTCGCGTTGAAGATTCGTATCCCGTGCTGGGCACAGAACAAACCGGTTCCCAGCGCGCTGTACTCGTATGTGGGAGGCGCAGCCGGTGCGATTGCGTTGCGTGTGAATGGAAAGGAAGTGACGCCTGAAGTGAACGCGGGATACGCGGTGATCGCAAGAGACTGGACGGCGGGTGACAAGGTCGAGTTGCTGTTACCGATGAACGTTCGCCAGGTAGCTGCAAGCGAGCAAGTAAAGGAAGATAGAAACAAAGTGGCGTTCGAGCGCGGTCCAATTGTGTATTGTGCTGAAGGAATCGATAACGCGAACATCTCGTCCTTTACTGTGACAGGCGATGAAAAGCTCAGCGTGAAGAATGAAAAGATTCTCACCGAAGATGTCGTGGCGATCAAGATTCGGACGGGCGAGAGAGATTTCTCCCTGATTCCATACTACGCGTGGTCCAATCGCGGAGTCGGCACCATGCGCGTCTGGTTCCCGGGAAGGAGTAAGTGAGTGGGGAAGTGTGAAGGTATGGAAGTATGGAAGTCTGGAAGTATGGAAGT
>DATJQB010000051.1:0-2982 GCA_035506075.1 Bacteroidota bacterium | reverse complement strand
GAAGTACTCCTTCTCTTTCGATGGTTCCAAGCTGGCAAGCGGAGTGTACTACTATCATCTTACCGCGGGTTCGTACTCGGCCACGCGAAAGATGCTCTTAGTCCGATAACGCTCGATCTCCGAGTCTCCCACTCCCCCACTCTCCCCTTCTGTGGGGGAAGCGCGAGGGATGCGCACAGTGGACAGCGGACAGTTGGGTGAGGCTGGTGGTATGTGATCTGCTTGGGAGAGAGGTGGCAGTGCTGGCGAACGGGAGATATCCGGCGGGGAGATACACATTCAGGTTTGACGGGACGAACCTTTCCAGCGGCATGTATCTCTGCCGCCTGAGCGCAGGTACCCATTCCGACGTGAAGAAGATGCTCTTGCTTCGATAAGGACGCTTTCTCTCCCGCTCTCCCGCTCCCCCACTCTCCCCTTCTGTGGGGGAAGCGCGAGGGATGCGGGCAACGTTGGCGAGAGTTTGGCAACCAGAGGATCGTATGAGAAAACTTTCCGTGGTGTTCTTCCTTGTCGTGCTCCTCGGCACGATGGCTGAAGAGGGACTTGCCATCGGTCGCGTCTACGCGCGCGTACCGAATTGGTCGAACAGTCCCATCTACAATCTTCGCATCAAGTCGTTGTGGGCGGACGTCCAGATCCGAGATCAACTCGCAGTCACCCACGTGGACCAGGTATTTGCCAATGACAACAGCATGCGGCTTGAGGGGTTCTACGTCTTTCAGCTGCCGGAGGGGGCACAGGTGCACGAGATGTACCTCTGGATCAACGGCATTCGAGTCCCATACACGGTCAAGAAGCGGGCGGACGCCGTCCAGATCTATCAAGAGATCGTGACCAGAACCGCAGATCCGGCGATATTGGAACAATTGGGATCCAATCTCTTCAAGCTCAGGATCTTCCCTTTCGACGCGATGGGGACACGGAGGATCGAAATCGTCTACTCTCAACCGCTGAGCTACTACAGCGGGAGCATTCAATATGTTTTCCCTCTCGACATGACGGACTATTCTTCCGCGGCGATCGAAAATGCCGGTATCTCGATCGATCTGAAATCGCAGATCCCGATTTCCACGGTAACCACATCCGCGGACGCCACCCCCGCTGCAGTGAATGTCACGAAGATCGATTCGACGCATTATACCATAGCCTACGGGCTGGAGAACGCGACATTCTCAAAGGATTTCAACATCAGGGGTGCACTTGACCGGCGCGGTCGCTCCATGGTGAATCTCACCTATGCACCGCCGCATGAAACGGAGGACCCATACTTTGTCATGTGGAGCGCCCTCCCTGATACGCTCTACGGCGACTCGGTGCAATCGCGTGAGCTGACGTTCATTGCCGATATTTCGTCGAGCATGGAGGGACAACGCCTGCAGCAATTGAAGGATGCCCTGCTGTCGTTTATCGATCTCTTGACGGTCCGCGACCGGTTCAACATCGTTTCGTTCAGCACCGGCACCGTCCGGTTCCGTCCGGATCTCGTGGCGGTGACCCCGGCCGTGCAAGACAGCGCCCGGCTCTTCGTCCAGCAACTCGTCGCTCTTGGACTGACAAATTTCGAATCGGCGCTCCACGATGCGCTCCTGCAGAGCTACGCCGACTCTGTCCACTCTGCGATAGTGTTCTTCACGGACGGACTGCCGAGCTGGGGCGAGACAACGCCGGATTCGCTGCTCGCGCGAACGCGGCGCTGGAACATGATGGACACCAAGATCTTCACCGTCGGGGTCGGCCAGGAGTCAGACTACACACTGCTCCGATCCCTTGCTTCCCAGAACGGTGGAGCATTCACACCCATTGCCGCCGATGACAGCATCTATGTGAAGGTGAAGGAGCTGTACCGGGCTCTCTGGCTTCAAGAGCTCCGCTCGATCGCCATGGATTACGGATCTGCCGGCGCACTGGACATTCATCCGTCTCCGTTGCCGGATGTCTTCGCAGGCGACCAGTTGATGACGACTGGCCGCTTCACCAGGAGCGGGCCTTCGGGGGTTGTGCTCACAGGAATCGCCGGAGGACAATCGTTCTCACTGCAGGAAAGCGTCGATTTCCCCGGAAGCGACACATCATTTTTCGCCGTCGCGCGCTATTGGGGAGCTCAGAAAATCCAAAGTCTGTTGACGCTCATTCAGCAAATGGGGGAACAACAAGAGCTGGTAGACCAGGTGGTGACCCTGAGCATGAAATATAGTGTCCTGACACCGTACACCGCGTTTCTCATCGTGGAGCCGGCTTCGGGGTCAACAGAGTATGTCGAGAATCAGCAACTCCCCCTTCGGACAACGCTGCTCCCCAACTACCCCAATCCCTTCAATCCTTCCACACGCATTGCATTTACCATCGGCCAGGGAGCGCCACGACTCGTCACCGTGCGTGTGTATGACATGCTCGGGAGGTTGGTGAGGACGTTGCTGCACGAAGTCCGTTCGTCCGGCACATATGAATTGGTGTGGAACGCCAGGGACGATCTGGGCAGGCCGGTTGCGTCAGGCATGTATATGGCACGGCTCTCTGTGGGCGAGTTTGCAGCGGCGCGTACGATGACGCTTCTGAAGTAGGCGCACAGCGCCAATCAGAATCCGTGTGTGCTTCCGGATAGAAACGCAATTAGGAACTCGGAATAGCCAATCGGCATGCTGTAATTCGGAACTGCCAATTTCCAACCACGGTCGTCTTTCAGGGAGGTCCGCCTGCGCTGACGAACCTGCGGCTCCGACTTGGAAATTGGAAATTCCAAGTTTCCAGATCCTCATTCCCTATTCCGAGTTCCGAGTTGCGTTTTTGTTCCTCTGCTCAGTATATTCCCTCGTCCCATCGACGATCCTCTTTGACATGATTCTCGCCTGAGGATGTGCTGACCGCAGGATCGTCAAACGAACTTGCCCACATCCGGTTTCGTATTTCCCGATTTAGCATGTCTGCCTCATCCATCACATGGAGCCCGCCCTCCTTCGTGAATTGTCCCTGACAAAACCT
>DATJQB010000050.1:0-11123 GCA_035506075.1 Bacteroidota bacterium | reverse complement strand
TGCTCTTCAACGGGATCGCCAAGGTTCCGATGCAGTTCTTCATCCTTTTGCTCGGCGCGATGGTGTTCGTGTTCTTTCAATTCGAACGGCCGCCGTTGTTCTTCAATCCAGTGGAAGTGGAAAAGGTGAGCAGGAGTTTTTATGGTGACGAATTCCGATCTGTGGAACGGCGCTACGCGGAAGTCTCCAGCCGGAAAGCCGAGGCAGTTCGCTCCTACGTCGAAGCGAAACGGGGAGGAGACGCGAAGTTGATCGAAGACGCAGCATCAAAGCTGCGCTCGCTTTCTTCCGAGGCTGAGCTTGTGAGGAACGAAGGAATTGCCGTGCTCCGCGAGAACGACCCTTCTGTCGATCCGAGCGATACGAACTACATCTTCCTTACGTTTGTGATAAAGTATCTTCCGGTTGGGCTCGTCGGCCTGCTGTTTGCCTGCATTTTTGCCGCATCCATGTCGTCAACGTCGGGGGAGTTGAGCGCACTCGCGACATGCACGGTTGTCGATATCTACAAACGGCACATTGCCAACGACGGAGACGACAGGCATTATCTCAGGGTATCACGGTTTTCAATGGCGCTGTGGGGAGTCTACGCAATCGTATTTGCACAGTATGCGAGCCGGCTTGGATCGCTCATCGAGGCGGTCAATATCCTCGGCTCGCTCTTCTATGGAACGATGCTTGCGATCTTCCTGATCGCGTTCTATGTGAAACGCATCGGTGGAACGGCGGTGTTCTGGGGAGCGATCGCTGGAGAAGCGGCGGTCCTGTGGTGCTACGCCTTCACGACGATACCGTGGTTGTGGTACAATGTCATCGGCTGCGGTGTGGTCGTTGCCTCGGCTTCTCTGATTCAGATCCTGATCTCCGGCAGAGTGACCCCTGCTTCGCCCTGATCGTCCCCGAACGGACATCAAATGAAAAAGCCCCGCCGTAATCTCAGCGGGGCTTTTTTGTTCTACTGAATCTCGTTGCAGCATTTGATTACATCTTCTTCTTCCACTCTCCAATCAGTCTGCTCAGCCCTTGACCCTGGCGCGAGGTTTCGAACTTCGCGTCTTTTGCCTTTCCGACCGCCATTGCCTCTTCTGCAGCGGCTATCGCTTCCTTCAGTTTTCCAGCCGCCGCGAGGAGCTCCGCCTTGGTGCCGAGGTTCACCGGGTTCTTGTCCATGGCGATGGAGCGTTCAGCCCAGCCCATCGCTTCGGCACTGAATACCTTTTCGGTCAGGGCATAACGTGCTGCTGAATTCAGGATCTGCCACGTGCCGACTGAGGCCTGCATCTTGCCTGCGGTGTTGAATTCGATCTTGAAGCCGATCTTCATCTTTTCCCAGGCGAGCTCGACCTTTGCCGAGGAGGGAGTAAGGTCGGTGAAGCTGAATGCCATCCACTCTTCGTGCGGAATTGCTTCAGGTTTCACGGTGAACTTCATGACATCGTATTGCGCGTCATACATCGTTCCCCAATTCTTGATTTCCGAGTTGAACACTACGGTCCATTGAGTCCTGCCCGGGAAGACGACGAACCGGTAGGTCCCGGCCGGAAGCTTCTTTCCGTCGATCGTCACTTCGTCGCTGAAGGTGAACAACGTCGGTTCGTTGGCCCCGGCGCGCCATACGGAATCGTACGGCAGCAATCCGCCCCAGATCTCACGCCCCTTGACGCCGGGACGATGGTAGTAGATTGTGACTTCGCTCAGTCCGACGACTTGCGTGATCTTCGCTCCCTGGCTGATGCGTGGAATGCGCAGCAGCGGCAGGGGAGGAGATTGTGGAGTCTGTGCAATCGCATCCTGCCCTGCGACGAGCAGAGCGAGGACGAGAATGAAGAGAACTGCAATCACTCGTTTCATGGAGCTTCTCCTTGATGGGTGAATGAAAAGAAACCGTCTTATGATTTCGGCAAGCCCTTCTTCGACACCCCTTCCATTACGTCGACAAATCTGTCGAGCTCTTTCAGGGTTGTGTACACGCTCGGCGTCACGCGGATGCCCTTGAACTCGTCGTGAATGATCGGCGTGGTAAGAATCTTGTGCTTGTCCATGAGATAGGTGCAGAGCGCCCCCGGGTCGACGCCGACGATCTCGACGTTTGCAATGCCGCACGACTGGTTCGGCTCCCACGATGTATGAAACCGCACGTTCGGAAGATCCCTCAGCTTCGTCATCCAGTATCGTGACAGATAACGGAGCCGCTCCTCTTTTCGCTTGGCGCCGATTCCGTTGTGATACAGGATCGCTTCGCCGATCGCTAGTCGGGTGGCTGCAGGATGCGTCCCGATTTCCTCGAACTTCCGGATATCGGTTTTCTGGCTCTTGTCGGCAGCCATGAGGGGCCAGAGCTTCTCGATCTTGTCCCGCTTCACGAACAGCAGTCCTGTACCCTTTGGGGCAAACAACCACTTGTGAAGGCTGGTTCCATAATAATCGCATCCGAGGTCGGGTTGTTTGAAATCGAAATGTGCAAACGCATGCGCGCCGTCGACGATAACCTCGATGCCCTTTGACTTTGCAAGGTTGCAGATGGATTTGACCGGCATCATCTGGCCCGTAATGTTGATAACGTGGGAGATGAGGATCACCCGGGTCTTTGGGGTGATGGCCTTCTCGAACTCGGCCGTGATGTCGTCAAGATGGCTTGGGGCGATCGGCACCTTGATCATCTTCAGCACAAGTCCCTCGCGCAGTTCCCGCTGCCGTAATGTTGTGAGCATGCGGGGATAGTCCTGTGTGGTTGTAAGCACTTCATCCCCGTTCTTGAGGTCGAGTCCCATGAGGAGAATTTCGAGCGATTCGGACGCGTTGCGCGTGATTGCTATTTCCTCTCGGTCGCAGCCGAAGATGTCAGCGAGTCCCGTGCGGACCGTCTCCGATTGCGGCTCGAGTATCGACCACATCGTGTACGCGGTCACGTCTTCCTGCTGCCAGGTATACCGGCAGAACGCCTCCGTCACGATGCGCGGGGAGGGAGACACACCGCCGTTATTCAGGTTGGTGATCCCGCGTGTGATCGAAAACGACCGCTGGATTTCGAACCAGTAGTCTTCATTCATCGCGGCATCGGCCGGCGACAAGTGGTCGACAGTTTTCCCGGCGGCGTGCACGTCTTCGAGCAGGGATGCGACGGTCGCAGATGAGAGCGCAGCGAGCCCGACGCCTTTGCCGACGAGCGAGAGAAAATTCCGCCTGTTGATGTCGTTCTTGATTTGAGGTTCTGCTGTGATCATGCTGGTTCTCCTTTTTTGGCTGGAACAACGATGGAGACTGGGCTTACATTCGAACTCACGGGGAACCCGGCGTGGCCGCGTCTGCTCTGGCGCGGGCTAGCGAGATCCCGGGATGCCGGTGCCTGACTTCTGCAAATAACGGGGAAGCGAATACCAATCAGATTTGGAGTAATACAGGAACAGCGTCAATACGATCAGCGTCGAGTTCTGCAGCACCTTGAGCCACCCGATTTTTCCGGCGGCCGGGTCCTGTGTAAAACATCCGCAGGAGATATCGAGGCCGCGAAGCAGGGCCGCGATGACTGCCAGCGTGAAGGCAGCCAGCATGCAGCTGAGCAGCAGAGAACTCCCGTGCAGGAGGGTGCCAAACAACACGGACAATCCGCACAAGAGCTCGAGCCAGGGAAGCACGGTGGCAATGACCGGAGGAGCCCACGAGGGAAGCATGCTGTAGTTCGCGATCGATTGTGTGAACGCTGCCGGATCGGCAATCTTTTCGATGCTGCTTACGACAAACAGGAGCCCGATAAACATGCGGACCACGAATACGAGATGGGGATTTGCGAGTAGGTTCTTCATGGCGTGCTCTCGACGGGCAGGCCGGCATCGCGCCACTCACGCCATCCGCCGAAAAAGATCCTGACGTTGGTGTATCCTTCTTTCATGAGCTTCACGGAAAGTTCGATGCTCGAGTTACACTCGGCTCCGTCGCAATACGAGACGATTAACCGGTTCTTCGGCACGGAGCTGAGAGCGCTCTTTGCCGTGTCAAAATCCTTGAGCGGGACATTGATGGCTCCCTTGATATGGCCGAGCTTATAATCAAAATCGTGGCGCGCGTCGATGAAGAGAGCTTTGCTCGAATCGAACAGAGCCTGTGCCTCAGTGCGCGAGATCATGGCGGGCGCAGCCATGTCGGCACGCGATCCATGTGCTGCCTTGGTGCCCCGGGCGAACATCCCCTTCTCGGTGGCCGCTGTATAGATGAACCCGAGCGCGGCTGCAATGACGATAAGGAGTCCGGCTTCGCGCAATGCTTGTGAGAATCTTGTCAATTCGGTTGCACTCCGATGAGCGTGACCCGAACGGGGACTTCCGGCTGCTTGTCGCTGTCTGTCCGCAGCAGGAGCTGCTCGTTGATGTAATCCGCTTTCCGCGGAGTCACTTTGATGGTGAACCGTATTGTGTCTGCAGGATAAACCTTCTTGTTGCCGAACACGATGTAAAGGTCGGGGGACGAGGAGGTGAATCCCGTCACCGTCAGAACCTTGCCCGAAATGTTCTTGAAGGCGACTGACTGATCGACCTGCTTGTTCACCGGAACGGTCCCGAACCAGACAACCGATCCGCTCCCGACCGGCTGCAGCTCTTCGATGACATCGCCAATAAGGGTGACGTAGGCTGTCGGTGTTGTCGGATCGTTCGTTAGAATGTTGATATGCTTTTCGATCTGGCCGCGATAGCCGGTCGAATTGAATTCGATCTCGACGACATCCGACTCGCCTGTCTTCAGAAACGACTTCGGCTGGTGAACTGTCGTGCAGCCGCATGAAGTCGTCACACCAAGCACCTGGAGCGTATCATGGCCGATGTTCTTGATGGTGACGCGCGCTTTCTTGATAGTCCCGTTGTAGATCGTGCCGAGATCGATCTTTGCCCTGTCGACGGTAATTTTAGGCTGCGCAACACCAACGGATGAAACCATGACAACAAATATCCCCACAATCCAACGGCGCATGGCGACTCCTGGAAATAGTACGTTCATCGTTTCTTCTTTTTTGGAGCGATTTTCGCCTGAAGTTGATCGGCATCGATTTTCTCATAGCCTGCCGGAATATGGAAGAGCGATTCCGGAAGCGACTTCTTTGAAACGCTCGTGACTTCAAATCGTTGAGACTCATCCCCCGACGCGTCTCTCACGATAAATCGCATGGGAAAATATCCCATGTCGACGAGCTTCCACATCCATTCATCCAACTGAGCCGTGAGAAAAGAACCTCCCGTTCCCATGGCTTTCGTTGCCCAGATCTCGAACTCAAGTGAATCGGCCGTCACAAGAAACTGGTCGCAGGGATATCCCTCAATCTCGTCGACCGAATCGGTTTTCTGAACATTCAGCCTGGTTGCGGCCGAGTGAGCCTTTTCCGGTGTGTGCACGACGGGAAGTTCGACGTATTGTTCGCGGCCGGAGATGATGATGAAGCTCTTCTTCAGTCCGAAGTCTGTAAGAATCGCGTTCCCGCCCGCCTGGTCCGATCCTTCCAGCCGCAATCGCCCGTGACGCATAAACAATGTCATCGGCTCAATGCTCTGGAGATCGCGAATTTGATATCCGACTACTCCCTCAAACGACTTCTTCTCAATCACTTCCTGTGGTTTCAGGATGGAGGGAAGCGCCACCAGAAGAACAAGCGATGCGAAACACAGCGAACGGATGTTCATGCCTCTGACCTTTCATCTGTCTGTACCTGCGTCCTGTGCCACCACGTTCCGCCGAGCGCCATCTGTTTGAGCAACGGGGCCATGCAGTAACGTTCCTGACCCAGATCGGTGTGGAGCGCTTTCAGGACCGCGTAAACCTGGTCCAGCCCGATTCTGTCCGCCCACTCGATCGGTCCGAGCGGGAATCCTGCTCCAAGCTTCATCGCAGCGTCGATGTCCTGGGGAGCTGCGATCTCGTCCTGCAGTGCATACGCGGTCTCGTTGATGACCCGGCACAGCAGGCGGGGAAAGACAAGACCCACGCGGTCCTGAACGATCTCGATCTCTTTCCCGATCGATCGGAAAAAGGATTGGACTGCAGTGACTGTTCCCGTCGTGGTGAATGGAGTCGGTGCGATCTCAATCAACGGTCTTCCAATGATCCATGGAAGTGCAGCGCACCCTACAAGACGATGCTTGTGCCCGAGCCACGACGACTGTTCTGAAGCCGAAACGGCGACCGAAGAGCTGATGATCACCGCTGACGGATTCAAGGAACGATCAAGGAATTCCAGATTTCTTCGCTTCAGTTCAAGGTCGAGGTTTGAGAGCTCAAGTGCAAACGTGACATTTTCCGGGACAAGTTCTTGTTTCCCCTTTGAGCTGTGCGTTGACGGGACTGTTCTGTCGGATGATGAATTTATCCTGTAATGCAGCGAATAATCAGCTGATGCAAACGCGGGGAGCACCTCCTCGACGATCTGCCTGTCTCCTATAATATAGACAGACGGCTTCGTGGGCTGTGGCGCCGGTTTTGGCGGAACGCGCTTTTGTATCGGCTTTGATTTCGACTTTTGCTTTTTCAACTATTTCCCAGCGTTGACGTGAGAGTAGAAGCCGGCACCGCTCTTGTTCCCGAGCTTTCCCGAATCGACCATCTGTTTGAGCAGCATGTGCGGTCGATGGCGCGGATCGTACATCGTCTGGGCGAACAACGTCTCGGATATTTGAAGACACAGATCAATCCCTGCTTCATCCATCGATTCAAACGGGCCATGCTCGAAGCTCCCGGCGAGTTTCACGATGCGATCGATCTGTTCATGATCGGCGATGTTCTCGCCAACAATTGCAAGGGACTCTCCGAAAAAAGAATTCAGCAACCGGTGCACCACGAAGCCGGGCGCATCGTGCACAACAATCGAGGACTTTCCGAGAAGGTTCAGAAACTCTTTCGCATACCTGATGGTCTCAGCCGATGTCCCTTCTCCCGCCACGATTTCCACGAAGCCTCCGTTTACCGGAGATCCGATGAAGTGAACGCCAAGCACTTTCTCGGGATGGCGTGTCGCCGAGGCAAGAGCAGTGATCGAAAGCGATGAAGAGGTCGATGCGAGAATTGTCGTTGGTTTTGTATCGGCTTCAAGATGTCTGAGGAGGTCTTTCTTGATGCGAAGGTCCTCAATCACGGCTTCGATGACGATGTCGGAATGGCTGAGCTCGGCCAGTCTCGTGCGTGGGTGGAGACGTTCGATCGTTTCGTTCAGGTCGCTCTCTGTCCACACACCCTGTTCAACGTTCGATCGCAGCCTGGTCTTGAGTTTCTCGAGTGCCTGGCGTAGAACGGTGGCGTTGATATCATACAGCGAGACCTCGATGCCGGCGAGCGCAGCGATCTGCGCAATGCCGGAACCCATCGTGCCAGCGCCGACGACCCCGAGATGTTTGACCATAGAAAGGATGAATTCCCTTGAGTGGTGCTGGAAAACTTACTGAATAGAGGTGTGAAAAACAACCAGCGGCCTTCGAGCCGGGGAACGGTGGTTTGGCTTAACGGGTGATCTCAATAAGGATAGAACACAAAGAAAACGAGCGAGAGCGCAGCAAGCACCCACAAACCGGTTTTGATTTCCCTCGATCGCCCAGCCAGCAGTTTGAATGCGGGGTAGGCGATGAACCCGGCGGTCATTCCGATGCCGATATTGTAGGTGAAGCTCATCATGATGATAATAGTGAACGCGGGCAGCACTTCCGAAAAGTCGTCGAACGCAAGCCGGGTGATTGGATTCATCATGAAGGCCCCCACGATAATAAGAGAGGGACCGTAGGCAAAACCCGGTATCGAAGAGAGAAACGGGGCGAGAAAGAGAGCTGCAAGAAAGAGGAGCGCAACGACGACGGCTGTCATCCCCGTTCTGCCTCCGGCCGCAATGCCCGTCGCCGATTCGATATAGGCACCGGTCGTGGTGGTCCCGAGAAGCGAAGCGACGACGGTGCTGCAGGCATCGACGAGCATCGGCTTCTCCATTTCGGGGAGATTCCCCTTCTCATCGAGGAGATTGGCCCGAAGCGCGAGAGCGATGAGCGTTCCAATGGTGTCGAGAAATGCCATTACGAAGACTGTCAGGATCACGGAGAAGAGCCCCCAGGTCAGTGCGCCCGTAATATCGAGTTTCATGAAGATGTCAGCGAGCGACGGAGGCATGCTGACCCATTCGTGCGGCAGTGGCGCTGCGCCCGATACGAATCCGCCGATTGATATCAGGAGGATCCCGATGAGGATGGCGCCATTGATTCGCTTGGCGACGAGAACACCGATGATGAGGAAACCGGCGATCGCGAGCAAGACCGAGGGCTGGTGAAAATTCCCAACGTGGACTGGCGCGCCCTCAACACCGAGACGGACAATGCCCGTCTCATTAAGACCTATGAAACTCAAAAAGAGTCCGATCCCTACAGTCAGGCCGATCTTCAGGCTTTCCGGAATTGCCTCCGCAAGCCAGCTTCGCACTTTCAGAACGGTCAGCAGTGCGAAGAGCACGCCGCTGATGAAAATGGCGCCCAGCGCGGTTTGCCAGCTGTATCCCATGACCTTCACAACAGTGAAAGCGATGAACGCATTTTCTCCCATGTACGGCGCGATTGCGAAGGGGCGGTTCGCGTAAAGGCCCATGAACAGCGTCCCGAATGATGCACTCAGAATCGTCGCAACCATCGATGGACCAAACGGCATCCCCGCGGCTTCGAGGATCTTCGGGTTGACGATGATGATGTATGCCATCGTCACAAAGGTGGTGAGACCGGCAACGGATTCTTGTCTCAGGTTGGTCCCATGTTGGTCGAACTTGAAATACGAAGAGAGGGAGATCATAGCGCGGATGAGAGAGAGTCGGTGCTTAGGGATGGATTTCGGAGAACAATTCCGTTTGATCCGACGTGCGCCCCGGAAATCCGCAGCGGAGGCGAACTCGTCGGCGAAATATAGACCATGCCGCGTTGAGAATCAAGGCGGAGGCCGCCAACGCACTGAGCGTTGGTGAACGTTCAGCCGGGATTCTCACGCTCTTTTTCCGTATGTTAGACTCCGCCATGGATGTCCAACACCCCGATACCGTCGCACCGACGACCGACGATGAGTTGTATCATGCCCTCGGCCAGCTGGCAGCCGACGCAGGCATTCCTCCTCCGCTGTTCCTCAAAAACCTCAAATCGGATATTCGCGCGACCCCCCACCCGCGGCGCGCACTGATCAATTTTCACCGGTTTATCATGACCGGGTTTTCATCGTCATGGCTTCGCGATTTTGACGCGCACAGGCTTCTCCAGCAAATTCTCCTCGAGCTTTCGTCGCAGTCCCAATTTCTCGCCGACATACTTGTTCGTAACCCCGAGCTGTTCCGCTGGCTCACAACCTCAACGGTTCTCAAGGTCACCAAGTCAAGGGATCAGTATGCAGCCGAGACTGCAGACGCTGTCGGATTGTTCCAGCGCTCGGAGAAAAGGCTGGACGCGCTGAAGAGGTTCCAGCGCCGCGAACTTCTCCGGATCGGTGCCCGCCAGGTCCTGAAGGAAGCCGATGTCGCAACAACGTCCGCAGAGCTCTCTGCACTGGCCGATGCGATCTCTGGGGCTGTGCTCTCCATGGCATACGACCAGATGCGTGAATTCACGGCGGCGGAACCGAAAAGGGAATTGGCGGTCATCGGTCTTGGGAAACTCGGCGGCGAAGAACTGAATTTCAGCTCTGACATCGACCTGATGTTCGTCTATGAACAGGACGGACCTCTTGAAGGGGCATCAGGCCGCCTCTCGACGAACCATGAATATTATTGTCGCGTGGCAGAATATGTAGTGAGACGAATGTCGGAGCATACAGGAGAAGGGCATTTGTATAGAGTTGACATGCGCCTGCGTCCTGACGGTGGGTCGGGGCCTTTGGCGATGTCACGGGGTGCGTATGTTGCATATTACGAATCACGAGGCGAGTTGTGGGAACGCCAGATGTTGATCAAGGCGAGAGTGATCGCAGGGAGCCCTGACGTCGGCATGAAATGGATGGACGACATTCAGCCGTTCGTGTATCCCAAAACGCTCCTGACGAGTCCACTGGAAGAGATCGCAAGGATCAAGGCGAGAATCGAGCAGCGGCTCCAGGGGAGCGAGAACATCAAGCTTGGAAGCGGCGGCATTCGTGACATTGAGTTCACAGTGCAGGCACTGCAGCTCCTGAACGGAGGGGCGCGAAGGGGAGTCCGGCAGCGCGGCACGCTTGCAGCTCTCCGGAGCCTGGCAGTGGAAGGGCAGATGCGCGAAACCGAAGCCCGCGATCTCGACGCCGCATATCGTTTCCTTCGAACGGTCGAAGATCGCTTACAGCTTCTCCACGGACTTCAGAAGCACGAGATCCCTGAGTTGCCTGAGGAACGCATGATCCTGGCGCGTCAGCTTGGCTTTCAATCAACGACAGCGTTCATCCGGAAGCTCGCTTCCCATCAGGCGCGGATCAGAAAGTCGTATGCCGCGGTCTTTGGTGTTGCCGCGGCGGGAGGATCAGGAAGAACATCCGCGGGAAGTCCCGGGCATCGCGGGCTGCAGGAAATTGGATTTCAAAATCCGGGGAGAGCCGGAACTGAGATTGAAGAACTGTTAGACAATGTACCTGAGCTGAAAGCGCCGGGGAGACTCGCCGTCTTCTTTCATATGTTGAAGAAACATCGCGCTCCCGACTGGTGCTTGAAAAACTTTGTCTCACTCGCGAACTCGACAGCGATCAGGCGTACACTTCAACAGGCTGTCCTGATCGACAAGGCGCTCGAGCTACTCACGCTCCTTGCGTCCCGGAGCTCACGGATCTCGGCGTTGCTTGCGAGACAGCCGCTTCTTTTTGAAGCGCTCCTCGGACGACCGGAGGATCTCCTCTTGCCGGGCTCCGGATGGTCGTTTCTCAAAGATCATGATCTCCCGCGGTACAAGAGCTACAATGAGTTCAAATCGATCGTGCGGCTGCTTGTCGGGGAAACGACCCCTTCGGCGTTCACCCGCGAACTGAGCGGGTTGGCGGACGATGTTGTTCGGGCCGCGTGGGCGCAAACGGCGGAAGAACTCAGGATCTCCCCGCAGTCGGCACTCGCCGCCATCGCTCTCGGCAAGCTCGGCGGATCAGAACTCTCGATCTCTTCCGATCTGGATCTGGTCCTCTTC
>DATJQB010000049.1:0-4100 GCA_035506075.1 Bacteroidota bacterium | reverse complement strand
TCGAAAAAGGTGCGCTGGGGGTGATCGACAACAGCCGCCAGGCTGTGTATGGATACGATCAGCGTGTGGAAGTGTTCGGGTCGGGAGGAATGGTGAAGGTCGACAACAACGCCCCGGACAATCACGACTACTACAGTCACGACGGGGTTCATTCTTCGCTCCCGCTGAATTTCTTCATGGACAGGTACATCGAAGCCTACGCGAGCGAGATCAGGGAATTCTGCCTTTCCGTGGCGGAGGACAAACCGATGTCTGTCGGCGGCAGGGATGGGCTGATGTCGGTGGCGATTGGGCTAGCGGCGAAAAAATCGCTTGCGGAGCACCGCCCCGTGAAGCTTTCGGAGATCCTCAACCACAAATAACTTCCGCATGGCCAGCAATGTTGTGGTGATGGGAGGACGGTTGCACTCGCGGCGACTCTGCAAGGCAATGACGCTTGTCTCCATCTTTATTGTTGTCCTGCCTCGCACCCTCTTGTGCCAGCCCCCGTCTGCATTCGTCGACCCGTTCATCGGATCCAAGGGGAAGGGGAATGTGTTCGTCGGACCTGCGTGTCCCTTCGGCATGGCAAAGCCCGGCCCCGATTGCGATCTGGGCGCAAACAGCGGGTATGTCGCGGATTCAGCAAAAACTGTTTTCGGGTTTAGTCAGACCCATGTGAGTGGAACGGGCGGCGGTCCCAAGTACGGGAACATCTCGCTCTTTCCCTTCATGGGCGATTTCGCATCGATCTACCAGGAATCCTTACGATCGGATGAGCACGCGCGAAGCGGATACTATGGAGTGACGCTCACGAAGTGGGATATCCGTGTGGAGATGACAGCGTCACATCGATCGGCGATGCATCGGTACATCTTCAAGAAGGCTGGAACGCACGGAGTGAAGATCGATGCAGGATCGTTTCTCGGAGAGGAGCCCGTACCCGATGCGCGAGAGGCCCAGCAATTTGTCGGTTCGGAAGTGCAGATCCTCTCCGATTCGAGCGTCGCAGGGTACAGCCGGATTCGAGGCGGCTGGAACAACGGCGCCGCCTACACGGTATATTTTTATGCCCTCGTCAGTCGTCCTTTCACCAGGTACGGCACATGGAAGGGTGCCGCGATGCACCCCAACGTTCCTACCCAAATCGATTCCGGTGAAAAAACGGGTGCCTTTTTGCTGTTCGATGGTCCGCATACCGATACTCTTCTGGTGAAAATTGGATTGTCGTACATTAGCGAGTTGAAGGCCCGCGACAACATGGAGCGCGAGCTCGGCGGTTCGGATTTCGATGACGTGGTTGCTCGTGCGCGTGCTGAATGGGATGCTGCACTGGGAAGGATAGAAATCGACGGGACAGCGGATCAGAAGAAGATGTTCTACACCGCATTGTATCACGTCATGTTGATGCCCGTGGACAAGACCGGCGAGAATCCCCGATGGATCTCGCCGATGCCGTATTATGACGACTTCTATACGTTGTGGGACACATTCCGGTCCAGCGCGCCGCTGCTTACGCTTCTTGATCCCGCCCGGCAGATCGACATCGTGAACGCGATGCTCAACATTTATCAGCACGATGGGTATCTGCCGGAAGGAAGAAGCGGTGACTGCAACGGCCGCACTCAGGGTGGTTCAAACGGGGAAGTGGTCATCGCCGATGCTTACGCAAAGGGACTTCCGGGGATCAACTATCGCCTTGCCCTTGAGGCGATGCTGAAGGATGCGTTGATCCCACCTGGTGGCAATGAGGAGAAGGAGGGACGGGGCGGGCTTGCCGATTACAATCGGCTGGGCTATGTCTCCTCAGCGTACGTGCGTGCGGGCACCCGGACAGTCGAGTATGCCTACGATGATTTCTGTCTTGCTCAGGTTGCCAAGGGGATCGGGCGCGAAGGGGAGTATGAGCGGTTCATGAAACAGTCGTCGAACTGGCAGCATCTCTGGCGTGACGTCGAGGATCACGGAGCGCGCGGCTTCATTATGCCGAGAGACGCTTCAGGCGCCTGGCTGGACAGCGTCCAGTGCGATATCAGCAACGGCAGGAGGACGTTCATCCGGTATACGCCGCTCACCACCGAATGGCCGATTTGCATCTGCTGGTGGTGCGGGTTTTTCTATGAAGGAGTCTCCTGGGAATACTCTTTTTTCGTCCCCCAGGATATCCCTGCGCTTGTCGAGAAATGCGGCGGGGCCACGGCCTTCGAGTCCCGCCTTGACACGTTTTTCGATAGCGGCTTCTACGACGTCACCAATGAGCCGGATTTTCTCACTTCCAGTCTCTATCATTGGATCGGAAGGCCGGATCGCAGCAGTCAGAGGACGAGGGCGATCGTTTCGAAGAACTTCAGCAGCGCACGGGATGGAATTCCGGGGAACGACGACTCCGGCGCGATGTCGTCGTGGCTTGCTTTTCATATGATGGGACTCTACCCGAATGCCGGTCAGCCGTACTACCTCCTGACGGCGCCTATCGTCCGGAAGACGACCATCCATCTCGCCGGCGGATCACAATTTGAGATCGTCGCGCGGAATCTGTCCGACAAGAATGTGTACGTCCAATCAGCGATGCTCGACGGCCGTCCGTTCGACCAGGCCTGGATAGAACACCGGGACATTACCAGGGGAGGCACGCTGGTATTGGAGATGGGCGACCGTCCAAGCATGTGGGGAAGAGCCACGCCACCGCCCCTCTACAAATGATGATCTTCGACATAACGCACTACGGCGCCCTCGGCGACGGGACAACGGACAATGCCGTTGCTCTCCAGAAGGCCATCGACGCCTGCAGCTCGGCCGGAGGAGGAATCGTGAGAGTCGGAGGCAAGGGGACGTTTCTCACCGGGCCGTTTGACCTGAAGTCGTTCGTCGACCTTCGCATCGAACGCGGCGCGACGCTCCTTGCCAATCCGGACGAGTCCGTGTATACGAGGAGTGCGTTCAGGGAGAACCGCGGGGAGGGAAGCGTCTGGATCGGAGGAGAAGATACTGATCGGGTGACGATCAGCGGCGAGGGAACGATTGACGGCAATGGCGTGGCATTCATGGGGCCTGAAGAGAAGCCGGCATTCGTGTTGAAAGAATTCGACCTCTTCGATCGCCGCCCGCACATTCTTACCGCAATCAACTTCAGAAATCTCTCGATTCGCGATGTGACGTTCAAGGACTCGGCGTACTGGTGCCTGCACCTTGTAGGATGCACCGACGTTGCTATCAGCAATGTCCGGATCAACAACAACCTGAAGATCCGGAATTCGGACGGAATCGACCTGGATCACACCAGGAACGTGCGGATCAGCGGCTGCATCATCGAGTCAGGAGACGACTGCATCTGTTTCAAGACGAGGAGGGAATACCGGGAGTTTGGACCCACGGAGAATGTCGTGGTGACGGACTGCACCATGATGTCCACATCCTGCTCGGTGAAACTTGGCAGCGAGAACATGGACGCAATCCGGAATGTGGAAGTGCGGGACTGCATCATTCGCTCGAGCAACAGAGGCATCGGCATTCAAAACCGCGATGAAGGAACGGTTGAGAACATCCGGTTCGAGAATATCGCCGTCGAGGGACGGCTTTTTGACGATGTCTGGTGGGGGAAGGCGGAGCCCATTTCTATCACGGCGTTTAAGCGAAAGCCCTCTGCCGGCAAAGATGCGAACGTCCGATTCGCAGACGGGCAGACGGAGGGACGGGTAGGTGAAGTGCGGAACGTCTCATTCGTCAATATTGCCTGCCGGAGCGAAAACGGCGTGTTTGTCGGGGGTGAGCAGGGGAAGGTCAGTGGTGTCCGGTTCGAAGGTGTTCGAATCACGGTTGAGAAGACGACCGGCTATGCAGGCGGGGTGTATGACCTGCGTCCGTCGGATACGGTAGGGCTTCTCCCGGCAGGGACGTGCGGTTTCTACCTGATGGATGCCGGATCCGTGGAAATCCGGAATTCATCGGTTCGATGGGGGATGAACAGGGATTCCTCTTTTGGCGCTGCCCTCCACGCGCTGCGTGTGAACGGCCTGACGGTGGTGGACTTTGCAGGGGAGAGCGCCTTCCCCGACGTAGAACCCATGCAATTGGAGAATTGCACAAGCGTATCTTTGATGTAGCAAGGTGCCATGTTCGGA
>DATJQB010000048.1:0-25579 GCA_035506075.1 Bacteroidota bacterium | reverse complement strand
AAGCAGGATCGAGGGCTCCCTCAGGAGCAGCTTTGCAAGCTCGATGCGCATCTGCCAGCCGCCGCTGAACTCCTCGGTCATCCGTTCCAGATCGTCAACGGAAAACCCCAAGCCCATGAGCACCCGCTCCACTTTTGATTTCATCCGGAATGCATCGAGATCTTCGAGCTTGTGCTGAAGCTCGCCGTAAATTTCGAGCGTCTCTGCGTAGTCCGACGTGTCGGGACTCAGCCGGGAGAGATTGTTCTGCGCGTCCTCCAGCTCACGCTGCACTTCCAGGATATCCTCAAAAGCCGACTCGGCTTCCTTGTAGAGCGTCCGGCCGGAGACAGCGATGCCTTCCTGAGGCAGATATCCGACAGTGACATACCGCGCCTTGCTGATGATACCCGCATCGGGCTGGACGAGTCCGGTGATAACTCTGAGGATTGTGGTCTTGCCGGCGCCGTTGGAACCCACGAGGCCGATGCGATCGTGCGGCCCGATCATGCACGACAGATCGTCGAAGAGGACGCGCCCGCCGTATTGAAGCGATATGTGATCGAGTGTCAGTATAGAGCCGCCTGTGAATCGTCTGTCTGTATCACGGTACTGCCGACTGTTGATATGTCGGGCAGGAAAACGAAGCGAATGAACGATCGGTGATCGTTGCACCGCCCGGAATAATATAGGAAAAACGAAAGAGAAGTTCCGTGTCCACTGTTTCGATCGGAGGCCCCTATGATTTTGAAAAGATCCGCTCCACCCTGCCGGCGATGTACTCTCTCTTAGCAAATGACGCGCGAAAATGCTAACTTCGGATTGTCTGATCTTCACACAGAAAACAATCGCGCGCAGGATGGTATGGCAATTCGGATTTTTGTTACCGGCGGAACGTTCGACAAGGAGTACAATGAGCTCGACGGCAAACTCTTCTTCAAGGATACACACGTGAAGGAAATGCTTGAGCTCGGGCGCTGCAAGCTGAAGGTCGACCTTCGCACTCTCATGATGGTCGACAGCCTCGAGATGACGGACCAGGATCGCCAGATCATCGTCGACCACTGCCGGAAGGTGGCCGAGCAGAAGATCGTCATTACCCATGGTACAGATACGATGGAAGTCACCGCGCGCGTTCTTGGTGAGACAATATCCGACAAGACGATCGTGCTGACCGGGGCGATGATCCCCTACAAATTCGGGAGCTCGGACGGGCTCTTCAATCTGGGAAGCGCACTGGCCTTCGTTCAGACACTCCCGGCCGGAGTCTACATCGCAATGAATGGAAGGTTTTTTCATTGGAACAATGTCCGCAAGAACAAACAGACCGGACAGTTTGAGGAATTGAAATAAGATACGCACTGCTTGCCATGCCGTCACAGCTCACAGACGCGGAAATCATCAAACGGGCGCAACGGGGGGATGAACGGGCCTTCACAGAACTCGTGAAGCGCCACGAAAGCCTCGTGTACAGCTTTGCCTTCAAGGTCTGCCGCGACAGCGAGAAGGCGAGCGAGACATGGCAGGACACATTTGTAAACGTGTACCGGAAGCTTCACCAGTTCGACGGCCGCTCGAAATTCACCACCTGGCTGTACTCGGTGGTCGTCAACAGCTGCAAGATGAAACGGCGACAGCGAAAACTCGACCAGGCATCAATCTCCCTCGACATGCCCGCGCCCGGTCACGATCACGGTGACGGCGAGTCGGACGAGCACACCGCCCAAACAATACCCTCCTGGCGCGACACACCGCTCGAGAACGTGATGGGAAAGGAACTTCGGGACCTTCTTGACTCGGCGATCGAAAAGCTTCCCTACGACTACCGCGTGGTGTTCGTGCTCCGCGATGTCGAAGGGCTTTCGGCGGAGGAAACAGGAAAGATCCTGAAGCTGAGCGTCCCGGCTGTCAAGTCCCGCCTTCGGCGCGCCAGGGTCTTTCTCCGAGAACGTCTGAATCCGTATATGGCACTATGAAGAAACGACAGATGCGCTGCCCCGAAATCCTGGATCACATTTGTGAGGAGCTCGACACGAAGATCTCTTCTGCCAAATGCCGCGAGATCAAGCGCCACCTCTCTGAGTGCCCGAACTGCACCGCCTATCTCGACAGTCTCAAGAAGACAATTACGCTCTACAAGACCTACCCGGGCAGGAAAGTCCCACAAAAAGCCCGTAAACAGCTGTTCGCTGTCCTTAATCTCAAGGACTGACGCGCAGGCACTCCTCCGAATCCTTTCTCCTCTCGACGCATCACACGAGTGTGAAGCCGGTTTGATTTATGATCACCGAGCCGGGTCTTTCATTCGTTCATGCTGTCATCACAAGGGAGTTGATATGAAAAAGAACGTCGGCACCGCGGACCGCGCGGTTCGCGCGATCCTCGCACTTGTCATCGCTGCGCTCTGGATCGGAGGTCAGTTGTCCGGAACGCTTGCGCTCGTTCTGGGTTTGCTCGCTGTCGTCTTCTTGGCAACCAGCGCGATGAGTTATTGCCCCTTGTATCTTCCCTTCGGCTTCTCGACAAAGAAGAAGGAATCATAGACAACTGGGTTCCGGGGAGATCGGATCCACGAGGGATTGCAGCGGAGAAAAGATGAGATCCGACTCCCCGATTATTTTTCATTCACCTGGGTTTTTTATGCAGAGGCTTCATCGGCATACAACATTGTGCAGGAAAGTGGCCAGGCATCTGCAGGGCGAGCTCGACACGAAGCTCCATGCCCGGTCGTGCCGTGAGATCCGGAAGCACCTCGCAGACTGTCCGAACTGCACTGCCTATCTGGACAGTCTGAAAAAGACTGTCTTCCTCTATCGCCACTACCCTGATCCGCGTCTCCCGAAAAGAACACGCCAGCGGTTGTTTGCCATCCTCAGACTGGGAGCATAACCCCTTCCTGCTTGGACGTGCGGAGGTTTTTCTCTATCTTCCCTTCGTCCACCCGCGACAAGGAATACAACCATGGAAGATGCACTTCTTATCGACCGGCTTCAGTTCGCCTTCACGGTGATGTATCACTACATTTTCCCCCAGCTCACGATGGGACTTGGGTTGCTCATCGTGGTGCTCAAGTGGATCGCCCTCAGAAAGAACGACGAACGGTATAATCAAAGCGCCCGTTTCTGGGCAAAGATATTCGCCCTCAATTTTGCCGTCGGCGTTGTCACAGGAATTCCAATGGAATTTCAGTTCGGCACTAACTGGGCAAAGTTCTCGACGTTTGCCGGCGGCGTCATCGGTCAGACGCTGGCGATGGAAGGCGTCTTCGCCTTCTTCCTCGAATCGAGTTTCCTCGGTCTGTTCATCTTCGGAGAGAAAAAGCTCGGACCCAAAGGGCATTTCCTCGCCGCGTTCCTCGTGTTTGTCGGCTCCTGGATCTCCGGGTACTTCATCATTGCAACCAACGCGTGGATGCAGCACCCGGTTGCCTACGCGATCGCGTCCAACGGATCGCTGCACGTGAGCGACTACTGGGGACTGTTACTGAACCCGTGGATCGGCTGGCAGTACACACACAACATGATCGGTGCCGTTGTGACCGCGTCGTTTGTGATGTCATCGGTCGGCGCATTCTATCTCCTCGCCCGCCGTGACGAAGAGCACGGAAAGATCTTCCTGCGCGTCGGCGTGCTTGCAGGCCTTGCTGCCGGATTCCTTGTGGCGTTTCCGACGGGTGATGGTCAGGTCAAGAACATCGCGTCGTACCAACCTGCTTCGTTCGCCGGCATGGAAGGATTGTTCGAAACAAAAGAGGGGGCTGAACTCATCTTCATCGGCCAGCCTGACATGGACAAGCTGAGGATGGACAATCCACTCTACTTCCCGAAGCTCCTGAGTTTTCTTACGCACAACCGATGGTCTGCCGAGGTGCGCGGGCTGCAGGCATTCCCGCGGGATCAATGGCCAACAAATGTTCCGCTTCTCTACTACAGCTATCACGTCATGGTGGGCCTCGGCACGATCTTCATCGCCATCATGGCTCTCTCGGCGTTTCTTTTGTGGCGGAGAGCACTCTACACCTCCCGGTGGATGCTCTGGATCCTGATGCTCGCGTTCCCGTTTCCGTATATTGCCAACACCGCGGGATGGATGACTGCCGAACTCGGGAGACAGCCCTGGCTTGTCCACGGCCTCCTAAAGACTGCACAGGGGGCGTCGCCTACGGTTTCGGCCGGAAATGGGTTGTTCACGCTTCTTGGATTTCTTGGAATGTACTTCGTCATCGGTGTCCTGTTCCTGCTTCTTGTTCTCAGGAAGATCAATCAGGGCCCGGCTGATCTTGAGCACTGACACGAGTCCGCGGCGCCGGGGGAAACCCGACGACCGACGGCAGCGATCGACGCTCCCGGCACGAAGCCCGGGCGCGCCTTCTGAATTCGATTCGAGGGATGCATGGAGACTCTCTGGTTCGCACTTGTTGCTTTCATGCTTGTGATGTATGTCCTGCTCGACGGCTTCGACCTCGGGGCGGGCATCATCCACTTGTTCGCCGGGAAGACGGAAGACGAGCGACGCCTGATCCTGAACGCAATCGGTCCTGTGTGGGATGGTAATGAAGTGTGGATTCTTGCCGCGGGCGGCACACTTTGTTTCGCCTTCCCCCTCGTGTACGCTTCAAGCTTCAGCGGTTTCTATCTTCCGCTGATTATTGTCCTCTGGCTCCTGATGATGCGCGGACTCGGGATCGAATTCCGGCATCAACTTCATCATCCGATGTGGCTGAGATTCTGGGACGGAGTATTTTCAATTTCGAGCGCCCTGCTTGCGATCTTTCTCGGCGCCGCCCTGGGCAACGTCGTGCGGGGAGTTCCTTTGAATGCCGACGGATATTTCTTCGAGCCGCTCTGGACCACGTTCACAATCGTCCCCGACCCGGGCATACTCGATTGGTACACGGTTATTCTCGGCGTCGTTGCGTTTTTCACGCTCACGGTTCACGGTGCCTCGTACGTTGCGGCGAAAACCGATGGGATCGTGCAGCAACGATCACGCTCCTTCGCACTGCAGGCCTGGTGGGGTGTGCTCCTCGCGTCCGGAGCGGGAGCGATCGCGACCTTTGCCATCAAACCGGAGCTCGCACGGAACTTCAGCTCTTCGCCGGTTGGCCTCGTTCTGCCGTTGGTTGGAATCGCCGGACTCGCGGGTGTCAGATTTTTCCTGGCCAGGGAGCAAGACCTGCGCGCCCTGCTTTCAAGCGGCGCATTCATCGTCGGCATGCTCGGCGCGACAGCGTTTGCCCTCTATCCAAATCTTCTGCCATCCTCGACCGATCCTTCGCTGAGTCTGACAATTCAGAAATGTGCTGCGCAGCACTACGGTCTTACTGTCGGACTCGTGTGGTGGGTCATCGGCATCCTTCTCGCTTCCGGCTACTTCGTGTATGTCTATCGTTCGTTCGCCGGCAAAGTCAGACTTCCGCTGGAGGGCAGCGGGTATTAGCTCCCGGCCCATCCGAAGACTGACCGACACAGATACTTCGTCAAAACCGGGATCCGTCGGGAAATCTCCCGGCTTACACACCCTCAGCATCATCTCAGCGCATCATCCAGCCAATTCCTGCATCTCATGAGTGTCAACCGTTTGAAGAGTTTTTGCATTTCCATGTACAAGGGAGAAACAAAATGACAAAAGAAGTGGTTTTGAAACATGTAGACGGCATTACGTTCGTCGCAAAGGGTAATTCTAACCATTGGGTTGTGATGGATGGATCGACGGAGTTCGGCGGCAGTGCAGCCGGATCGACGCCGAAGGAGTTGCTTCTTATGGCCCTGGCGGGATGTACATCGAGCGACGTTGTCCCGATTCTGAAGAAGAAGCGCGCCCCCTTGCAGGACTTCGAGGTTCACGTCAAGGGCATCGAGCGGGAGGAGCACCCGAGAATATTCACGGAGATTCACGTTGAGTACGTTTTCTACGGCGACGGAATCAATCCGGCAGATGTCGAACGGGCGATTGAATTGTCCGACACGAAGTACTGTTCCGTGAGCGCAATCCTGAAGGCAAGCGCACCAATCAAGCACACATACAGGATTGAGCCTGCAAAGAAGTAGCAGGATTTGATGTCTTCCGGAGAGTTGTCATCCGCCAACAGGAAAGGTGGTTGAAGATGGAGAGCTATGCAGCGTACATTCTTCTCGGTCTCGTGGCCGGAGCGCTCAGCGGCCTGATAGGAATTGGGGGCGGGATTATCATCGTGCCCGCCCTTGTATTCCTGTTCGGGATGACCCAACATCATGCACAGGGGACGACACTCGCCCTGCTCATCCCCCCGATCGGATTACTGGCGGCATTGACGTACTACAAGGCCGGCTACGTGGATGTTCGTGTCGCGGTGTTGATCGCGATTGGTTTCTTCGCAGGGAGCTATCTTGGGGCAAAAATATCGACGGGCGTGACCGACGCAGCGCTGGGGCGGATTTTCGGCGTCGCACTGATTCTGATCGGAATCAAGATGGTCCTCGGACGTTAACAGGAAGCTCGATCCAGTTCAGCAAGTGGTTGTAACCCCACCGAATATCGAGTATATTCCCCCGGGCAAGAAAAGACCGAGAGTCGGTGGTGCACCGACGTCGGTTGCAGCGATCTGAGTCACGCGTTTTTCCCTTGTCGAGGAATCATGTACAAGCTCGAACGCATTCTCTGTCCGACAGATTTTTCTCCCGCTTCGATTGAGGCCATTCGTTTTGCCTCCTTCCTCGCCCGCAACGCTTCATGCCAGCTCACCATCATTCATGTCGATGAACACGAAAAAGGTCCGCTCGGATTTTTTGATCGGGATGAAAGTGCAGTCAACCAGCATCATGAGCTCGTGTCCGGATTCGCCCAGGCAAAGTTCGCGGAGATTGTGAAACAGGAAAAGTTGTTCCCCGAACGCACCTCGCTCCTCGTGCGGTTCGGCACGGCGTACCACGAAATCGTGGAAGTTGCTGAAGCCAACCGCTTCTCCCTCGTCGTGATTGCAACAGAAGGACTCGGCCGCTCCTCCCCTCACCTCATCGGACGAACAGTGGAACGCGTGGTGCGATTGTGCAGAACGCCCGTCATGACTGTGAAGCCCCAGCAAAGCAAAATGCCGACACGCATGGAGACGATTCTTTGTCCTACAGATTTTTCTGAGTACAGCAACTTCGCCATCCCGTACGCAGTCTCCATCGCCCGGAACTATCGCGCCCGTATCGTCCTGCTGCACGTTACTGATCTTACCGTCCAGCATCCCGAAGCGCTGCTCCAGAAATTTCCAGATCCGCGATTCTACCACGACGACGCGGACAAGATCAACATCGAGAAAATTGTCGGTCGAGACGTCGAACCGGAGAACACGATTGTCCGTCTGGCAGATGAATACAAGGCGGATCTGATCGTCATTGGCACACACGGTGCACGCGGCATGAGGCGAGTCCAGATCGGAAACACAGTTGAGGAAGTCGTACGGCGCACCACTTCGCCTGTTCTCACGATCACCCACCCGATTCACAAAGCTGTTTTCCCCCGGAGATTCAAGGAAGATTACTCGCCCGAAGGCAACTGACCGTACATCCTTCGGCGATTCTGTGCGCAATGATGAGAACGCGGCAGTGCAGGGGGAAAATTCATTGAATTTTCATCAATCCTTCTCTATTATTTAACGTAAAAGATTTTCTTCACACTACACTGATCCGCAAGCCTCAACAATCTGGGAGATACTCCTCTGGCTACGACTCCACTTGATCAACTGTGCATCGACACGATCCGTACGCTCGCAATGGACGGCGTTCAAAAAGCAAAATCAGGTCACCCCGGCATGCCGATGGGCGCGGCTCCCATGGCGTATGTTCTCTGGACACGCCACCTCAAACACAGCCCCTCGAACCCGCACTGGTATAACAGGGACCGTTTTGTTCTCTCGGCCGGGCACGGTTCGATGCTTCTCTACAGCCTCCTTCACCTGACTGGCTACGACCTGTCGCTCGACGATCTGAAAAATTTCCGTCAGTACAGGAGCAAAACGCCCGGACATCCCGAGTACCACCTGACTCCTGGAGTAGAAACAACCACCGGACCGCTTGGCCAGGGATTTGCGAATGGCGTCGGCATGGCGATCGGCGAGCAGTATCTCGCTGCACGCTACAATCGGCCGAACTTCGACGTTGTGAAGTACAGGATTTATGCGATCGTGGGGGATGGAGACCTGATGGAGGGAGTCTCTTCCGAGGCGGCATCGCTTGCCGGACACCTCAAGCTGGGAAATCTGATCTACCTCTACGACGACAACCATATCAGCATCGACGGCAACACAAAGCTGGCGTTTACTGAAGATGTCGCGAAGCGGTTCGAAGCGTACGGCTGGCACGTGCAGATCGTTGATGATGGAAACGACCTCGAAGCAATCGAGCGGGCGATCAAAGCCGCTGAGGACGAAACGAGCAGGCCTTCTCTCATCAAAGTCCGTACGCACATTGGCTTCGGAAGTCCGAACAAACAGGACACCGCGGAAGCTCACGGGACGCCTCTCGGTGATGAAGAGATCCGGCTCACTAAGCGGAAATACGGCTGGGATCCGGACAAACAGTTCTTTGTTCCCCCGGAGGCGTTGCAGCATTTCCGCCGCGCGGTGGAACAGGGAAAGAAATGGGAGTCGCTCTGGAAAACGATGTTCGACAACTACAAACGCGCACACCAGGACCTGGCGACAGAGCTCGAGAATATTCGGAACCACTCGTACGGCGACGCCTGGAAGAATGCCGTGCCTTCGTTCGGCATCGACTTGAAGGCGATGGCAACGCGCGAGGCTTCAGGCAAAGTACTGAACGCAATCGCCCCGCATCTGCCAAGCCTCATCGGCGGTTCAGCAGATCTAGCGCCATCAAACAACACAATGTTGAAAGACATTCCGGAGTTCCAGGCCGGAGTCTACACGGGGCGCAATTTTCATTTCGGCGTCCGTGAACACGCGATGGGCTCGGTGATGAACGGTATGGTGCTCACCGAAGGAATTATCCCCTACGGCGGAACGTTCCTTGTTTTTTCCGAGTACATGCGCCCGCCAATCCGCATGGCGGCGATCATGGGAATTCGTCCGATCTACGTCTTCACACACGACAGCATCGGACTTGGCGAGGATGGACCGACCCATCAACCCGTTGAGCAGTTTGCCGCCCTGCGCGCCATTCCGAATATTACCTTCATCCGGCCCGCCGACGCAAACGAAACCGCCGCTGCATGGAAGTTCACCATCGAACATACATCCGGCCCGGTCGCCCTCGCGCTGACGCGGCAGAAAGTACCGATCATCGACCAGTCGAAGTACGCCTCCGCACAAAACCTGACCAAGGGAGCGTACGTGCTGACAGAAAACTCTCCTTCCCCTGCAATCATCCTCATCGGCACAGGTTCGGAAGTACAGTACGCATTGGGTGCGTACGAACAGCTGGCGAAGGAGCAGATACCAGCGCGCGTCGTGAGCATGCCGTCGTGGGAGCTTTTCGAAAAGCAGCCGAAAGAATACCGTGACTCCGTCCTGCCTCCCGCGGTGAAGAAACGGATCGCCGTTGAAGCCTCCGTCGCCATGGGTTGGCACAAATACGTCGGCGACGAGGGAATCGTCATCGGTATGACGAGCTTCGGGGCATCTGCACCATATGAGTTGTTGTACAAGGAATACGGGTTTACAGTTGAGAACGTGCTGGCGCAAGCGAGGACGCTGTTGAGCTGAATCGACTCACTCTGATCAAGAAAGAAACGGGCAACCATGGAACAGGCGGCACTACCTCCCCTCGAGTTGAGTCCTGAATTCCGTCGTCAGCGCATCATCAACTGGCTTTCGCTCGGGTTCCTGTATGCTTTCTTCTACATGACGCGGTATAACTACACTGCCGTCGCACCGGCTCTGGCCGACATCCTCGGTTGGAAGAACACAGAGCTTGGCGTCTTCGAAACAATGATGCCCCTCGTCTACGGCCTCTCCGTCGTGCTGAACGGTCCGTTTGCCGACAGAATCGGCGGAAAAAAAGCCTTCCTCTTTGGCGCGGTCGGCGTTGCAATCATGAACTTTTTGTTCGGGCTTGCGAGCATTGCCGTCCTCAGCCCGGCGGTGTGGGAAGGATCCGGCATGGCGCGGCACGTCATCACGCCGGCTACCCTGAAGTTCGGATTGTCAGGTGGCATGATTCTCACGTTGATGGCTGTCGTGTGGGGGCTGAACGGGTTTTTCCAGTCTTTCGGGGCACTTTCGATTGTGAAAGTGAATGCTCAGTGGTTCCATGTTCGCGAGCGGGGAACATTCTCCGGTATTTTTGGCGTCCTCATTCGCCTTGGATTGCTCCTGGCATTCCAGGGAGTCCCCCTGATTCTTCTCGCCTTCCCCTGGCAATACGCGTTCTGGATCCCCGGCGCGTTTGTCGTCGTGCTGTTCATCATCAATTACTTCTTCATGTTCAACACACCAAACGATGCGGGACTCGGGAACTTCGACACCGGTGACGATGTGGAAGACGACGATAGCAAACCGTCGTCACTCTCGTTCGTCCTCAAGAAGGTGTTTGCATCCAGGGTCATGTGGATGATTGCGCTGGGATCGATGATGATCGGCTTCGTCCGGCGGAGTGTCGTCGATGCGTGGTGGCCGAAATATTTCGTGGACTTCCATGGCGCCAACAAGGCACTGTTCGCCACCTACGCTCCCTACCTCGTCGCAACGTGGGGCATCGCGCTGGCAGGGATCGCGGGCGGATTTGTCTTCGGGATCGCTTCAGACAGGAAATTCGGCGGACGGCGGGCCCCGGTTATTACGTTTGGCTTCATCGGGATGGCAGTCGTGCTCGCCCTGTTCGGTCTCTCCGACATGTTCAACCTGGGTCCGATCGTTGCCGCTTGCTGCCTGGTGGTACTCTCGTTTTGTGTGAACGGTGCACACGGGATGATCGGCGGAGCCGCCTCGATGGACTTCGGCGGAAAAAAAGCGGTGGCTACTGCTGCCGGACTGTTCGATGGCATGCAATACCTCGCCGGGGCATTTGTCGGCGTCGGGGTCGGCTACATCACGACAAACTGGGGCTGGTCTGCCTGGCACTGGGCACCGATTCCCTTTGCGCTCTTCGGCGCGTATCTCATGTCCCGGTTGTGGAATGTCGTCCCGCGAGGCAGGAAGACACATTAGAATGATCGAAGTGATGGGCTGGGGCTTGAGTACAGCAATCAGCTGTCAGCAATCAGCTGTCAGTGGTCAGCCTGAACGAGCGGAGATCAGCGGTTGGCAATCAGATGTTGGATTTTGATTCGGTTGGGTATTCATTCGCACCTGTAGTTCCCTCCTTCACACAGATTCTTCATTCAATTCCGCGGGCTCACCATGAAACTCTTCGCTCTCTGTGTATCCCTGCTTCTCGCCATCTCAAACGCGCCGTCAAGTGCAGCGCCTCAATCCGGCAAATCCGTTTGGCTCTCATCACTCGATCTCTCCCGGATGCATCAAGGCTGGGGAAAAGCACATGCAGACAAATCGGTTACCGAAAAAGCAATCACAATAGCCGGGAAGACGTACAATCACGGCGTTGGCACACACGCCGCGTCAAAGATCTGGATCGATCTCCACGGTCAGGCGGCCCGATTCCTCGCCAGTGTCGGCGTGGATGACAACACGAAGGAGCGGAAAGGTTCGGTCGAGTTCAGGATCATAGGCGACGGAAAGAATCTCTGGCGATCCGGGATCATGAAATCAGGCGAGGCGGCCAAGTCGCTCGATGTGGATCTGCGGGATGTGAACAAACTTGTTCTTCTCGTCACCGACGCCGGTGACGGTCAGGATTTCGATCATGCAGATTGGGCGGATGCGCAATTCGTCGTGAGCGGCTCGATTCCCGTTGCCATCGATCCACCGGCAGAACCGAGGACGGTGCTGACCCCGCAGCCCGGACTTCAGCCGCGCATCAATGGCGCAAGGGTCTTTGGCATGCGGCCCGGCTCTCCCTTCCTTTTCACGATCCCTGCAACCGGTGAGAAACCGCGTCACTACGAAGTTGAAAAACTTCCCGAAGGACTGAATGTTGATCCAATGTCAGGTCAGATTACAGGCACGATCCGGCAGGCCGGAGTATACGAGACGATTGTGAAGGTTTCGAACGCTCACGGCACAACATCACGCCCCTTCAAGATCGTCTGCGGCGACAAGCTCGCTCTGACTCCGCACATGGGATGGAACAGCTGGTACGTGTGGGAAACGCATGTGAGCGACAAGATCATGCGGGATGCGGCCGACGCCATGGTGAAGACAGGCATGGTCGATCACGGCTACATGTACGTCAACATCGACGACTGCTGGGCCCGCGTTCCCGGCTCGAAAGACTCCACCCTGGGAGGCGATCTTCGGGATCAGCAAGGGCGCATACTGCCGAACAAGCGCTTTCCCGATATGAAATCCCTGACGGATTACATCCACTCTAAAGGCCTCAAGGCCGGAATCTACATCTCCCCGGGCCCGACCACGTGCGCCGGATATACCGGTTCGTACGGTCACGAAGAAACTGATGTGAAGCAATTTGTCGATTGGGGATACGATTTTTTGAAATATGACTGGTGCTCCTACGACAAGGTCGCAGGATCGCGGAGTCGTGAAAGCCTCGAGAAGCCCTACAAGTTGATCGGGGATATTCTTCGCGATCAGAAACGCGATATCGTTCTCAATCTCTGTCAATATGGAATGGGAAATGTGTGGGAATGGGGCAAAGCAGTCGGCGGGAACAGCTGGCGGACAGCGGGTGATCTCGGCGGCTCATTCGAGGGAATTGCGACCGCACTCTTCAGGGACGGCTTCGACGTGTATTCCAACAACAAACTCCATCTCTACGGCGGACCCGGCGGCTGGAACGATCCCGATTATCTGCTTCTCGGCTATCTGAGCAACTGGAACGGCCAAACCGTGCCGACACCTCTGAGCCCGAACGAACAATATACGCACGTAACCCTTTGGGCGCTCGTTGCAGCGCCTCTGATTTTCAGCGGCGACATGACACGTCTCGATGATTTCACGCTTGGTCTTCTGACGAACGACGAAGTGATCGATGTCGATCAGGACCCGCTCGGCAAACCGGGTTATCGCGTTTGGAGAAATGAAGACCAGGAAGTGTGGGTGCGAGAATTGGAGGATGGTTCGAAAGCGGTTGGGCTCTTCAATCGCGGAGAGTTTGAAGCATCCGTCACGGCGAAATGGTCAGATCTGGGCGTCACGGGCAAGCAGCGTGTGCGCGATCTCTGGCGACAACAGGATATTGGAGTGTTCCATGCAGAGTACACAGCGAAGGTGCCGCGGCACGGAACGATCTTTCTGCGCTGCTTCCCCTCTCGATAATGTCGCTCAGATCTGTGTCCATCAGTCTCATCCGTGTCATCAGTGTTCCATTCCCTGATAATAGAACACAGACTACACTGAAAAAGCACGTGATGAACACTGATTGACGAAGCGATTTGAAAAAATCTGTGTTCATCAGTCTCATCTGTGTCATCAGTGTGCCATTCCCCCCTACCAGAACGCGACAAAGAATCCAATCACACCAAGAATCACTGCACCCCCAAGGACGAGGACGAGCGGTGATGTCTTTCCTTCAATCTCCCTCTTCACCGGGAGCACGACCGGTTGCTTCAGCGGCCGCAACGCTGTGATCATTCCCATCAACACGATGACGACGCCAAATGTGATGGCCATCCTGTTCAGGTAGGCAATCTCGGGAAATCGGAGGTGCAGGAAACCATAGATCGGCACGCAGGCGAGCAACGCTGTCACTCCCGCGGCCGGCGGAGCCTTCCTGAAGATGAAGCCGAAGACAAACGCGGCCAGGATTCCCGGCGAGATGTATCCCTGGAACTCCTGGATGTAACGAAAAACGCCGCCGTATTTCGGATCTGCAATCTGAGGCGCAAGCAGGCAGCCGATGAGAACAAAGAGAACTGTCATCCACCTGCCGATTGTCACAAGCGACCGCTGCGACGCGTTCTTGTTCCAGTGCCGCAGATAGAGATCCATGGTGAAAATCGTCGAGGCCGAGTTAAGCACGGAAGCAAGCGTGCTGATCACTGCTCCAGCGAGCGCAGCCAGGATAAACCCGCGGAGGCCTGCGGGGAGCAGGTTCTTCAACAGCGTCGGATACGCCTGATCCGGTGACGTGATCTGGTGGCCGTACAGTTGAACTGCCATGATGCCCGGAAACACGATGGCAAACGGCACAATCAGCCAGAGCGCAGCAGCGAAGATTATTCCGAGCTGTCCCTGACGAAGATCTTTGGCCGCCAGTGTCCTCTGGACAATAAATTGGTTCAGGCCGCAATAGTAGAAGTTGGGTATCCAGAGACCCAGGATGAGAACTGTCCACGGTATCTCCGGGTGACTTGCCGGGAGAACCATGTGCAGCTTGTCGGCGCTGCCGGTCAGGAAATTGCCCACTCCGCCCAGTGCGATGAAGCCAAGCGCCATTGTGAGAATTCCCCCCACAATGAGTCCTGATCCCTGGATGAGATCGGCCCAGGCAACGGCCTTAAGTCCGCCCCAGGTCGAATACAAAGCAGCGATGAACCCGATAAACCAAACCGCTTGTGTCAGGTCGACGTCGAAGATCGTGTGGAACGTGAGCGCTCCGGAGTAAAGCACCGCTGTCGAAGTGACCGTGACATAGATGATGAGCGTAAAGAACGCCATGATGCCGCGGGCTGTGGGGTTGTAGCGGTACTCCAGGTATTCAGGGATCGTATAGACTCCCGCACGAAGAAACCGTGGAAGGAAGAAGATCGCAACGAAGACAATCGTCACCGAGCCAAGGAGTTGAAACCCCGACACGGCGAGCCCGACGTTCCCCGCTCCCTGGCCGCTCATGCCGACGAACTGTTCGGTGGAAATGTTCGCGGCAACGATAGAGAACCCGATAAGATACCAGGTGAGCCCTCGTCCGGCCAGAAAGAAATCTTCGGAGTCATGTTCCTTGCGGCTCTTGATCATGCTCAGAGCAACAACGGACCCGATGAAGATGAGAAAGACTGCACTATCGAAGAGGGAAAGAGTCATGGTTCATCCTGGAGGTTAATCCGAGGGGAATTCTCGCGCACGTGACAGTATTCTCATGCCCGCTCAAGCACGGTTGTGGACTTTGGATCCACCAGACGCACCAACGCAAAATAAAAAGGCGGGATCAACCACCTCCCGCCTCGATGCTTGCCGCACATCAATTGAAGCCGGGCACCTGCTGCCGGCTGCCGTTCTGTTCGACTATTTCTTCATGCTCCACAATTTCTTCGTCGCCCGCTGCAGTTCCTCTCCGATAAGCTTCGGATCAAGCGTCTTCTCCGGCATGTTCTCGAAGACCGCATACGGGATTTTGACACCCTTCACATCGATGAAGTTCGGGTCCTTCGCCTCAAGCTTGTCCCAGTCGTTGATCTTGTAGTAGAACTCCATCTTCTCATCCGGCAGCGAATGGTACAGGATTGAATCCTCCTGCCCCTTCCGGGCGCGACGCTGGTTCTTCCGGACAGACTCTTCATAGGTGACCTTGATGTACATCAGGGAGACGCGCTTCAGGATGTCCTCGTGCAAATACGTCAGTGCTTCATGAATTCCATTCTCGCCCCCGCGCGCAAATTCGATCAGAGTGGTTTTCTT
This sequence comes from Bacteroidota bacterium, assembly GCA_035506075.1. GTDB lineage: Bacteria > Bacteroidota > Ignavibacteria > UBA10030 > UBA10030 > UBA9647. The sequence continues at coordinate 9,981 of DATJQB010000048.1, read as the reverse complement.
GTCATGGTAGTTCGGATCTCGTGCGAGCTTCTTGCGGTATTCGAGATTGATCCGCTCGATGTAAAGATTCCAGATGAACTCATCCTTGAACCAGTATTTCTCATCCGTCCAGAGGCGCGGCTTGCCGTGCTTCGTCAGCATGTCGTCAATCTCAAACGTCTCCCACACGTAGACGAAATCGTCGAGCTCCTCAAAATCCGCAATGTGAAAGCGTTCGAGTCTCTCCTTGGGATCTGCCTTCTTGAGAAAATCGATGACCTCCGACTTTCCTGCCGCCGGACGGCCGGTGATGATAAGAATCGGGAAATTGTTCATACGTACTCCCTTGTTGGGTTACTTGACTTCATTGAAAGGTCGTTCTGCGTTCAGTTCAATTGTCTTCCTCGCCACGACGAGCTTCAGGATTGCATTGAAAACCGTCTCACCGGTATCCGTCAGCTTCGGCGCATCGATCCCCAGATACCGTTTCGCCTCACCCATCACGTAATCGCTCGCAGCGGCCGTGTAGGTGGCGCCGGCATCCACAGGCTTGCCTGCAACGGTCAGGTTCACGATTTCCACAGCTCCCGACGCATCCCTCTTGTAGTCACACTGCACGCCGGAAATGATCATTCCGGGACGAGCTTGGATCAAATGAGCGACAACTGAGCGGACTTGTGCGCCGGACATCTCAAACTTCATCAGCATGTTCCGGAACGGAAGCACCTCGAACAAATCCTGCTTCGTGATCGGTCCGGGCAGCAGTCTCTTCCGGACACCACCGGTGTTCATAAAGCCGATGTCTGTGTGGGCAGCTTCCCGGTGAGCTGCGGCAAGGAATGCACCCAGCCCTTGCTCCCCATCTCCGGGTTTTCCGCCGGCTGCGACGGTAGCAATCACCTGATCATATTCCTTTTTGATTTCCGTCTGGAATGAATCAACGAGAGCCGTGACTGCGGTCTTTCTGTCCGGGTGGTACCACAGTTGATCCAGCGTTCCATCCCACTTCGTGACCGTCTTGTTTTCCACTGTCAGATCGAGCACCCCGAGGTTCTCGCAGTTTGACCCTGTCTGTGCGATGACGACGTCGTTGATATATTTCGGCTTCCGCAACCGGGTGTGCGAATGTCCTCCAATGATGACATTGAGCCCTTTGACGTTCATTGCGAGGACCGAGTCATCATCAACCCCGATGTGCGTCAGAGCGATGACAAGATCCACCTTGGGTCGGAGAAGATCGATCATTTTCTGCGCCTGTGCGATGTAAGGTTCCAGCTTCACCCCTTTTGTGCTCGCTGCGCTCACAAGGTTGTAGTATTCCTTCGACATCAGCCCGAATACACCGATCTTCAGGCCGTTTTTCTCGACAATGATGTATTCCTTGCCTGTAATCGGGCGTCCGGTTTTTTCATCGACGAGATTTGCCGTGAACACTGGAAACTTCGCGATGGAGACAAGCTTGAGTAGATTTGCGTACGAGATGTCGAAGTCGTGGTTGCCCGGTTCCCATCCCTCGTACCCCATGCGGTTGAGCATCTCGACGAGCGCTCCTCCTTCTGCTCCCTTGTATGTTCGATCGGTGATGGGATTGCCCGTCATGAGATCTCCCGCGTCGAGCAGAAGCGTGGCACCTTTAGTCTTTTTCACGCTATCGAGAGCAAAAGCAAGCTCGTTGAATCCACCCACGAGCGGTTTCGGGTTCGTCCTGATCCAGTACGCTTCGTGCGGCAAGAAACTCGCGTGCAGGTCGTTCGTGTGCAGGATTGTGATCTGTTTCGGCTGTGCAAGAAGCGGCAGTGCAAAGAGCACAACACCGGTAATGAGAATGCAGAGCACTCTCTGAAGACGCGACAAAGTGGAGATCATGATGGTGGTCGACCGAGTGGTTTGATGGAAGTGAATTTTGTAAAGCAAGATAGTGAGAAAAATGCTATTTTGGAACATATGCACAGACAAAGAACCGATCCGGAGATTTTCGAAGGAATGTCATTTCGTGAAACGCTCAACAACACTGTTGTTCCTATTCCTTGTTGGAATTTCGTTTTCCGCATCATCCGCTGACCGACCCAGACTTGTCGTCTATATCTCCATTGACCAGATGAAGGCTGAGTACCTTGAATGGTACAAAGCTGAATTTACACGCGGGTTCAGGCGTTTTCTGACCGACGGGGCCGTCCTCAGGAACGGCGACCTGAACTACGCTCCGAGCGAAACCGGTCCCGGACACGCCGCCCTCGGAACCGGTGCCTACCCCTGCCACAGCGGTATCGTCAGTAACGAATGGTCGGATCCGACCACCGGCGCTACAGATTATTGTGTCGAAGATTCCACCGCCTCAAAGGTCGATGGCGAGGGGGGCTTTGTATCACCGCGCAATCTCCGCGTGAGCGGGCTCGCCGATTGGTGGAAGAAGAACATCCATGGCTCGAAAGTCATCGGCGCGTCCCTGAAAGACCGCGCGGCAATCCTCATGAGCGGCCAACACCCGGACTGCGCGTTTTGGTATGAAAAGACGTCGGGAGACATGGTGACATCGGGGTACTATGTCAACGCGTTACCCGCATGGGCCAGGGCATTCAATGAAAGTCATTGGATTGACAAGAACTTGCCGGAAGCGTGGACAAAGCTCCTTCCCGATTCCGTCTACACGAAGTACGGTCCTGATGAATTCAAGGGAGAGGCAGAGACCAACGGGTCGACCTCGTTCCCTCATGCTTTTACACCTGCGAAGAAGCGATCTCAGATTTCAACGAGTCCCTACGGCGACCAGATGGTGCTGGATTTCGCCCGGGCCGCTGTGCACGCCGAGAAGCTCGGGCAGCGCGGCGTCAGCGATCTTCTGATCGTCAGCCTCTCGTGCACAGATTACATCGGTCACGCGTACGGAGGAAACAGCCACGAGATGATTGATCAGCTCATCAGATTGGATGTGGCGCTCGGCGCGTTTTTTGACGAAGCAGAGCAATTGGTGGGCAAAGGATCTGTGCTCTTCGTGCTCAGCGCGGATCACGCTGCGCTTCCTCTGCCGGAGTACCTCGCCACCGTCCAACATCTCCCGGCGCGGCGCGTTCTCGTTAAGACGGAGATCTATCCTGCCGTCGACTCACTGGATGCGAGTCTGAGGAGAGCATTGAATGTCTCGAAACCGTTGATCAAATCGTACGCATTTCTGGATTACGCGGCGGCCCGCAATGCGGGCGTCGACTCGCTCGCCCTCGAGCAGCGTGTCAAGACAGGTCTGCTTGCAATCGACGGCATTGCGGATGTATTCTTCCGTCGCGACATTCTCAACCCCGCGAACAGCGGGAAGCGATTCCCCGGATATAACCAGCGTGGATATTTCATTCCTCGGGGTCGCGATTTTCTTGTGGTGCCACGAGAATACTACCTGTTCACTTCTTCCAAGACCGGGACCTCTCATGGGACGGCGTACGCCTATGATACCCGCGTTCCGATCCTGTTCATGGGAACGGGCGTCACGGCGGGACAGTTCGATGGACCAGCACATACGGTCGATATTGCGCCGACGATTGCCAGGATCATGGGGCTGCCGATTCCGCAGACCGTCGATGGCGTGGTGCTCACGCGGATCATGAAATAAATGCCGGATTCGCTGCTGCGCAGAACCTGAATCAACATCACCTTGAAGGGGAGTACGTGTATTCCCCGGAGATCCACCGTCGGGACGTTCGGTGCTGGCACCATTCCTTTTTTTTGCTATCTTTGTGCAGCGATGACATGCATTCCATCGCGCGGTGATTGATTTGCTGTCCAGAACTTCCGCTGCAGACATGCGCCGGCGAGTTGTTCCACCGGCGCCCGAACGGAGCGCCGAAGATGACAAGCAGATACCCATCCGAAGATTCGTTGTTCTCACCACTGCGTCCATCCGCCGAGTTACACCTCAAAGCTCAGACGTCGAAGTCTCCATCCAACGTGTTCATTCCAACCACAAGGAGGAAGAGCAATGGCCCATACGTACGATGAGCTCCACAAAATGACCGTAGCGCAGCTCCGCGCGATCGCCGACGGTCTGGAAGATGAAGCGCTCAAGGGACACAGCGTCATGCACAAAGAACAGCTACTGCCCCTGCTGTGCAAGTCGCTTGGCATAGAGATCCCTCACCATCATGTTGAGAGCAGCAAGAAAGGAGATTTGAAAGCAAAGATTCATCTGCTCAAGAAAGACCGGGACGAGGCCATTACTAAGAAAGACTATAAGAAACTGGAATCCATCCGCGGGGAGATTCACAAGCTGAAGCGAAAATTGAGAAAGGAGATGGTATGAAACTATCTCCCGGCCCGACCGCACGGTAGTATCGTTGCAGAATTTTTCGTATCATTGTGACAGTGGCAGCTGCCGCCGGCGAATTCCCGGCGGCCAGCTCCACGACGAAACGTATGAACAAACGAAAGCGGGAAGGTCATGACTCATTACAAGGAACTGGGACTAGTCAATTCAAAGGAGATTTTTCAAAAGGCAGTAAAGGGGGGATATGCGATTCCCGCCTTCAACTTCAATAACCTCGAGCAGTTGCAGGCTATTATCGGCGCGTGCGTCGAAACGAAATCCCCGGTTATTCTTCAGGTGTCCAGCGGGGCGCGGAAATACGCGAACCAGACACTGCTGAAGCATCTGGCCAAGGGAGCCGTCGACTACGCGAAGGAACTCGGCTACTCAATTCCCATCGTGCTGCACCTCGACCACGGCGACACATTTGAGCTCTGCAAATCATGTGTGGAGTCCGGATTCTCGTCCGTTATGATCGACGGATCACATCATCCGTACGACAAGAATGTCGAGCTGACAAAACAGGTCGTCGAGTTTGCGCATAGGCACGACGTCAGCGTCGAAGGGGAGTTGGGTGTTCTGGCTGGAATCGAAGACGAGGTATCAAGCGCGGTCACGCATTACACGAAACCCTCGGAAGTCGAAGACTTCGTGAAGAAGACCGGTGTTGACTCTTTGGCGATATCCATTGGGACTTCGCACGGCGCCAACAAGTTCAAACCCGAGCAGTGCACGAGGAATGCGGACGGCGTGCTCGTTCCCCCGCCGTTGCGCTTCGATATCCTCGAAGAAGTCGAGAAACGGATTCCCGGATTCCCGATTGTCCTTCATGGCGCGTCATCAGTTCCGCCCGACCTGGTTAAAAGCATCAACGCAACCGGCGGCAAACTGAAGGATGCAGTGGGTATTCCTGAAGAGCAGTTGCGCCGCGCTGCCGCATCGGCAGTGTGCAAGATCAACATCGATTCCGACGGACGGCTCGCGATGACAGCGGCGATCCGCAAGATCTTCATCGACAATCCGGCGGAATTCGATCCCCGCAAGTACCTGGGACCGGCCCGCGATCAACTCAAAGAGCTTTACAAACACAAGATCCTCAACGTGCTGGGGAGTGCCAACCACGCATAATTGCAGCGATGGACTTGCGCAATGTTGAAGCATGTCACAACCGGGCCGGACATTGATCTGGCCCGGGATATTTTCAGGGAGTACCAGCAGGCAATCGGCGTCGATCTTTGCTTCCAGGACTTCGACCAAGAGCTCGCGAATCTTCCCGGCGAGTACGCACCTCCATCCGGATGCCTTCTCTTCTGGTACGAGGGCAATGACCTCGCTGGATGCGCCGCTCTTCGAAAGATCAACGGGACAACGTGCGAAATGAAACGCATGTACGTGAGATCAGCGTTTCGCGGAAAGAAGATTGGAAGGAAATTAGCGGAATCAATAGTCGCCGAGGCCCGGGAGCTTGGATACAAATCGTTGAAACTCGATACGCTTCCGGCAATGAGGGAGGCCATCGCCCTCTACCGTTCGCTTGGCTTCAAAGAGACTCCCCCCTACCGTGTCAACCCGCATCCGGGAGCCGTCTACATGGAGCTCGATCTCTCCTGAATACCCTCTGTTGCTGTCATCTAGAACAACGTGTAACTCAATCCCAGCGACAGCACCTCTTTTTCCTGCATGCGTGTTGAAGCTTTCGAATCGTTGATCAGCTGGACGTTGAGGATGACAACGACGTACTTGCTCACGTTTGCCGTCACCGTGTTGTCCATTCTCATTGTCATATCACTGACCTGTTTGATGGGGGCGAACAGCTCGAGTTTCGAGCGGAAGAGAAGATTGTCGTCGAGCTTGAGCTCCACGTCGGTTACCGATTCAACACCTCCATCCACTTTGGTCTTCACACGCTGATCCACAGGAGTCGATGCGTCATTGGCGTAGATCGTGTACAGCGACGTCACAATCTCCCGCAGCGCAGCGCCGAGTCGGGTTTTAAGGGCAGGCGAGGGTCGATAGCCGAACCCGGCGCTTTGCGTAAGGTATCCGGGATCAAAAAACCGGGAGACCGGGACACTGTTTCCCGCTCCATCGATCGTCACGCCTTCAGCAAACTGTGTCTTCAACGTCGCGCCGACGTACGGGTTGACCTCTGTTCCCAACTTGTACGTGAAGACCGACTCAAACTCGAGCCTGTCTTCCGTCTTCCGGCTCATTTCGGTTCCTATCTTTGCCTGGCCGTACGACATCTTGTATGTATTTCCCCAGACGAAGGCTGTGTCCTCCAGTTTCGACAAACCGTCCAGTCGCACCGTCCAAGCGAGCGCGTCCTCGCCGCCCTGCGCCCAATCTTTGAATGAGACTTGCGTCGCAGTCAGGCCGGAGACGACCGAATGCTTCCAGCCCCACCTGGCAGAATCGGGTTTCGCTGGAGCGGGAGCCTGCGACCATGTTTGTTGCACAACGACGATGAGAAGACTGACGATTATTCTTTTCATTGTTGGCTTCCTTCCTCTTCCTTGATCCTCAATGATTCATCACTTGAGCTGGGTCGTGCAATGTCCACATCGCTTGGCCTGAACCGGGATATCCATCAGGCATTCCGGGCATTGCTTGGTGGTTGGCGCTGCCGCAGGTTGCGCCTTTCGCTGCATCCGGTTGACAGCTTTCACAATGATGAAGACGGCAAATGCGACTATCGTGAAATCAATGATGTTATTCAGAAATACCCCGTACTTCAGCACCGCAGCTGAATGCTCCGGCGTGGCTGCCTTCAAAGTCAGCCCGAACGAGCTAAAATCAACGCCCCCGATCAACACGCCGATGGGGGGCATCAGAACATCAGAGACCATTGAGCTAACGACCTTTCCGAACGCGGCGCCGATGATGATACCGATGGCGAGATCAAGCACGTTTCCGCGCATCGCAAACTCCTTGAATTCCTTCACCATGGACATGTGGAAACCCTCCTTGGCCGATTCTTATTTTGGAAATAGTTGACGTCATTACCCGGCGAGGTCGTTTGAGAACGGACTGACGGATGGTGCACAGAAGCCGGGATCAATGCGGATGTTCGGGTTGCTTGATTCAAATTTAACCACGTATGACCAGAATCGCAAAGCGAAACACGAACCTGTCTTCGCACGAAGACTCCAAGCGCTTCTGGAGGCGTCATCGTCCGCTGAATTCCCCTTCTCATGGTCCGCTCCCCTTAAGTCAAGATTCCGAAAGGACGATCCTGATGGCCACGATAACCACAACGATCTACATGAAGAAGTAGAAGGTTGTCGCGGTCGTCGCTTACGGACGATCGTCAATTCCAATACTCTCCTGTTGCTCCGGCGCTCTGCAATGCGATCTTTGCTGCTAGTGAAATAAGGATTCGCCGCCTCCCCATCAGACGGGCGGATCTTGCGAAACCCTGATACCATCGCACCACCCGGGTAAAGGTATTTCCCGCTCATCTGCAGCAACTCATGTGCAGCGTTACGAATCCCCGAACCACTTGCTGCGCACCTCCTTGTTTCCCTCCTTCCGGAAAAATCGTATCTTTCCGAAACACCGGGAGAACACATGGGCACCGATCAATCACCTCTCAGCGCACCAATCCCCGAGCGTATCAGCGTCGACCACAGACCTGAAGGGCTCGTCCTTTCGTTCAGATGGTTCTCAGAGACGTACATGGCCATGGCGGCCTTCGCCTTCATCTGGGACGGATTCCTCGTCTTCTGGTACAGCTTCGCGTTCACACAAAACGCCCCGTGGATCATGTTCGTTTTCCCCCTGTTGCATGTCAGTGTCGGAATCGGAATCACGTACATTGCGCTCGCAGGGTTCTACAACAAGACAACCATCACTGTCGGACTTGGCAACCTGTCGATCCGCCACTCTCCTCTCCCATGGCCGGGGAACCGGATCGTGCCGGCTTCTGAACTCGTGCAGCTGTATTCGGAATCGCGTGTGATATACTCAAACAACGGCGCCCGGACAACATACCAACTTAGTGCCATCTCAAACCAAAACAGAAAGATCAAGCTGCTCTCAGGTCTGAACTCACAAGACGAAGTGCGTTTCTTTGAACACAAGATCGAAGAACAGCTGGGAATCCAGGACAGACCCGTCGAAGGAGAAATTCCCAGGTAAGGGCTGCTTTAAGCATCAATCCAAAACACAAAACGACCACGCCTCATTGCAGGATTACATATGGCAACCGACAAACTGAATATTGGATCGACCGTCCCGTCATTCAAGAATCTCCAGGCGGTGGACGGGAAAAAATACTCTCTGACGGACTTTGACGACAGGAAAGGCCTCGTTATCGTGTTCTCGTGCAACCACTGTCCCACCGTGCAGGCATATGAAGACAGAATGATGGACTTCCAGCGCGAGTACGGGCCCAGGGGGTTTCAGCTCATCGCGATCAATTCGAATGAGACCAACAACTACCCTGAAGATAATTTCGACGAAATGACGAAGCGGGCGAAGAAGCTGGGATTCAACTTCCTCTACCTGCGTGACGACGACCAGTCGGTTGCCCGTTCCTTCGGCGCGACCCACACGCCGGAGTTCTTTGTTCTCGACAACGCGCACACATTGCGTTATCACGGGAAAATGGACGACAACAAGGAACACTCAGCGTCGAGAGTCAACTACGTCCGCGATGCAGCCGATGCAATTCTCGCAGGCGAAGAGGTCAAAGAGACAGAGACCTATTCGATCGGCTGCACAATCAAATGGAAGTAAAGCCCGGGCAGGGGGCGACGTAAACTCCTCGCTCCCAAGGCGCGTTTCGTGTCCCACAGCCTGCGCGATGAAGCATCATCGTGCGCGGCCGGCATCACCATCAGGAGACCTGTCATGCGAAAGAGCGAACCGTACCCGGAGGAAATTGCGCGGTTCTACGACGTCATTTACGATCACCTCCGCACAATCGACCGCGACTACTTCATGAAGGAAATTCTCGCGACGAACGGACCCGTGCTCGAAGTCGGCGTGGGAACCGGTCGGTTTTTCATCGACGCGCTCGGCCAGGGAGCCGACATCTACGGCATTGATGTCAGCCCCACGATGCTCGGGCAACTCAAGAAGAAGCTCGATCCATCACACCATCGCCGCGTGCTCGTCCGGGATGTCAGGATGTTGAACCTGAACAAAACCTTCGATCTTGTTGTCGCGCCGTTCCGCGTTTTTTCGCATCTCATCGACATCGACGATCAACTGAGTGCGCTCAACAGCATCTACGATCAGCTGAACCCGGGCGGAAAACTCATCTTCGATCTCTTCGTACCAGACCTGGGCATCCTCCAGCACGGTATTCACGAGGAAGTGGATTTTGACGGAGAGTATGAACCAGGAAAAAAGCTAAAACGCATTGCATCAGCGGAACCCGATCTGATCAGCCAGACTACCCTGGTGACGATGAAGCTTGTCTGGGATGAAGGAAATGAGGAACAGCGTCTCACGTGGCAGCTGCCGATGCGCTTCTTCTTTCGCCGGGAGCTCGAGCATCTTGTTGCGCGCTCGAAGCTGGAGCTGGAACACATCTACGGCGACTACGAAGGAAATGAACTGACAAGCGACTCCAAGGACTTCATCGTTGTGTGCCGACGCCGCTAAGGGGATATTGTAGAATCAGTGTCTTTTCGATAACGCTTGGATTGCACGACGTGCCTGGTCAGAATCAATCCACATATGAAGCTGGGCATTGAGCAAGC
>DATJQB010000047.1:0-2871 GCA_035506075.1 Bacteroidota bacterium | reverse complement strand
CCGGAGAGTTGCTTGCCGAAATTCGACCGCACAGCTCCCGGATGCATCGCGTTCACCGCCACGTTCGTTCCCTCCAGTCTCCTTCCAAGTTCATAGGTGAAAAGCACATTGAGCAGTTTCGAAGTGGCGTACCGTTCCATGGCGTTATAGGGACGGCCATCGTCCAATTCAATCGCGCCTGTGCGCGCAAACATGTGTGCGTCCGAACTCATGTTCACGATTCTTGCCGCAGGGGCGCACTTGAGTTTCTCGAGGAGCAGATTTGTCAGGAGAAAATAGCCGAGATGATTCAGCGCTATCGTCATCTCAATTCCATCGGCAGTCAGGATCTTCTTGTCGAAGATCCCTCCCGCATTGTTCACGAGAACATCAATGCGCGGACAGTGTGCCGCGATCTCTGCCGCTACACGCCGGACATCCTTCTGCAGTGAAAGATCTGCGACGAAGACCCGGGCCGAATCCTTTTTCGTTCGGGATCGAATGGCCTCTGCCACCGAATCGCCTTTGTGCTTGTCCCGCACAACGAGCAGCACCGTTGATCCGAGTTCAGCAAGGCCGAACGCTGTTGCCCTGCCGATCCCCGAGCTCGCACCGGTCACAACACAGACCTTGTCATCCAACATACTTCTCCTCCCTGGAGTTGGTTGACTAACTGGGTTTTCTTGCCTAATATAGCGCCACTCCGGGGTTCCTGCAAGATGTTTCATAATTCGAGAGTCACTTCTGGCAAGAAGGCCCGGCGCCTCTCGGCAGTAACTTCGACAACCCGTCAGACTAATGAGGGCACTCCCATGAGACTTCTCTCCGCAGCATTCATCGCCCTGCTTTTGATGCTATCACCAGTCTATGCTCAGCAGCAAGATTATCTTCACGAGACGAAGGCGCAATACGATGCGAGGATGAGTTGGTGGAAGGAGGCGAGATTCGGAATGTTCATTCACTGGGGACTGTATTCAATCCCGGCGGGCGAATGGAAGAATCGGACGGACCATGCCGAGTGGATCAGGACGACTGCTCAGATTCCGATCGGTGAATACGAGAAGTTCCTTGGCCGGTTCAATCCGGTCAAATTCAATGCCGCAGAATGGGTGCGCATGGCAAAGAATGCCGGCATGAAGTACATCACGATCACGACAAAACACCACGACGGCTTCTGCCTCTTCGATTCAAAATTCACGGACTTCGACGTCATGTCGACACCTTTCAAGCGCGACATCATGAAAGAACTCGCCGACGCATGTCACAAAGAAGGGATCAAGATCTGCTGGTATCATTCAATCATGGACTGGCACCATCCCGACTACCTTCCGCGGAGGGACTGGGAAAAAGATCGCCCTACGGCCGGAGCGGACTTCGATCGATACTTTCAGTATCTGAAGAACGAGCTCAGGGAGCTGCTGACGAACTATGGTGAGATCGGCGTGCTGTGGTTCGATGGTGAATGGGAATCGACCTGGAATACGAAATATGGTACCGAACTCTATAACTACGTCCGCAGCCTCCAACCGAACATCATCATCAACAATCGTGTCGGAGCTGGTCGATCCGGGATGGAAGGGTTCACGAAGACCGGTGAATTTGCAGGCGATTTCGGAACGCCTGAGCAGGAAATCCCAGCAACAGGTTTGCCCGGCATCGCCTGGGAAACCTGCATGACGATGAACGACAACTGGGGATATAACAAGCACGACAACCACTGGAAGTCACCGGAAGATTTAATTCGAAAGCTTGCAGACATCGCTTCAAAAGGAGGGAATTTTCTGCTCAACATCGGTCCGACCTCCGAGGGAGTGTTTCCTCAGCCGGCAGTTGACCGGCTTGGAGAGTTGGGGAAATGGATGAAGATCAACGGTGACGCGATTTACGGAACATCCGCAAGTCCCTTCAAAACCCTCGCCTGGGGGCGCTGCACGCAGAGGAAGATCGACGGAGGCGTGCGACTGTATCTTCACGTGTTCGATTGGCCTGCCAATGGAACGCTCGAAGTGCCCGGAATCCTCAACGAGCCGAAGATCGCGTATCTTCTCTCGGACCGGGAGCAGCAGCACCTTCTCGTTCGTCGGCAGGAAGACGCGCTTGTGATCAACGTGCCCAAACAAGCTCCTGATCCGATCAACAGTGTGATCGTGCTCGATATACGCGGTGACGTCGACGTTACGAGCCCCCCTTCGGTTACAGCGAAAGCTGCAATCTTCACTGACGGACTCGATGTCACCGTCGCGACTGACCGCGCAAATGTCGAGATGCGATATACGCTCGACGGATCGATCCCGACTTCAACTTCCAGCACAGTCGCGGGTCCGATTCACATCACGAAAACGACAACTGTAACGACGCGCTGTTTCCGTGAGGGAAAGCCGGTCAGCGGTGCTGCCGCGGGAACGTTCACGAAGGTTCAACCCGCGCCATCGATAACGGGTGTTGATGCGCTTCCCGGCCTGCGGTATGCCTACTACGAGGGAGATTGGAACACGTTACCCGAGTTCGGATCGCTTAAAGCTGTTGGCGAAGGGGTCGCGGATGCCATTGACCTGTCTGCAAGCAAACAACCTGAATACTTCGCACTCGACTTCAATGGTCTTGTGAAGATCCCGGAAGATGGTGTGTATACATTCTCGACTGTATCGGATGATGGGAGCCGGCTCTTGCTCGACGGCAGGCAGGTCGTGGACAACGATGGGCTGCACGCATCCCGCGAAGTGAATGGAGTGGTGGCGCTCAGCGCCGGATTTCACAGGTTGGAGGTCCAGTTCTTTCAAAAAGGTGGAGGCCGCGATTTGAAAGTTTTCGTCGAGGGGCCGAGGGGGAACAAGGAAATTATCGCTGGTCCGATGCTCTACCACGCGAAATAACCGGGACACACAATCACGC
>DATJQB010000046.1:0-4743 GCA_035506075.1 Bacteroidota bacterium | reverse complement strand
ACTGAAGATCAACGCCGGGGCATGATGCTTCAGGTAGTTGATTACCGATCGATCTCCCACGACAAATCCGCCTAACGACGCAAACGTCTTGCTGAACGTTCCCATCGTCATGTCCACTTCCGACTCCAGACCGAAGTGGCTTGCGGTACCCCTGCCGCCTTTGCCTATGACGCCTACGGCATGGGCATCGTCAATCAGGATTCTCGCGTTATGCTTTTTCGCGACCTTAACCATATTGGGGAGGTCGACAATTTCACCCGAGGTACTGAAGATACCGTCCGATACAACCAGCTTTGGTGCATCGGCTGGAAGTTTTGAGAGTACGACCTCAAGGTGTTTCATATCGTTGTGTTTGTAGCGGACGACCGATTGTGCATCCTTGTCCACTAGCGACCCCGCACCATTGGCGATCAGATTCCCGGCCACGATGCACGCGTGATTGTCTTTGTCCGAAACCACATACTCTCCCGGCTCGACGAGCGTCGGGATAATTCCCTGCGCAGTCTGGAAACCGGTGCTGTAGAGGAGGCAATCTTCCTTTCCCATGAATTTCGCCAGCCGGGCTTCCAGTTCGACATGCAAGTCCAGCGTGCCGGTCAGATACCTTGAACCGGAGCAACCGGTCCCGTATCTCTGCACGGCCCTGATCGCAGCTTCCTTGACCTTCGGATGTGCGGTGAGTCCGAGATAGTTGTTCGAACCGGCCATGATAACCTTGCGTCCTTCGATTTGAACAACCGGTCCTTCGCTCTCTTCGATCGCGTGAAAGTATGGATAGAAGCCGCGCGCTTTGGTTTCGTCAGCGCGCGTGAAGTTGCGGCATTTATCAAATAAGTCCAATGATACCTCGGTCAGTAATGAGACAGAAGGTGAGAATCGAGTGGATTTTGCTAATCAAAACTTTTTTGAATATACTTCAATAAGCAAAGAAAGTCAATGAAACCGTGATTAGCTGAAGGGAGGATCCATTCCAACCGCTCTCGTTACAGGTGGCACCGGGTTCATCGGAAGCCACACGATAGAGCTCCTGCTTCAACGCGGATTCACCGTGCGATGCCTCGTTCGCCGGACCCGATCGAACCTCGGGTGGATAGAAGGAACGAAAGCTGAAATCGTCCGCGGCAGCTACCTCGATGTCGATTTGCTTCGCGAAGCAATCCGTGATTCCGAATATATCTTTCATATTGCAGGTGTCACGAAGGCAAAGAAGCAGAAGCAATATCACCAGGGTAATGTGCTCGCAACAAAAAATCTTCTCGAAGCTGCAACCACCAACACCCATCTCAAGAAATTCTGTTTTGTCAGCAGCCTGACTGCCGTAGGCCCCAGCGACGATGGCGCCCTGCTCGACGAGGAAACAGAATGCCATCCGATCACTGCATACGGAGTTTCCAAGCTCGAGGCCGAAACTGTCTGCCAGCTTTACAGCAACAGGATCCCCATCGTTATCCTTCGCCCGCCCGCGGTGTACGGTCCGCGGGACCGTGACCTGCTCGACATCTTCCGCTGGGCAAAGCACGGGTTCAAGCCAATATTCGGGAGCATTGAAAAACAGCTCAGCGTCGCCTATGGCCCCGAACTTGCACGAGCGCTCGTTGATGCGACCCTGTCAGAACGGACAGTCGGACAAACTTACTTCGTCGCCGATCCCAACCCGTATCATCTGACACAGGTGCTCGATCTCGTCTCCTCCAGATTCGGGAAGAAGGGAATTCAGGTGCGCTTTCCTGCCCCGCTGCTCTATACGATGGGAGCCATCGCCGAACTGGGTTCACTCTTCAGCTCCAAAGCCGCCGTGCTGAACATAGAGAAGGCCCGGGACCTGCTCCAGAAGGCCTGGGTGTGCAGTCCCAGGAAGCTGGAAGAACATACGGGATTCCGGATGCAGGTCAGCATCGAGGAAGGGGTGAACCGGACAATTGACTGGTACAAAGAATACGGTCTGTTATAGCGGAAAAGGAACGAAGGAAGCGCAAGGAGATGAGCGTGCAGAACTATCTGTTTGTTTTTGTCGGGGGCGGCCTGGGCGCTGCAGCTCGGTACTGGCTGACAGGGCTGGTCCATCAACGCATTGATACCGACTTCCCAACCGGCACTCTCGCCGTCAACATCATCGGGTGCTTTGTCATCGGCTTCCTGATGTCCGTCTTCGAAGAACGCTTCGTGCTTTATCCTTCGCTCCGGGTTTTCCTGACGATTGGGATTCTCGGCGGTTTCACAACGTTCTCAAGCTTCAGTTTCGAGACAGTCGCCTTGCTCCGGGACGGAGAGTTATTCCTCGCCGGGGCGAACATCTTCCTCAGCCTCGCCATCTGTCTGGCCGGGACCTGGCTGGGATCGTCGCTCGGGAGACTTTTCTGATCACCGGGCGGATTTCTTCAGATCATTGTGCGAACACAGCGGAGGTTGACCGATGAAACTCTCAGGTGATGGCAAACTCCTCAGGATTTTTCTCGGAGAATCAGATAAGATCGATCACAAGCCTCTGTATGAAATCATCGTCCACGAAGCGCGCAAGACGGGGCTTGCTGGTGCAACAGTCTTGAGGGGTGTTGAAGGATTCGGAGCGAGAAGCCGCGTCATTCACACGGCGAAGATTCTGCGTCTTTCGGAGGACCTTCCGCTTATCGTAGAGATTGTCGATACGGAGGAGAAGATCCGGCAGTTCCTGCCCCGTGTGGATGAACTATTTGAGCAGAGCAAGAGCGGCGGGATGGTGACGATCGAGAAGGCGGAAATTATCAGGTACTCTCCCGGCACGCCCTGAGGCAGAGCGCCGACGGTTCATCAGCCAACTTCAAACGTGTATGTGTCATTGCACGAAACGAGCTCATCCCCTTTGGAACCGAAGACCCTGTATTCGATTCTTTCCCCCGATTCAAACGACCCGAGGTTGATCACCCAGTACGAGTTATTCCGCTGCTCGTTGTTTGAGTGCCACTGAGCGGGCATCTTGCAGAAGAGCTCACGACCGTCAGACGCAAAGAGCGTGATCTCCAGCCATACTGATTGCCCCCCTTCGATCGGGTATGTACCGATCCACAGCTCCACTTCCTGACGCGCTGTCACGTACTCCGGAATGCGCGATGCGTCGACGGTGTTGTGCCAGATTACCATGTTCCGCCTCCTCCCATGCAACGCCCATTGCAGACCGAACAGAGCGTGTTCACTGAGCACTCGCCTTCGGAGATCTCAAAGGAACAGAGATCACCGGATATTCACTTCGCGAGGAGCATTCTCCCCGTTTCATGGTGCGAGCGCGCTGTACAAGGTAGCCATTTCACAAGGAGAAAAGCAACTGGGAGGCCGGATTCTTCCATTGTGTCGCTGCAGCAGGAAAGAAGGAGAGAAATTGAGCGGAAAAGAAAAGGCCTGATGGATGCGTCCGGGGTTGAACCGGCATTCACTCATCAGGCCAGGTGTGAAACTCGTCTTTTCTCAGCGTACTACAATGCGAATGTAGTGAACCACCAAATAGGTAATCGCTGAGACGGTCGCGGCGCATGGGATGGTCAGTATCCAGGCCGTCACAATCTTGCCCGCGAGACCCCAGCGGACTGCCGTAAGTCTTTTGGTCGCCCCGACGCCCATGATGGCACCCGTGATCGTGTGCGTGGTGCTCACGGCGATACCACTGAATGCAGTCACGAGCAACGTTATGCCTCCTGCGGTTTCTGCACAGAATCCCCCCGAAGGTTTCAGCTTTGTCACTTTTTGACCCATCGTCTTGACAATTCTCCATCCGCCAAACAGCGTGCCAAGAGCAATCGAGATATGGCAGCTGATGATAACCCACCAAGGGACATCGAAGGTCTTCAGATAGCCGGTTGTGACGAGAAGCGTGGCAATGACACCCATGGTTTTCTGGGCGTCATTGGTTCCGTGGCCCAAGCTATAAAGCGCCGCTGAAAACAGCTGGAGCCTCCGGAACATGTTGTTCACCCTCGAGGAGGAACGTTCGTGGAAGAGCCACATCGTCAACACCATCAGGATGAAACCGATGACCATCCCCATAACCGGCGCCACGACTATGAAGATAAGTGTCTTTGTCCAGCCGCCAACGATAATTGTCCCCCAGCCGGCCTTCGTGATTGCGGCTCCCGCATACCCCCCCATCAGGGCGTGAGATGAACTCGTTGGAATTCCGAAGTACCACGTAACGAGATTCCATACAATAGCCCCCGTCAGGCCAGCAAGGATGACATACTCATTGATGGTCGTCAGCTCGATGAGTCCCTTGCCTATTGTTTTCGCCACATGCACATCGAACATGAATGCGGCCACAAGGTTGAAGAATGCCGCCCATGCCACAGCCTTGCGGGGAGTCAGGACGCGGGTTGAAACGATCGTGGCGATTGAATTCGCTGCGTCGTGGAAGCCGTTCAGGAAGTCAAAGAAGAGAGCGAAGAGAATTATTGCAGCGACAAAATATAACATGGCAACTCACAGTCGTTGGTTATGCGTTCTTGATGTAAATGCCTTCGAGCACGTTAGCCGCATCTTCACACTTATCTGTCGCAGTCTCGAGGCCGACAAGAACCTCTTTCAGCTTGATGACCTTGATCGCGTCCTTCTCGTTCTCAAACAAATCAGCAACGCCCTGCTCGAAGACTGCGTCAGCGTTGTTTTCGTACTCGTTTACTTTCTGAAAGACGCGCTGGAGCTCATTCGTCTTGTTAAGATCCTTGAGCATGCCAACCCCCGACTGGAGTTCGCCAATCGACAACTCGAGGATATCGATCA
>DATJQB010000045.1:0-3241 GCA_035506075.1 Bacteroidota bacterium | reverse complement strand
ACCCGCCGAGAATCCCATGACGCCGATCTTGGCAGGGTTGATATTCCAGGCCGCGGCTTTGGAGCGCACGAGGCGCATCGCTCGCTGGGCGTCCTCGAGCGGGACATCGGAAGGATTCGACCAGTTGCCTGAAGTCGGGAGACGATACTTCAGCACGGCTGCGGCGACGCCGATGGTGTTCAAATACTTCGCTATGTCAGTTCCCTCCAGGTCATACGCAAGAATCCAGTATCCACCCCCGGGACAGATCACGACCGCCTGGCCGGTCGCGAACCTCTTCGTCGGAAGGTAGACTTCGATTTCAGGGTTCTGGATATTTCGCAAGCGGGTGATATCTGACTTCTCAACCTCTTCCTTCCCTCCTGCACTTTTCATGTGGGGTATCGGCCCGTTGTAGAGCGGCAGAACATAGTCCTGTCCGAATGCGAGGGAACCCACGACGATCAGACCAACAATGAGAAGACAAATCCGATGAAGGCTTATCACGTTTTCACCTCCTGGATGATGAACAGAGTTGTATCACTCATGGTTAAATCTCAACGGGACAACCTCGGGCGGTTCAGCGGCGTTGCGATAAACGCCCCGTTGCCGCAAGACACGGCATAGAGCCGGCCGGTTTTCTTATCGACGTCAATGCCCTTCCAGCGAATAGCACCCAGGGATGGTTCGGAGATCATTTCCCAGGTAGCGCCTGTGTCAAAGCTCGCGTACACACTCGATTCTGCATCCGACCAGAACATCGGTTCGCAGGCGACGTAGAGCTCATCTGATGTCGGCCCTCCAACAGCCACCGTCGAGGCATTGAAAATCTTGTCGTCGACAGGGAAGACTTTCGCCCAACTCTTGCCAAAGTCCTTCGTTCGCCAGAGCCCCTCATGAGTGAACCCGGCATAGAGCCACCCTGACCTCGAGGGATCGGCCTTGATACAATTCAGAACTCCCGCCACATGCTTCCCGAACGGAAGTCCATTGCCGATGTTCTCCCAGCTCTTTCCCCCGTCGAACGTTGCGAAGATCCCCTTGTCGGCCTCTCCAAAGTAGATTGTCCCCCGTCGGTGAGGATCAACACACAGTAGCTGATCGGTGCCGCAGACGTTCTTTGTCTGGTAGAATGTAACAGCGAGCAATTCCCCTTCGATGAACGATTTCCGAAACGGCAGCGTCTTAACGTCCGACGGAAGCTGAAGATTCATTTTCCCCCAGCTCTTTCCCGAGTCGGTCGACCTGTAAAGTCCTGCGCCGACCTTCATTGCTCCGTCAACATACGCATAGAACACGCCGGGATTGAAATGGTCCTCCTTGATGGCCTGGACGAACAATCCCTGAGCGAGATGGACACTGATCTCACAATGCTTCCCATCATCTTCCGTTCTGCACAGGGCGCTCAGACGGAGAGCGCTATTCGTGATGCCATACACCATCGCCCCTTCCCGCATTCTTGACGGACATATGGCGGTGCTGCAATAATAATTCTCGTCGGACGGAAGGTAAGGGAGAGACTGGAATGATCTTCCGCTGTCGCGACTTACACTTGGTTGGCCGTCTGCGCCTGAATAGTACGCCCTCGCGGAGTTCACCGGATCGGCGATCACAGACTCCAGACAGGTGTTCTCGATCCCTCTGAAGTCATTGCCATCCCAACTTTGACACCCGTCGCTACTCACGAGGATGCCGAACCAATCGGCAAAGTAAAATCGGCGAGAGTCCCTTATGTCGACCATGAATTTCGAGATGGCCCATCCAAGTTGTTCAGGCCGATCGAATTGCGAAGGCAAATCCCTAAAATCACTCCAGGCATAATCCGGCTTCATCAATCTCCAGGATTCCCCCCTGTCGGACGAGCGGTACAGAGGCATGATCGGTGTAGACTGACCCGGGTAACGACATATCGCCGCATAATAAACTGACGAATTCTCCGGGTCGCCACAGAGAGTCGAAAAATCCACGTCGCCGAGCCCGGTTGCCTTCTTGAGGAACGACTTTCCACCGTCCACGCTCGAGTAGATCCCGTCATCCCGAAATGTGGCCAGCATGCGGTCAGAATCTTCAGCATCGGAAACGAGGTTGGTAAAGGAGACGTTCTGCTTCTCGAAGACCAGGGTCCACGTCTTTCCTCCGTCATCCGAGCGGTAGAGCCTGCCCGCTCTCGGGCGAGTGTAGGATCCATCAGGATACAAATACCGGGCGAATGGCAACGAATCGAGCGTGCCCGCGTAAACTCGGGAACTGCGGCGGGGGTCGAAAACAAGACATCCAAACGGTTCGCCCTCCAACCCGGCGGCTTCCCATGATTCTCCCTCATCCGTGCTCCGCCATATGCCCCGTGTATTGCTCGCCGCGAGGACAATGTTCGGGTTGAACGGGTCAACGGCGATCTTTTCACCATAGAAACGGACCGCGCCGTTCCCGAAGAAATCGGCCCGGGAGGTCACCAGTGTCCACGTCTCTCCCCCATCGGTGCTCCTGTGGATGGCTCCGACCATGCGATGACCACGCGCTTCGCCAGAACATCGAAAGAGCACAGCAGGATGCTGCCGGCTGATGGCAAACGACTCGACACAGTGGTGATACCCCTCGGTCATCCCGTTGTTTATCGCTTGCCAGCTCTTCCCCCTATCGTTGCTCTTGAACATCCCTGCCACATCCGTCCGGATGTAGAGAACCTCCGGGTTCTCGGGATCCTGCAGGATGCCCGTGACGTATCCTCCCCCGCCGTGAAATGCATTTGTCCATCGGTACTCCGCGGGCTGGCCATGTGCGAACGATAGCACAAAGACCATTCCCAGGAAACAGAGGACAAGCCTCACGATGAATTGTCGGTTCATTTGAACTCTTTGTGCTAGCGTACGTTGACCCCGTCGACGAAACCGCCAATTTTCATGACATTCTTCTGCACTTCCCGAAGCGGCTTCCCGGCGACGGAGCAATTCTCGAACGTTACTGAATGAATCTTATGCAGTCCATCAAAACCCTGGAGCACAATGGGGCCTTCATGGGCCCACGTAATGTTCTTCAGTCTGACATCTTCGATCCGCCCGGGCGGGCCGACGCCATATTTCGTGCCGTCCGTGATGTTCAGTTCGAAGAGCTTGATCTCGGCCTTCTCGACACGCACGTCATCGTACAATACATGGCTGATGACTGCCGGCCCATCGCAGATGATGCTGAATCCGCTGTGACCTTCTACACGGCTTCCACCCCGTGCCAGAATCACATCGCAATTCCGGACCGTGATATCACT
>DATJQB010000044.1:0-2381 GCA_035506075.1 Bacteroidota bacterium | reverse complement strand
TGGAGAGCGATTCCGCCATTCTGCTCGGGGCAACCGGCGGCGTCTACGGGATACGTCGAGCCCTCTTTGTCCCCTTGCCGCTGGATCGTTCGGTCTCGGACGATTTCCTGACTTCGATACAAGTCGTGAAGAAGGGCTTTCGCATGGAATACGCCCCGGATGCAAGAGCATATGAATTTACCTCGGGGTCGATTAGGAAGGAGTTTCTGCGCAAGGTCCGGATCGGCGCTCAGAACTTCGCCGGGATATCTGAATTCATCCCGTTGTTGTCACCGAAGGCCGGATTCGTGGCATTCGCCCTTTGGTCGCATAAGATAATTCGCTGGTTCGTCCCCCATCTTGCTCTCGTTGCGTTCATCGCGACTGCCGTTCTGGCCGCTCATTCACACTTCTACGCCTCGCTTTTGCTCTGGGAAAGCGGGTGCCTTGGGCTTGCACTCGTCGGAGCTCTTGCGGACCTTGCCCGCGTTCGCATCGGCTTCCTGAGTCTGCCGTTTTATGTCGTGGCGATGAACCTCGCCTTGTTCGTTGGCTTTCTGAAATACGTCTTTGGGAAACAACGGTCCACCTGGGATGTCTTTCGGTGACGGGACCGATGCCGGTGTACCAACCCGGAATCCATAGTGGCAAAGAGGGTCCAGATAATCGCGTGCCTCGTCGTTGATCTGGTGATGATCAACCTCGCCGGATCGCTGTACTACTACCTGCGGATGCAAGCCGGGTGGCTGACGGTGGTCGGGACTCCGGACTATCTTGCACCGATGTTCGTGCTCTATATGTACTGGCTGCTGATCTTTGCGTTTACGGGCCTCTATAGACCCCTCTACGCCGCATCCCGACTTGACGAACTCACGAAAGTGCTTAAGGCCACGGCAGTCGGCTGTCTCGTCCTCTTCTTCTTGATCTATGTCGATGACGCCTCATCTGCGACCAGCTCACCAAAGGCGCGGTTCCTCATGGTGGCTTACTGGCTTCTGCTCGTGGCCTTCGCCGGGACCGGCCGCGCACTCGTGCGAAGCGTTCAACGCAACCTTCTCGTCAGGGGGATCGGCGTCCACCGGACCCTCATCGTCGGCAACATCAGCAGGGGCCGGGTGCTCAATGACATGGTGAAGAAATTCCCTGCGCTCGGCTTCAATGTGATCGGCTTCGTCGGACTCGCGCGCCGCAAAAGCAGCGAATATCGCGGACTCCCGTTGCTCGGCGTGATCGAGGACCTTCCGCGGATTCTCGAGCGGGAGAAAATCCGCGAGGTGCTTGTCGCACTCGAAAGCACGGACCACAACAGGCTTTTGGATATTCTCTCGACGTGCAACGGGAACGATGTGAGTCTGAAAATCATGCCCGACATGTATGACGTGATCAGCGGGCAGGCAAGAACTAACCAGATCTACGGTTTTCCCCTGATCGCGATTTCCCCCCAACTGATGAAACCCTGGGAGGAAGCGATCAAGCGGGGGCTCGATATCGTTGTCGCGTTGCTCATTCTCATCATCGGGCTTCCCATCTGGCTGCTGATCGGGGTCGTGATCAGGTTGGATTCCCCCGGCGGGGCGCTCTATCGTCAGGAACGAGTGGGAAAGGACGGTGCCCGGTTCAACATGCTGAAGTTCCGATCGATGCGGAACGACGCTGAGCAACACGGTCCAAGTTGGGCGAAGAAGAAGGATCCCCGCATCACGAGGATCGGCGGCCTCCTCCGTCAACTCCATCTCGATGAAATCCCCCAGCTTCTCAATGTGCTGAAGGGTGAGATGACGCTGATCGGCCCACGGCCGGAGCGCCCGGTGTTCGTTGAACAGCTGACGAAAGAAATTCCCCTGTATACCCGCAGATTGAAGGTGCGGCCCGGCGTTACCGGCTGGGCACAGGTAAAACACCGCTACGATGAGACTATAGACGATGTGAGGATGAAGGTTCAATACGACTTGTACTACATCGAGAACATGTCTCTCAAGATGGACTTGAAGATTATTCTCTTCACGGTCTTTCATGTGATGCTTGGCAAAGGGAGATGAGCATCAGGAGTAGGAAGTGGGACGTAAGAAGTAGGAAGAAGGCGATTTTATACTTTGAGTACGCAGTATGCAGTAAGGAGTAGGCAGAAAGCGTCCAATTCTCAAGCTGCCGGTGGAATCATTTCCGAAAGCGTGCCAATGAAAATCCAAATGGTTGATGTTGTCGGTCAATATCAGCGAATCAAGAATGACGTCGATAGTGCGATACATGCGGTGCTCGATTCGGGCCAGTTCATCAACGGCAAGGAGGTCGGAGAGTTTGAGTGCGAGTCCGCGGGATACATCGGAGTCAAGTACGCAATCGGCTGCGCCTCGGGCACGGACGCACTGCAGATTGCCATGATGGCGCTCCATATCGGGCCC
>DATJQB010000043.1:0-7358 GCA_035506075.1 Bacteroidota bacterium | reverse complement strand
GTGGCCGGATTGCCGATGTAGCGCAGCACCGATCCTCCGGTGAGACTGACCTCGAGATCGTCGGAGACGCGAACGTTACTGACGCTTCCGCCGATCATCGTGACCTTGCAGTTCTTCACCGGGAAATCGAACAGCGCAAGCTGTGTGGCGCCGGTGCCGTAGACGTTCAGACTTGTTGCCCCGCCGTCGAAATCGACGGTGCTGCTGCCGGTCAGGGTTAATCCAACCGTGCGGGCGGAAAGCGTTCCGCTGAAACTTGTCGCCCCGCTTGCGACAATCTGAACATCATGGTCCACTGTAAACCCGTCCATGCGAATCGAACCCGCGCCGGAGGCCTCAATGTACTCGGCATCAGGTGTTTCGATGGTGACGTTCACCGTGATGTCCTTGTAGCTGTTGTCCTCCAGGCCGATCGAAAGGGCACCCCCCGACTGACGAGCCATCAGGTACTGCTGAATATTGTCATCGAGCTCCACACGAACGGCATACGAGCTGCTTTTGCGGATTGTCGCTTTGAACGACTGGCTCAGCGTGATCCGATAGAAATCACGGAAGCTGAACGAGACAACGACAATGTGGCCCGAGCCGATGATGGTGTGCTGATCGTGGCCTGTGTCGATCCCATGGTCGGAATCGACGAGGACGCACGCCGGTACGGTGAGCGATGCAATAACAAGACATAATATGAGATATTTTGATGAATGTTTCATGCTTCCTCCGTCCAATGCTGTTCTCGATCGTTGTACTGAAATTCAAAGCGGGATGCTGAAGCCAAACAGGAGAACCACTCCGGTATTCCTGTAGACGGCATTGTTCTGGACCCCGGCAAACACCGATTCGTTCGCTGCGGAAACGAACACACCCGACTGCCTGAGGACACTGTTCAAGGCGTGTGTGTATCGGGCTTCGACAAACACGGCGAGTATTTCGTCGAGTTGGTAACTCACTCCTCCCCCCAGTTCCACGGAGCACTCGATGTCGCGCACCATGCCGCGGTTGCCGGCAACCACATCGAGCTCTCCAAACCACGGTCCGCTGATCTGAGCGCCGACACTGGACGAGAGATTGATACCGAGCGATGGCCCGAACATGAGATACGGCCGAAGATCGTTGCCGACAGAGTACTTCACAAGAAGCGGAAGTTCGAGATAGGAAAGATTGAACGTCACTTTCGGAACAACTCCCGTGAAATCCATCGGCTGTGCTGATGTCCCTTTTTCGACGTAGGTGGGTTCAACAAGAAGCGAGACATGCTTCGTGATCGGGCAATCAAGCAAAGCCCCCAACGCAACGCCAGTTGTTGAGGACGCTTTGGTGTAGTAGAAGTTGCTTTGATCGGCCTGCGAAAAGTTCATTCCCGCGGTGAGACCGAGACGCACCTGCGCTGATGAAGATTGCACAAGCAGCAGAAGGGCCATCGTTGAGACCTGGAGCGCTTTCATCGTCGTCATCCCTGATCGTTCATTGAATCTTTCTGACGCTAAGACAACCGGGGGATGAGAAAGGGTGACAAGGCCGTTGATGAAGAGAAAAAGCGGGAATTCTATCGAATTCTCCGGCTATTTCGGCAAAAACCGCACGGTGGTTCCCGCCTGTTCATGTCGCATGTTCATCGTGACGTCGAGGAGGTTGAGATTGTCGGCAAGAGGTTTGTTCTCGATGAACACCGTCATGCTGCTGTTGAGGAATGAGCTGTCAGAAGAAGTGATGGAAACTCCATACCAACGTTCGAGCTGGTGCATAACTTCCGGTACCGGGGCGTTCCTGAAGTAAATTTCCTTCTTCATCCAGGAAAGTATTCCCAACATTTCGATGAATTCAGGCGAGGTCGGAGATGAACCATGCACAAGTGAACTCATGTTGTTTGCTCCGAGGATCACCATGTGACTGGTGTCGCTGTTGCCTTCAGGCTGGAACGAGACCCTTCCCTCCTGAACGGCCACGGTGACATGGTTGTCTGCGCCCCAGGCCCGAACGTCGAATTTCGTGCCAAGCACTTCAATCCTGCCGCCATTGGCGTGAATGATGAACGGATGTTTCTCATCCCGCGCAACCTCAAAGTACGCCTCCCCGTTGAGGTACACCTCGCGCTTCCCGCTTGCACCGAACGACGTGGGATAGGTGAACGAACTGCCGACATCAAAGGTCACCTTCGTGCTGTCGGGAAGGCGAAGCGATTGCATGCTGCGGAACGTCACAGAGGTATTGGCGAACTCCCTGTCCGTTTCGAAGAGACGGTAAAGAAAGAACGTCCCGAGAGCAACGACAAGTACAGCGGCGATCCGCCAGAGAGAAAATGCTGTCACCAGCCTTGCGGGCTTCCTGGAGGAGATCGTTCCTATCACACGAGTGCTGTCCGATTGGCTCGATGGATGCGGCTGCCGGATTCTCGAGAGAACGTTTTGAAGCGCCTTCTCTGTGTCGGGGCGGCGGGATGGTTTGGGTTCAGCGAGCCACAGGGCCCGGATTCGCTCATACAGGACGCGATGTTCTTCACTCGCAGATAACCAGGTGGAGAGTTCCCGCTCCTCCTTCTCCGAGGATGTCCCGGTCAGATGATTCAGCAATATGTTCCAGTCGAGCTTCTTCATCGCTGTTCTCGTTGAGAGCTTTCCCCAACAGTGACGACAACTGAGTCGTCGCAAAGGGTGACAGGGGCGGTCTGGGTGGACACCGGTTTGGATACTCCCATCAGGAGCAGGAGAACCTGAAGATAGTGCAGTGCCTTGCTGAGAGATTTCAACGCCCGTTGAAGTTGAGTCTTGACGGTGTTCACGCTGACGTTCTGAATTTCGGCGATTTCCTGGTAGGAAAGTCCGTCAAACCGCGCCAGGCGGAAAACGTCGCGGCATTTCGGCGGAAGATTTTCAATCGCCGCTTCGAGCGCCTTCATGGTTTCGTCTGATTCGAGCTGGGCATCAGGCCGCGGTCGGCCGTCATCAAAACGCTCCCCGGCTCCGTCGATGGGCAAGGAATACCGGGCATGTTTCAGGTGGTTGAGACATCCGTTTTTCACCGCTGTGTAGAGATAGCTTCGGAGGCTTGTGTGAATGGTGAGGGATTCCCGTCCGTCCCAGAGCCTGACGAAAACATCCTGCACGACTCCCTCTGCTCCGTCGAAGTCATTGAGAAAGCGTTGGGCAAAAAAGCACAACGGTTCGTAGAACGAACGAAACAGCGAGGAGAACGCCTCCACATCGCCGCGGCGTATCTGTTCGGTTATGTTTGTGTCAGAGTCCAAGCGATCGAGACAAAAAAGGATCGGGGGAGCCGGAACAATCCGTTCCCATTTTTCACGGTGAAGAAGGTCCGGCAGAAAGCTACAAAATTCTGCTGTTTTTTCCGAATGCGTTCGAACAAATTGAAGTGCGCACGTGTCACTGGGAACTGTCAGTGACGTTCAGCCGTTCTTGACACACGGACGAAATTCAGGGATATTGCCGGCGCAAAGACCGGTGACATGTCGAAGGAGAAAGTATGATCGTTATTGGAAACACGCCGCTCATCAGGCTTGAACGCTTGTCCGAACCGAACTGCGCCGAGATCTACGTCAAGGTTGAAGGAGCGAATCCGACAGGCAGCATGAAAGACAGGATGGCTCTCTCCATGATAGAAGGAGCCGAACGCAGGGGGCAGCTGAAACCCGGAGGCACGGTGGTGGAATACACCGGCGGAAGCACTGGAAGCTCACTGGCAATGGTCTGCGCCGTAAAAGGGTACCGCGCGCATCTTGTCTCGTCCGATGCGTTCGCAAAGGAAAAACTCCAGACCATGAAAGCCTTCGGCGCAGAGCTCGACGTCATCCCAAGCGAAAACGGCGCAATCACGGCGAACCTCATTCAATTGCTCATCAAACGCGCAAAAGAAATCTGCAACGAGCCAAACACGTTCCTGACCGACCAGTTCAATAATCCCGACAACCGGAGCGCGTACCACGCGATGGCGAAAGAGATCGTGAGCGCACTCGGAACCAGGATCGATGAATTCATTGCTGGTGTTGGAACCGGGGGTTGCTTTTCCGGGAACGCGGAGTATCTGAAAAAAGAAATCCCGGGCATCCGCTGCATCCCGATTGAACCGCTCCATGTCCGTGCGCTGTCAGGAGGTGACATCACGGGCAAGCATAAGCTCGAAGGAATCGGGGCCGGATTTGTCCCGTCGATTTACAGGCGCGATCTTGTCGATGAGATCATTGCTGTTGCAGATGAAGATGCTCGGGAAACCGCGAGAAAGCTTGCGCGTTTGGAGGGAATCTTTGGCGGGACAACATCAGGCGCAAACGTGTGGGGGGCAATTCAGCGGGCACGAATCATCGGACCGGGAAAGAAAATCGTCACCGTCATCTGCGATTCGGGTTTGAAATACCTTGACGGGGATTTGTATCGATAACAGCGTGTCGGAAAATCGGCGGAAAGAACTCTGAACTCCCGATGCTCACTTCATCCCGGACGTCAGGTCGATGCCCGCGTTCACAAGGTGCACGTATGCCGCGGCCAGGCCAATCACGTATTCATTCTCTCCCCACAGAAACGGCCAATCGTCCTTGTTTTCCGGGAAGTCCGGCCTGATGATAAGCTCTCCCGGCACCACCCCGCCGGCGATGAACGAGAAATCAGCACGGTTGTTCCCGTATGCGATGCGCTTCGATTTGGCGCCGACACCGGAGACAAACGAAATTGAGGAACCCGGGTGACAGGCGTAAATGTAATTGAGGACCCGGAGTCGGACTCAGGCGCACGTCGCCGTCTGTGGCGGTCCGAACACCGTGATGGATACTCTCGACCCCGCTGATCTTCGAATCGCTGAACATGTCATTGTACCAATTGCTGAAGACGAGTATGTTCAGGCCGCGGGCTGCGAAATACTCGCGGTCGTTGATGGTCAGGATCTGATTGCTGTTCGCGGGTTGCGGAGGGCGCGAAAGCAACAATGAGAGTGCAGCAAGACCGAGGATCACAGAAGCTCAAGGGTTGTGCGGTCAATCAATCGGGATTTATCTCTTCGCGGTCCGAGGGACGTCTTGAACGCCCGGGGAAGCATAATCGCAGAGGATACAGAGGGGCGCAGCGAAAGAACTCTGACTGTTGGTCCCCCTGTTCAGAAAGGACTCGTATCTCTCCGCGTCTCTCTTTTCACCGTTGTGCACTCCGTGTTGAAACGCCGGGTCATTCTGAGGGATGAAAGATCGGTCGCTTGCTGAACTTCTGAAAATACGTCAGGCAAGTATCCCGCCAGGCTGCTGCATCGACAACCTGCTTGTCCAACCGACTCTGAACGCTTGAGAACACCTCGGGATCGATCCTCTCACGAAGCGAGATCCACTGCTCGCGCATGGCGTTCACGTACTTTGTCCCTTCAAAATATCTCATGCACAGTTCATCCCAAAGCGTCCTGCCCGAGAGCATGGTGTGGTCCCATCGAACGTGGTGAAACCAGAGAAGGTACTTCTCCGGGCACGTGTTGAGATTGTCGAACATCGATCGCAGCGGCAGCGCGTATTGACCGACGGCATTGCTGCCGGTAGAACTTCTGTCGAACCCGATCCCAATGCTGTCCGCCCGATGATAGTACACAGATGTCCAGTCCGCCCTCCCGCTGTTATTCTGCGGCCCTGGTCCATAGTGGACATCGACTTGCATGATGTGGTGAAGTCCGAGCGGCTCCATGTAATTGACGCATGCCTCCCGTGATCCCATCATCATCGAAGTCGCGGTCGCAAGGACGACCGGATCGTTCGAGAGCGACATCCTGACCCAGTCGTCCGCAATTGCTTCGGCACTCAGAGTATGATCCCATGCAAGGCGGCCGAAGGCAAACCAGTTTGCCTGCGCGAAAAAATGACCGCACCAGTTCCGATCGTTGCCGATGTTTGACACTCCGGCGATGCCTGTCATGCGATGGTGTCGCAGGCTGCCGTCAACGACAGATGCGAGCGTGGATCCTTCTCCTTTGACGCGAAGATCGAACTGAAAATACTCCTTCCACATCGGCGCAAGGTAGACGAGGTGAGTTGAATGACCCAGATATTCCTGTGTGATCTGCAGTTCGAGCATCATTGGCGTCTGTACCATTGAGCCGAACAACGGCTGCACCGGCTCGCGGGGTTGAAAGTCAAGCGGCCCATTCTTGGCTTGTACGAACACATTTGGACGGAAGAGCGTATCGAGAGGCAAGAATTCGAGCTGCGCGCGCTTCACGCGATCCGGATCAACCGAAGCATCGTAGACAAAAGCCCGCCACATCACGATTCCATGAAACGGAGCGAGAGCTTCGGCAAGCATGTTGGCGCCATCGGCATGCGTTCGGCCGTAGTCCTGCGGGCCGGGCATCCCCTCGGAGTTTGCTTTGACGAGGAACCCACCGAAATCGGGGATGAGAGAATATATTTCCTTTGTTTTCCGCTTCCACCACGCTCGCACCTTCGGGTCGAGCGGATCTGCCGTTGGAAGATTGCCGATGCCTCCCTTGCGGTTTCCTTCCTGTTCGAAATGTCCGGGGATGGGTGAGGCAAAGTTCACCGAGAGAAAGACGCGGATTCCATAGGGGCGGAATACGTTCGCGAGGGCGGCGACTTTTGTGAGATACTCCTTCTTCAACATGATCGGGTTCGCGTTCACGTTGTTCAGAACGGCACCGTTGATCCCGATGGAAGCGTTCGCGCGGGCGTAGTCGGCATAGCGCGCGTCGATTGTCGCAGGCAGTTCATCCCACTTCCATATCGACCTCCCGCCATACCCGCGCTCAATCGATCCGTCCAGATTGTCCCAATGGTCGAGCAGCCTGATGCCGATCCGTGGAACGGACACAATGGCGGATTGAGGAAGAGACTTGTAGGTCTGGAGCAGACGCAGAAAACAGAACGTGCCGTACAAGAGCCCGACATCGCTCCTCGCCGCGATGAGAAGGCACTTCCCGTTTTTCGTGGCCAGAGTGGTGATGAGAAATCCTTCACCACCAAGCTCCTTGAGTGTGCCCTTGTTCTCGAGCGTTCTCACGAGGTCGGACTGCGAGGGAGTTGCAACGAGAAGCACATTCCCGTCGGCAATGCCGGACTGAAACGGCACATCTTTCCCAAGCATTGCGCGAAGTCCCCTCCTCAGCTCAGAACACACAATTTGAACAGTTGCCGATTTCCCCGGCACGACGATGGTTCCAAGTGCGCGTTGGTATTGATCGAGCAGTTGAGGGTTGGTGATCTTGCTGTACTTTAGCCAGAGGTCATATCCGTCATCTGCAAGAGAATGGGAAGAGCAGATACCGAGGACCATTGTGAGTATGACGAGCAATCGCGATCGGCGGCAAAGAGTCATGATTGGCCTGAAGAGTGTGAGGCAAGAAAGAAGAAACCGTTGGATTGT
>DATJQB010000042.1:0-3654 GCA_035506075.1 Bacteroidota bacterium | reverse complement strand
CGGATGGTACGTTGGCTACCTCGAGAACCCGGCGGGAGTCTATTTCTTCTCGACGTGCCTGCAGTGTGCGGACCAGGATAATCTTGAATTCGCCATCGCGAGGAAAGGCATTACGTTGACAATCTTCAGAGCGCTTGGCTTGATTCAATGAGGGTGCAGGTGGCGCAGGATGTGGGGTTTTTCGAGCCAATGTGCCAGCATGAGCTTCTCATCGCCGAGCAGTGTGTGGGTGTCGCCATCTGCAATGACGACCCCCTGGTCGAGCAGGATCGTTCGAGTGCATAGCTCCACGACCATTTCCAGGTCGTGTGTTGCGATCACCTTGGTGGCTGGGATTCCCTTGAGGGTTTGAATCAATGCCCGCTTGCCGCGTGGATCGAGATTGCTCGTTGGTTCGTCGAGCGCAAGAACGCGCGGCTCGCACGCAAGAACACCGGCCAGGCACACGCGCCGCTTTTCGCCGCTGCTGAGATGGTGGGGCGAACGATGTTCGTATCCCGCAAGCGAAGCGGCATTCAATCCCTTCATCACCGCTTCCCTCAGCTGCGCATCGCCCAGACCGAACTGTTGCGGTCCGAACGCAACATCCTCATACACCGTTGGGCAGAAAAGTTGATCGTCGGGGTCCTGGAACAGCAAACCGACATCTCTTCGCACCGCGGCAGCCGTCTGGCTGTTGACCGGACGGCCAAAAATGATTACACCGGGTGTTGCAGGGAATATTTCTGGCAGCAATCCGTTGAGGTGCAACAAAAGCGTCGATTTCCCGGATCCGTTTGGCCCGACGAGTCCGACACATTCTCCCTCGCCGATCGCAAGTGTGATTCCCCGAAGGGCTTCCTTCCCATCCGGATAACTGAAACTCAGATTCTTGATCTCGATGGCGGGGGTCATTTCCACCCCCGTGCGGTCATGGCCGCGTAAATCCGCTCTGCCCGTTCGGTGGAACGGACGAACAACTGTCCCGCCAGCGAAGCCATCGAACTCCATTTTTTGAACCGGGTCTTCGAAAAACTCCGGCTTTCCCGGGCGCGGTTGAGCCGCTCCGCCTCGTCAATCAGAACAAACAGGTACCGATACATCAGGGCAAGGATCGTTACGAAAATCTTCGGTATTCCGATGCGCCTGAGGACAGCCAGCAACTCCGCGAAGGGGGTCGTGTTCGAGAGAAGCAGGACCGTCAGGAGGCATATCGTGCTCTTGACCATGATGGCGAGAAAGACCGTCGTTCCGTTCTTTTGGAACAGTGCCATGAGCGCAATGCCAAGCGCGAGGGGCTCGAGCAGCATGAGTCGGCCGAGGATGAATTTCCATGGAATGTGCGACAACGCCGCGATCAGAACCAGCACTGCAGCCGCAGAGACAAAGAACAGGTATTGCGTAAATCCGATAGTCACCGTCGCTGCAATGATGCACAAAGCGCCCGCAAGCTTCACCGGGGCGGGAAGTTTGTGGATGCGACTGTCGAGACGGCTGTAACGATCTAGAAAATCGTGACGCATGCTTGCTACGGCTCTTGTTGTTTCGGTTGCGGAATTGTCGGTCCCACCTTCGGGGCGAGAACTCGTGCAAAAAGGAATGAGAAAATGAACACTGCGACAGCCCCCACAAGCCCGGAAACAACCGTTGCTGTTGCGGATGATCCGAGCCACGGCAGGGAGTACTCTTTGAACGGAGCCGGCAGGACAGTTTCGACGGATGCCTTGGACCCGAAACCCAGGGACGAGGCGACTTGTTCCAGTCCATCGGGGAGCTTCGACGCATGCGGGGCGACGAGCAGCAGAAGGCCGATGATCACAAGCGCGACATACACAACGCTCGCTGCACTCTTCTCGAGCGTCACTGTTTCAGGTGTCTCGTTCAGCAGCTCCGGCCTTGTCCGGCTGATCGCCGCGACGACAAGCATGGTAATGGCAGCCTCGCCGATTCCTGTAAGCATATGAACACCAGCCATTGCAGGCAGCGCGGCATTCCAGTTTGCGGTGCCCGACCAGGCAAGTTCTCCGGCGCAAAACACGGAGGCCACAACCGTCGAGACCCAGGATGCGACGCCGACGGCGACAAGCCGTCCCTGGTCGCCTGTGAGAAATGACCGAAGCCCCTTATACATGGCGTATCCGCAGAGCGGGGCAACGATCGCCATATTGAAGATGTTCGCGCCGAGGGCAAGGATCCCTCCGTCGGCGAAAATGAAGGCTTGGACGATCAGGACGCAGGACATGACGATGACGGCAGCGCTTGGTCCGAACAACACTGCTGCCAGCGTGGAGCCGAGAAGGTGTCCCGACGTACCGCTTGCCACGGGGAAATTGAGCATTTGCGCTACGAAGATGAACGCACCGGCCAGCCCGATGAGCGGAATTCTCCGCGATTGAAGACGGCTTCCGAGCTGGCGCAGGGATGTCCCCAGCCCGGTGATGGAAAACAATCCCGTCGCGAGCGCTGTCTTCGCATCGAGAAATCCGTCTGGAATGTGCATGGCGAGTCGATTGATGTTGGGTATTCGGACTGCGTTCATTCGATCTGTTACTCATAGAATGTAGCCCATAATGCCACACGTTGCAAGAGAAAGTCAGTCGTACGGTCCAGGCTCATGCCGTCTGTTCTTGCCTTTAACGCCAATCTGCGTTAGTTTCTGCTTCAGGAAATCCGGATAAACTTTATTTACGGAGGAGCATTGTGAAGAGTGTTCTGTGGATTCTCTCGATCTCGGCGTTCGTTGTCGGCTCAGTGTTCGCGCAGCAATTCAACCCTGAGCTGTACCAAGGGTTGCGTTGGAGGATGATAGGACCGTTCCGGGCGGGGCGCACCGTCGGCGCGACAGGAGTTCCGGGTCAGCCGAACGTCTTTTACATCGGAGTGAACAATGGCGGTGTGTGGCGCTCGAGCGATTTCGGACGCACCTGGGTCCCGATTTTCGACGACCAGCCCACGGGCTCGATCGGAGCACTTGCGGTCGCTCCGTCCGATCCGCACATCATCTATGTTGGCACCGGCGAAGGTCTTCAACGGCCCGATCTGTCGACAGGGGACGGGATGTTCAAGTCAACTGATGAAGGAAAAACTTGGAAGTACCTTGGACTTCCCGATGCCCAGCAAATCGGAGCAGTGATTGTGGATCCGCGCGACGCAAACCGTGTGTACGTTGCAGTGCTCGGTCACCCATATGGAGCAAACGAACAACGCGGCGTCTTTCGCTCTGTCGACGGGGGCAACAGTTGGAAAAAGATACTCTACAAGGATGAAAACACAGGTGCGATCGCTCTCGCTTTCGACCCATCCAATCCCGACATCATCTACACAGATCTCTGGTCGTCCCGGCAGGGGCCGTGGGAAAACGGTGCATGGCAGGGAAAAACAAGCGGGATGTTCAAATCCACAGATCGCGGCGAGACGTGGACGCAGCTGACGAAGGGACTCCCGGGTGCCGACAAAGGGCTGGGAAGAATCGGTTTCGGCATAGCCCCAAGCGACCCCCGCAGGATGTACGCAACCGTCGATGCTGAGAAGGACGGAGGAATCTACAGGTCGGACGACGCAGGAGAAAGCTGGCACCGGATGACGACGGATGGACGCGTCTGGGGAAGAGGGGACGACTTCGCCGAGATCAAAGTCGATCCGAAAAACGAAGACGTTGTCTACGTGGCGAATACG
>DATJQB010000041.1:0-3209 GCA_035506075.1 Bacteroidota bacterium | reverse complement strand
AAGCCGTTGGGTAACCTCATCATTGACGCGTGGCAAGCTGTCGACTCGCTCTTTCCAGCACTGCAGTTCAACAAGTACAACGCGTTCCTGGTGTTTCACGCGGGCTCCGGACGTGATGTCGATCTCGTCTCATCGCTCGGGTACGATCCGACGCCATTCGATCTTCCGTCCATCACGTTCAATCTCAAAACGCTTCGCAACTACGTCGGTGACCAATCCTATGCCGGCGTCCCGGTGAGCAAGGGATCGTTTCGGATCACGAACACGATGCTTCTCCCTGAAACTGAGACCCGCGTCTTCAGCAGCAACGGTCTCACCGACACACTCCAGGGAAGCATTAACGGTTTGCTGGCGAATTCCTTTGGAAGTTACCTCGGCCTTCCCGATCTCTTCAACACGAGTACAGGTGCGTCGGCCATTGGACAGTTCGGTCTCATGGACATCGCCGGCGGCTTTGTCTTCTATTCAGGGATGTTTCCTCCGGAGCCATCGGCATGGGAGAAGATCTACCTTGGATGGGTCACTCCGATCACCGTGAGCCCGGGGACTTCGACGCTGACACTCCCGGCAGTTGGACTGAAAACGGGGCGTGATACCGTCTACAAAGTACCGATCTCCGACAGGGAGTACTTCCTCATTGAGAACCGGATGCGCGATCCAAAGAGCGATGGACTGCACCTTTCAATCAGGACCGGTGGAAAGACAATCACGCGCTTTTTCGCGAAAGATACGGTGGGATTCAACTTTCAGGAGACAAATCTGATCGCCGGGTCCGTGATCGACGTCGATGATTTCGACTGGGCGCTGCCGAGCGCAACGGCTGAGGCGGATTCAAACTACGTCGGTGGCGGCATCCTGATCTGGCACGTCGACGAGGACGTCATTGCACAGGGTCTCGCGACAAATTCTGTCAATGCCGACGCGACTCATCGCGGCTTGAA
The DNA here is from genome assembly GCA_035506075.1 of Bacteroidota bacterium. GTDB lineage: Bacteria > Bacteroidota > Ignavibacteria > UBA10030 > UBA10030 > UBA9647. The sequence goes on along the minus strand of DATJQB010000041.1, from coordinate 2,268 downwards.
TCTTGAAGAAGCGGACGGCAGCCCGGATCTCGGCCGAACGTACGATTTCCTCTCGGCCGGGTCAGGCACTGAGCTCGGCTATCAACAGGATTTCTGGTACAGCGGCAATCCAATCCCGACCTATACGAATGTGTTCGACAAGAACTCGCGTCCGAACAGCCGGAGCAATTCCGGCGCGCTGAGTCTTGTGACGATCCGGGATTTCAGCAAGCGCCTGCCGCGAATGACCGCGACCGTTGACATCGGCGACAATTCTGCAAAACGGATCTCCGCACTGTCCCGGTCTCTCCCGGCTCAGACTTCTGCCACGCCGCCGGTCACCATCGGATCGACGATTTTCATGGGCGTTGACGGCAAAATTCTGGCTTTCCGAAACGACGGCAGCCGGGCGGTCAAAGACACCACGGGGATCCTCTCTTCGAAGGGGGGCGCGATGGCTCCTGCAGTGACGATGGTCGGCAACAACTACTTCGTCGCCGGATCACAGGACAGCACGCTGACAATTCTCAACGTCGCCGATCAGAACGGCGATGGGTTGTTCGACAGCGTGACGCTCGTTCCACTAACGCAGGTTGGGTCAAGCGGCTCGACCAAGGTGCAGATCTCGGGTGTTCTCACGACGGCGCCGATGTTCGCGGATCTCTCCGTTGTTCCGCAGGTCGTTGTGGGCACCTCGGTTGGCGAAGTGTGGGCCTTCTCCTATGGCGGAGTTCTTCAGAGCAGAACAACAGTATCATCGAGTCCGGTGACATCGCTTGCCCAGCTTCCGAGCGCCTCGCTTTCCAGACCAACGGATCTCTTCTTCACATCGGGCGGTCGTTTGTATCGCGGAACCTTCGGCGATGTAAACTCTGTCTCACGCGGTGATTCCTCGCTGCCCTGGCTGTGCGTCGGTGTCGTCAGCCGATCCGGCAACATCGTCGTGGTTGCGCAAAGCGGGGGACAAGTTGTGAAGGCATTCTCATCCGATCTCAGTCAGCAGATCTTTGAATCCAGACTCAGCGGCAACGGCATTGTCTCCGTGGCGGCAGCGGATATCGACGGAGACGGCGAGAAGGATGTGGTTCTGGTGTCGGCAGACCGTATCACTGTCCTGAATAGAACCGGAACGTACCTCTCCGGGTATCCCGTGTTTGCTCCAACAGGGTTCCATTTTGTCGGCGCTCCGATGATCGCCGACATCAACGGCGATCTCCAGATGGAGATTGTTGCTTCAGTTTCTTCCGGCAACCTGATGGCGTACGACAAGGATGGACGCACGGTCAGCGGCTACCCGATCAAGCTCGCATCGCCGGGCGAAACGTCGCTTGCGTTGATGCCGACGGTGTCGGGAAATCTCGGCATCCTGGGACTGACGGCGCCGCAGAGCATCCAGGTTGTCCCGCTTGGTTCATCCTCAGCAGCTGCAAGCACTTCTTCGATGCAGGCGGTGGAACTGACGAAGCCGTACCGGGCCGACCTGATCGCCTGGTCGCAGTATCTCAAGGATAGCCGGCATTCGGACTACGACGGCACGGCTGGCGGGAGCACGCCGATCTCAACAGAGTTCTTCCCCCACTCGAGGGTGTACAACTGGCCGAATCCCGTGTATGGAAGCACGACGCGGATTCGTTACTTCACTTCCGAGGACGCCGCAATCTCGATCAAGATCCTCGATCTTGCAGGAGTGAAGATCGCAGAGCTGCAGTCAACGTCGCGTGGCGGAATGGACGGTGAGATCCCTTGGGATGTCTCGAAGATTCAGAGCGGTGTGTACTTTGCGCGGGTTGAAGCAAAGGGGGCGAGTCACAGTGATGTTGCGGTGATCAAGATCGCGGTCGTCAAGTGAGGGGTTAGTGTGAGAGCAACTCAGGGGTGGCTGATCGGACTTGTCTGCATGGCCGGTGCGATTGGATGTGAACGCGACCTTCCGTACATGGCTCCTGCCGACCAGCCGATCAACGGGTACCAGCTCGAAGGATATGTCACCGACAAACTCGGCATCCCTGTCAAGGGGCTGAAGATCGCACTGTGGTATGATTTCGACTATGTCGACAGCGATTCGACTCAGAGCCGTCAGTTCGTAGTCGATGATTCGACGAAGATCGCGCGCGTAGTGGTCCTCGACATGCAGCACAGACTGAAACGCGTGTTGTATCAGGGCAAGGCGAGCCTTGGAGCACTTGATTACGAATTCGACATGCGCGATTCGACGGGCCTCTTGCTGCCGACCGGGATTTACACGGTGAGCTTCTCGCTGGGGGGAGTTCAGCGGGCATCGTTTCTTGA
>DATJQB010000040.1:0-3148 GCA_035506075.1 Bacteroidota bacterium | reverse complement strand
AGTGGTTGCCACCGACCTTCTGAGCGGTGAGAAAGTCGTCTTCAACGATGGGCCAGCTGCCATCGCATTGCAGGCAAGCGCGGCCATTCCGGGATTCTTCCCTCCAGTCCTCTATCAGGAAAGACTACTCGCCGACGGCGGTTTCATCGAGCTCGTTCCTGCAAGCGTCGCACGGCAAATGGGCGTTCGCTTCGTGATCGCCGTCGACGTGGATCAGGAGGATCTTCGGGTTGAAGTCAACAATGGTCTGCAGGCTGTCTTACGCGCACTTGATATTGCCTCCCGCCATCAAAAACAGCATCATCTTGATGTGGCAGATTTGGTGATCCGACCCGAGTTCGGAGAAGCCGTCGATACGCTGGATTTCTCCAAGGCCGAATTGTGCATCCAGGCCGGCGTTCGCGCTGCTGAACGATCACTTCCAGATATTCGTCGGCTCTTGACCGGAAGTTGACCAAGTATGTACCTGTTTTTGCGGGAGCTTCTTCACCATCACCTCGGTGTATGGAAGCCGAAGAGGCTCCCGCGTCGATCATCGAGTTGCATCCTCTATTTCGGGAGCAAACAGGTCCGCTGTCGACGGTTCCAGGAGCTCTGCCCCGCTTGACTCCCTTAACCAACCGATTTCACGGTTCGAGAGGGAAGCGCCATCAGCGTCGAGCGCTTCCGTAAGAACTCGATCCCCTCCCGGTGACACCCGTAGGTGGTTCTTCTCTCCTCCTTGTCGCTTCAACTCACATTTTCCCCGTTTCATCCGAAATCGATTTAGTGCAGTCCGAGAGATGCTTATTTTCAGTGAGCAAAAGGCCGGATAGTGCCTCTGAAGCGCGATCGCATTTTCGATGCACCCTCTCGGTGCGTTGTCCGACGAAGCAAGAGGACCAGGGAACACACGATCATATCTTCAAGCACGTATTCGTCCCGTCGATATCAGAGAACTCTTCCTCCAGAGGATCCAATGAAACCTGTGAAAGTAACAGCAATCGTCTGCGCATACAACGAAGAAACAACCATCGCCAGAGTACTTACCACCCTTGTGGAGAGTCCAGCCATCCACGAGATCGTCGTTGTCAACGATGGTTCCCTTGACAAGACGGGCGCCTATATCGATAAGCATTCCCACTCACCCAAGGTGCAAGTCATCACTTTTGACACGAACCGAGGAAAGGGATATGCGATGGCCGAAGGAGTGATCGCGGCGCACAATGACATTCTCATGTTTGTCGATGCTGATCTCCTGAATTTCCGGGGCCACTTTATCGACCTACTCCTAGATCCGCTGAAACGAGGGCTTGCGGATATGGTCATTGGACATCCGACCGAAAACATGGCGGACGAAAAACTCAATCCGTTCAAACCACTTTCCGGTGAACGAACTGTGTATAGGGCGGATGTTCTCCCACTCGTCGAAGAAATGAGGAAGTCCCGTTTCGGGGTCGAGACGTTGATCAATCTTTCTTACCAGTCAAGACGCAAACGCATTCACTACGTTCCACTGTGGGGCCTTGTTCACCCGATCAAGTTCCAGAAATACTCGCTGGCCAGGGCCACGCGGGAATACTCAGCTGCCACAAATCAGATAGTTAAGACTGCGGTTGTGAACTACACCCTCTTGTTGGGGTCGCTTCAAGGTTTCTTCAGGGGAGAAAAAGAACGATGAAGTCGAAAGTAGCGTTGGTTTTAAGTGGCGGAGGTGCGCGAGGCCTCGCTCACATTGGTGCGCTGAAAGCACTTGAACGTCATGGCCTTCTTGTGGATACGATCGTGGGTACCAGCATGGGGTCTTTCATCGGAGGTTTCTATGCAGCCGGCATAGCTACGACGGAGATGGAACGAATCGCGCGACAGGTCGACCGATCCTTTGTAGCGAAAATGGTCGCGCCCAGCATCTCGAATTTCCGCTTCGTGGATGGCGAGCGGGTGAGAGAGTACCTGAGGTCATCCATTGGCGAGTTACGGATTGAAGACTTGAAGATCCCTTTTGCAGCAATTGCGACCGATTTTGTCACGGGCGAGGAAGTGCCGATCACGAAGGGTCCTCTTGTAGATGCGATTCAGGCCAGCATTGCTCTGCCCCCACTCTTCAGACCAGTCTACTATCAAGACCGGTGGCTAATAGACGGAGGATTCACAAACCCACTCCCCGTAAGTGCAGCCCGTCAACGGGGTGGCGATTTCATTATCGCTGTAAACGTCGCGCGGAACCCAACCCGATACGGAACAATGAACACTCCGATGGAGTCCAGCGACTTCTGGATTTCGTTTGGGACAGTGTCCGCATTTCGGGATCGATTTCGCAAACCGGCACAACACCCCATGGATACCGACGATCCGCTATCTCAACCAGGCTGCAAATCGAAGTTGGCGACCGGAATGAACGCGGCTCAGCAAGTTCCTTCTATCTTCAGATCTGTCATCCAGTCGATTTCAATTATGGAGCACAGTCTCATGACTGCAAATCTTGCGGCTGCCCGGCCGGATATTCTTGTCACTCCACCCGTCGATGGCGCCGATGTCCTCTCTTTTCACCGGGCCGACGAGTTGATTCGGCTCGGCGAAGAGTCAACACTGGATGCCCTGGCTGCCTTCAGCGACGCTCACGAATGAAACCCGGCTCACTTCCAAGACGCTGGTTTCTTTCTTGATTTGTGGTTACTCGCTTTTCATCGTACTGTTTGATATGCACATATGATTCTCGCGTGGATTGTTGGCTTTGCAATTGGAGCGGTGGTGAGCATTCCGCTGGGTGCTTTGGGCGCAATCATGATCGATCGCACGCTGCGAGAGGGCTTGTGGGCAGGTCTCTCCCTCGGATTAATGTCGGCAGGAACAACCGCGCTCTGCTGTGAGGTCTCTCTCCAGGGATTTGCGCTGTTACAGCCTTTGCCGAAGTTGCAGGTGGCGGTTCAGGCCCTCGGTCTCGCGCTGCTGATTTTCATTGGAGTGAGAAACATCTTCTTTCCGAGTCGGACGGCCGTTTCTTCCCTGAATAGAGCTTCCTGTCAGGTTGCGGGTGCTAACGATCGCTGGGCGCACCATCTGCAAGATCTCTTTCTTGTACTTGCATACACTTTCCTCAATCCCACCTCATATGCATTCTGGGCAAATCTGGCAACAGTATTGCATTTCACAGTACTGCGACCGGGCG
>DATJQB010000039.1:0-9124 GCA_035506075.1 Bacteroidota bacterium | reverse complement strand
TCGTGACGACGCCGTTCGCCGGTGCATATTGCGGATCGAAGGCCGCGCTGCATGCCGTCACCGATGCGTTACGGATGGAACTAGCCCCGTTTGGCATTCGCGTGATGAGCGTTCAACCCGGCGGGATCATGTCAGAGTTCGGAAACAACTCACTGCGGAAAACCGAACAAGTGCTCACAACAAACTCGTGGTATCATTCGGTTGCCCATTCGATCAAAGCGAGGGCGCGAGTTTCGCAGGCAGGCGCAATGCCGGGCGAACTGTTCGCGAAAAGGCTCGTCTCCCTCACCGAGCGGGCGATTCCGCCGGCAATCGTTCGGATAGGATCGAAAAGTTTCTCGCTGCCATTCCTCAAAGCAGTGCTTCCCGCGTCATTGCTCGACGCATTGTTGAGCAAACGATTCGGGTTGAGCGATGTGGTCCTGTAACAGTCAAATCCACGTGGTAGGCACTCCACCCATTCCCGGAGGTCGATCATGAACATGTTCAAGGCGATTCTCACACTTCTCGCCTGTCTGGCACTCGCTGCCCTTTTCTTCCCTGCCGCCGCGACCGCGCAGCAGGCATACAAGACGGGCGACCAGCTTGCCATGGACCCGGCAATCACGCACGGGACTTTTTCCAACGGCCTGTCGTACTACATCAAAGTGAACAAGAAGCCGGAGAAGAGAGCCGAACTACGCCTCGCCGTCAAGGCCGGCTCTGTCTTGGAAGATGATGACCAGCTTGGGCTGGCCCACTTCTGCGAGCACATGGCATTCAACGGAACGAAGAGCTTTCCCCGCAACGAGATCATCAATCTACTCGAGAAGGAAGGCGTTCGCCTCGGGCCGGATGTGAACGCGTACACGAGTTTTGACGAGACGGTCTACATGCTGCAGATCCCCACCGACTCCGCGGCCCTCATGGAGAAGGCGTTCCGGATCCTTGAAGAATGGGCGTCGGCAGTGACGTACGACGAAAAAGAGATTGACAAGGAGCGCGGAGTGGTCATCGAAGAATGGCGGCTCGGCCGCGGCGCCTCGATGCGGGTGCTCGACAAACACCTTCCAACGCTCTTATACAACTCGCGCTATGCGAAACGATTCGTCATTGGGAAGAAGGAGATTCTCGAATCAGCTCCCTATGAAACGCTTCGGCGGTTTTACCGCGACTGGTATCGCCCCGACCTGATGGCCGTCGTCGCGGTAGGCGACTTCGACAAGGCTGCAGTCGAGAAGCTCATCAAGGATCATTTCTCGAAGCTCACCAACCCGAAGAAGGAACGAGAACGCGTCCGATATCCGATCCCCGATCACGCGCAGACACTTGTAACAATCGCAACCGACAAGGAACTTCCCGGTGCGTCCGCCGAGGTCTATTTCAAACGTGCAGCGCACGTGGACAAGACAGCCGGTGACTACCGCGAATCCGTAGTCGGACAACTGTATGACGCGATGTTCAACATGCGGCTGCAGGAGCGCATGCAGAAACCAAATCCGCCGTTCATCTTCGGTTTCGGAGCAGACATGCGCTGGCTTGGAGACGTCCAGGCATACAGGCTCATGGCGCAAGTGAAGGAAAACTCGATCAAGGACGGGCTGGAGTATCTTCTTGACGAAGCCAACCGGGTCAGGCAGTTCGGCTTTACGGCGACGGAACTTGAGCGTGCGAAAGCGGAGCAGCTGCGATCGTTTGAAAGCATGTTCAAGGAAAAGGACAAAACAGAATCACGCAACTACGCCGATGAATTCATCCGCAACTTTCTCCAGGAAGAACAAGTGCCGGGTATTGAAGCCGAGTTCAATCTGAACAAGCAATTTCTCCCCGGCATCACGATCGAAGAAGTGAACAAGCTCTCGGCAGTGCGCATGAAGGCGGGCAACCAGGTGATCTCGATTTCGGCGCCGGAGAAGGAAAGCGTGAAGGTCCCGACAGAAGCCGAGATCATGGACCTCCTCAAATCGGTCCAATCGGCGAAACTCGAGGCGTACGTCGACAAGGTGTCGACGAAACCGTTGCTGGCGGAGCTTCCGAAGCCGGGCAAAGTCATCGGCGAGCGGACGATCGCATCGCTGGGTGTCACCGAGTGGAAGCTCTCCAACGGAGCGCTCGTCGTTCTGAAACCGACCGATTTCAAGAACGACGAAATTCTCTTTTCAGCATATGCAAACGGAGGGACCTCCCTTGCCTCCGATGCCGATTACATGTCCGCCATGATCGCATCGCAACTCGTGGGGACGTGCGGCATAGGAGACTTTGACGCGATCACACTCACAAAAATGAACGCTGGGAAGGTCGTCAACGTCAGCCCGATGATCTCCCCGCTCTCGGAAGGATTCAGCGGCAATGCCTCCCCGAAAGACCTGGAGACGCTCTTCCAGATGGCGTATCTCTATGCAACCTCTCCGCGTAAAGACACGAGTGCTTTTGGTGCGCTCATGAGCCGAATCCGTGCGAGTCTCCAGAGCATGGCGGCCAGCCCTGAGCGTGCCTACTACGATACGATCCAGGTCACGATGGCGCAGTACCATTTCCGCGCGCGACCGATCACCCTGGCCGTCGTGGATGAGATACAGCTCGACAAGGCTCTTACCTTCTACAAGCAGCGGTTTGCCGATGCCGGGAATTTCACTTTTTTCTTCGTCGGGAACTTCGAACTGGCTGCCATCAGGCCGCTCGTGGAACAGTACCTCGCGAGCCTTCCGTCAACAGCGAAGAAAGAAACCTGGCGCGACACGGGCATCCTGCCCCCAAAAGGCGTGATCAATAAAGTGGTGCACCGCGGTGTCGAACCGAAGAGCAGCGTGACAATCGAGTTCACTGGTCCGTTTGAGTGGACGCACCAAAACCGGTACGATCTCAACGCGCTCATGGAACTTGCAAACATCAAACTGAGAGAAGTTGTGCGCGAGGAAAAAAGCGGGACCTATGGAATCAGGGCCTCGGGTACTCCTTCCCTCTACCCAAGGAAGGAATTCAATGTCACGGTCTCCTGGGGATGTGACCCCACCCGCACGGACGAGCTCGTCAAGACAGTCATGCAGCAACTCGATAGCCTGAAGATCGCGAAGGTCGAGCCTGTCTACATCGACAAAGTAAAAGAGATCCAGCGGCGCAACCAGGAAGTGAACAGGAAAGAGAACCGGTTCTGGCTCGGGAATCTGCGCACGTACTACGCGAACGGCGAAAACCCCGAAGAGATTCTGTTGTACGATTCACTCGTTGAACATCTTACCGCTGATGCGATCCAGAAGGCGGCGCAGAAGTATTTCACCACGGATAACGTCGTCAAAGTCGTCCTTCTTCCTGAGAAAAAGTAGCATTGCGCTTGTCCGGGGCCAGTGATTGCGCTGGCCCCGGCCGGGCGAGGCGTACACGTCCTCTCGCACGCGGGCAAGCAGAGAAGCGCCAGTCTTCAGCGACTCTGCAGTATGTCCCGAACGACAAGGATCTGACATTCACCACTATAAGGAGCCAGGATGTTCATAGGACACTTTGGAGTTGGCTTCGGGGCCAAGAAAGCGGCACCGAAGGTATCGCTTGGGACGCTGTTCATGGCGGCACAATTCGCCGATTTGCTCTGGCCGGTTCTGCTCCTGCTCGGGTGGGAACATGCGCGCATCAATCCGGGCAACACGGTTGTAACGCCGCTCGACTTCTACGACTACCCGATCTCCCATAGCCTTGTTGGCGCATTGTTTTGGTCAGCCTTGTTTGGCGGCGTGTACTTCCTCGCGCGACGATCCGGCCGCAACGCCCTTCTTTGCAGCGCAGTCGTCTTCAGTCACTGGCTCCTGGATCTCGCAACGCATCGCCCTGATCTTTCGCTCGGGCTCGGGGGCAATGTCTATTTCGGGCTCGGCCTGTGGAACTCTCTCGTCGGAACGATCCTCGTTGAGGCCGCGGTGTTTGCTGGAGGGGTCATCCTCTATGTCCGCAGCACTCGCGCTAAGGACCGGATAGGTTCAATCGGGCTCTGGGCCCTGATTGTGTTTCTCGTCGTGATTCATCTCGCGAACCTGTTCGGACCGCCTCCTCCATCCATGTCAGCCATTGCAGTCGCGGGAAACGCGACGTGGCTTCTTGTCATCTGGGCGTACTGGATCGACAGGCACAGGGTAAGCAATGAGAAGGGAACGTAGGGGCGTGAAGTGCCAGCACAGCGCTTCGACGAGCGGGCGCTACGCGTAGTCGTCGAGATTGTAACCTGCCCGCGCAAGTGCTCGCCTGGTGGCATCCAGAATAAACGACGCTTCGTTGTGGGGATGCACGGGAACGTCGGTTGTCTTTTTCGCACGATCCACGAGTTCGTTCATCTCGGCGCCGGTCAACTCCTCGAGGCGCTCGTACATTCCGGAAGGTTGCTCTTCAATCATGTCGTGTGCGGCAAGAATTGCACGGAGCGCTCTGAGAATCATCGGTGACGGCGGCGGTACGAGGAGCGCTGTAATCGCACCGTGATCAAGCCGGATGCGGGCTGCCATATCGAGGGGTTTTCCGTTCTGCGCTCTCTGTGCTGCAGGAAGAAGGATTGTCTCCTCCATCTTGATGTGCTTCAACAATCCCGATCGGAACTGTGCGTAGGCAGCCATATCGTATGCGGGAGACGAAGACGTTGCTTTGTCCAGCAACGCCTCAAGCCGTCGATGATCATCTGCAAAAAACTGATGTAGCGGTCCCCTCAAGTTCTGCCTCCTTCGATCTGCCGTTCGACTGGAACTCTTGCCGTCACTCTGCCGCTCCGCCTTCGGCAATATTCTTGAGCAACTGCAATTCAGCGGCGTAGACGGTTCGTAGAAACTTCGACGTCAACGTGCGTTCAATCATCCCCGCAATTCCCCTCTTTTGTCTGATCTCCGTGCTGATCGAAACGTGACATCCCTGATCCTTCTCCACAGAGAGGACGTTAAACGTTGTTACAGCACCTGAATCGAGATCGGTTTCAACAAGCGTCCGGCCGGGAACAAGCTCTGTAATCGCAGCGCGGAAATTCCGGCGGCGGCCAAACGCGGTCATCACAAACCGGATCCTTGTACCGGCCCCAATCCCTCCTTCCTCAACCACGAGATCTGAGAAATACCGGGGCGGAAGTATCTTCGGATGTCCCCTGTGATAGTCAGACAGGATCGAATAGACCTTTTCGGCCGACGATCGTATGAAAAGTGAATGAGCCACGCGGAAGGTCCTCAACCCGTCCCTTTCCCGAGTCATCTTATTCTGCCGCGCATTCTGCGCCTTGGATCATTTGACAAGGTTCATCGTTTTCGAAAAAACCCCATGCGGCGTTGTCAACCGGTAGAGATAGATGCCGCTCGCGAGCCGGGAGCCGTCAAAATGCACAGCGTAAGTTCCGGCGGACTTCTGCCCGTCGATAAGCGTTGCCACAAGTCGGCCCAGCAAATCGTAGACACGAAGCGAAATATGCCCCGACCTGGGAAGATCGAATTCAATCTTCGTCGTCGGATTGAATGGGTTTGGATAGTTTTGTGCGAGACGATACGCCCGGGGGATTGCGGTGCCCTCCTGGACGATTGAGACGATTTTTTTTGGTGACCACGCTCTTCGGAATGCACGATAGCTTACAATGCTGTCGGGAAGCTGGAGCTCAAAGGCTATTGATCCGTCAGGGCGGATTTCTGTGACGGCTGGTGATGACGTTCCCCAGCCGACGAGCGTATTTCCGTTCGGCAGTCGTTCGACCGAACCCATGGCGATCGCAAATACATCGGGGGTGTGACGATACTGCTGAACCAGTTTCACAGTCTTCGCCGTCTCATCCATTGTGTACTCAACAACGCTGGAATAGCTTGGCGTGCGGTAGTTGCCGTTGTCGAGCATCGTCAGTGTGCCGGCTGAGGTGCGGCGAATTGTGTGCTGGTGGGAAAATCCGACGGAATCCCCGACATACTTGAACTGGTTGTTCTTCCCTCCCCAGCGCCAGATGATGTCCCCGGTTTTCCGATTGATTTTCGTAATCTCATCCATATGCCGTGACGACAACAGGAGATTACCGTCAGTGTCTACTTCGATCGTGTTGGGATGGACGTAGTCGATCGTTTGCGCTGTGAGATCCTCCTGCGTCGCATCCGTCACTTTGAAATGATCGAATGAGCGCCATTGAAAGATCACGTGCTTGTTCTTATCAAACTCCTGGATGACTGCACCGATGACCGTGGCCATCCTGTAGCCGCCGGGGACCACGACGCTCATATCCACCGTCTCGGGATCATGAGCGAGCATCAGTTGATGTCCGTCCGCGAGTAACTGAAGTTCATGCAGGTCCGTTGTGTACCCGTTGGCGCACCGGAAGCTGTCGATCACGGCGTACGCACTGTCGAGCTCGTAGTACGCCCCGGCGTCGTTGTCGAAGTATGTGAGGTAGCCGTTCGCCTGAAGTTTGAAGTCCGTGCTCATGGAACGCATCTTTTTGTAGTACATCGGCGTTCCCGTATTGTCGAGAATCATGAGGTACTGTTGCTGTGATGGAACGAGCGAAACAAAATTGAGATGGTCGCTCGCCTCAGCAATCTTGAAGGTCGCCAGGAAAATCGGTTCGCTCGAGGCACCAACGGAAGATTTCACCGTCCTGACGGGGAAGCTGGAGGGAAGAGAGTCGGCTGCGGTTTTCGCCGTCCGCGGCGGAGTCGGAGATTTCGCGAGCGATTGCGTCTGCACCCTGGATGCCTGGAACCGGGCGGGCGCAAGCATTGACCGATCGAGCGACGTGAGCTTTGATGTGGTGAATGTGAAGTGATACGCTCCAACGTCCCGGCCGTTCGCGGAATGAAGTCCCCGATGGAGATTGACGGTCACAACTTCGTCCGGGGCAAACGGTCGAAGCGGCTCGAACAACAGTGTCTGTCCATCATCCGAGAAGAGAACTTTTCCTGCATGGATTCCGCTCAGCGAGCCCGTGACATCGAACAAGGATGGAGTGACCCGTTCTGATCTCTCAAATCCTCCCTCCACCCGGAACGCAAGATTTGTTTCCTGCGACACCATGATCGATCCGGGAACGGGTTGGACATATTCGAACACGCCTGGGATCAGCTGCGCCAGAGCCGATCGTTGTCCGAATAAACTGAGTGCCAAACAGAAGATGATTGTCAGTCCGATCCCTCTCATCCCGTTGAAAGCTCCAGATGAGAAACGGTCTCCCCACCTTGCTCCGCTTCGTGTTGTGTTTATCATGTGAGCGAATCCCTCATCGTACCTTTGTTGAACATTAACTCACTGTGAATTTGTTCCGGTTGACGTTTCGCAGGCTCAACGGAGGAGCGTCATGGTTCTTGTGATTTTCACTCCGCCGGCGAGCAGGACGCAATAGTACGCGCCGCTCGCAAATTGTGACGCATCAAACTGAACTGTGTACGTTCCCGCAGCGCGAGATCCCTGGGCAAGCGTGGCAACCTTCCGGCCAAGCACATCAAAAACCTGGAGGCTGATGTCGGCCTGTTCTGGCAAGCTGAAGCGGATCTTGGTCGAAGGATTGAAGGGGTTTGGATAATTTTGAGAAAGTTCGAACCGGACAGGCAATGCACCAACTCCCAGGGGAAGCTGAAGCGCCGCTTTCTGAAGCGCGACTCCTTCACCGTCCGTGATCTCTCCTCCCTGATCGAGTGTCAGGCCAAGATCGTCCAACGTCTGATCCGCCTTGAAGCGGAGCACGAAAAGCACATCGCCAGGCTTCGCATTCAACGGTTGCCGCGCGTCGCACCAGGCCACAATGACATCATTACCGACAGGATTTGCCATCATCCCGGATGGGCCAGTGACACCGAGAAATCCAGAGGCGCCGGAAATGGTCTTGAAGCATAAAGAGATCGATCCGATCGACATCGCCGCGTAGGCATACACCGGGATATCAAGTTCGTTGGTCGCTTGTGCAATGACGGGTCCATCGTGCGTCAACGTGATGGATCCCGCATAATTTCCGTGCGCCTTGAAGAACGCCCCCGACGGCATGGCGTCCCCGTTGACATCGCCAACTGCCAGGCATTGTGCATACACTGATAAATCGTCCGAGACGACTGTCAACGTTGTTGCCGACGGTGCAATAACCCAGTCCCCGCGCGGAAATGATTTCGTGACGCCGACGAAACGCGAAAGAATTTCCAGGATATCGGCGGGGCCGATAATCCCATCGCCGTTCACATCTGCCGCAAGTTTCTGCAACGGCCCAAGCTGCACCTTCAGGCTGTCGGCGAGATACCGGCCAATCAGCAATGCATCCGCGGCATTCGCGAACCATCCCGGATACTGTCCGACCTTTGTGATTCCGAGAGAGTAATCTCCTGGCCCGACGTCGGGGATGTCGAATGTTCCATTCTGATCGGATGTCATTGTCCTGGGAGTCCCTACGGTTTTTGGCGTCAACGTGACAAGCGCCGATGCGACCGGGATCTGTCCTTCAGGCCCGTACTGAATAGACCCGAGAACGTGATAGCTCGGTTGATATGGCGCATTCCAGGAATAGCGGAGCGCCCGATAGCTTACGATTCCCTGGGGAAACGCCAGCTCGAGTGCCGTGCTCCCGTCGGGTCGGACCTCTGTGAGCGCGGTGGACGCTGATCCCCAGCCGATGACCGTATTGCCATTCGCCAATCGCTGCACCGAGGCCATCGCCAGGGCATAGAGATCAGGATTGTGTCGGAATTGCCACGTCAACGACACAGTCTTTGCGTTCTCATCGATCGAATACTCGACAGCCCGCGAAAATTGCGGAGCATGATAGTTCCCGTTATCGAACATCAGGATCGTCCCCGTTTGCGTCCGCCGCACAGAATGTTGATGTGAGAACCCAATCGGATCGTTGAGAAATGTAAATTGGTTGTTCTTTCCCCCCAGTCTCCAAATGATCGAGCCGTTTGTTCTGTTGATCTTCGTGACTTCATCAAGCGAGCGGCTTGAAAGAAGAAGATTGCCGTCGGTATCGACATCGAGCGAATTCGGATGAACGTAGTCGATGGTCTTTGCCCGCAGATCTTCATGCGTGGCATCGGTCACCTGGAAGTGGTCGAAGCTCCGCCATTGAAAGACGACGTTCTTGTTGCGATCCAGTTCCTGGATCACTCCGCCGATGACGTTGGCGTTGGGGTACGCGCCCGGGATTGTCAGGTTCATGTTGATCGTTTCAGGCTCC
>DATJQB010000038.1:0-3087 GCA_035506075.1 Bacteroidota bacterium | reverse complement strand
ACAGCCTCGATTGAATCACTGCCGTCAATGAGCGGCGTCGTGAACGCCAATGCAACCTTCGACGGGAGCCTCGAGGAGCCGAGCTTTTCACTCGACATGAACGCGGCCGGCGTCTCGTACGATCAGCAGCGATTCGGGACTGTCCTGGTGAGATCGTCCTACGCCGATCGTCTTCTGACAATCTTCGCGCAGCTGAACAGCCACGGGGACAGCGTGGGATCTGTGCCTGAGCTTCGCCTGAACGGAACCGTTCCGTACGATCTGGCACTCTCCGGTACGTCAGACCGGAAGCTCGAGGGAGAAATGAATCTCGATGTTCAGTCGAGTAACTTCCGTCTCGAGTTTCTCGATCCATTTGTGCCCGAGCTGAGCAACCTCCACGGGATGTTGGTCTGCAACATGAAGCTGAGAGGAACTGTCGAGTCGCCGGCGTACGAAGGCTCCGTGGTGATCGACGGTGCTCAATTCCTCTTCAACCCTCTCGGCATCCAGTACCTCGTCGATGGCAAGCTGGTCCCGAATGGGAAGAAGATTGCGTTTGAGGATGTTGTAGTCCGGAACGCCCCGGAAGACCGGCCGGATGGGAAGATGAACCTTTCCGGAAACTTCTCGCTCGAAGGTTTGAAAATCAGGGATTTTGATCTTGCCGCGAACGGCCAGTTGCTTGTGATGAAGGAGTCCGCACGGCGATCGAGCCAGGGGCTCTACGGTGATCTGTTCGCGGGGAGCGGCCCACTGGGCATCACGTGGAAGGGGACGCCGGCGCGCTCGTTTGTAAGCGGGCAGGTCTCTGTAAAATACGCGAACCTGACGCTTCCGCCGACACGGCAGGCGCAGGACCTTCCCAACGCCAGGATCGACGTCCGCGTTATTGACGACGCCGGCATCGATTCCTCGTCAAGGAAAACGACGTCTGCCTCGGCGCTGTCGAAAAGCTCGTCAGCAGCACTGCGAGCGGTGAAGTCACTTGCAGCGGCACAGGACGCCGGTCCTCAGGCACAGCGGTCGTTCCTGGACAACATCGTCTATAATCTCGCGATCGAAACGCAGGGGGTGACGCAACTGAAGTTCGTGTTCAGCAACTTCACGAACGAACAACTTCTTGCCGAACTTCAGGGACGTACGGCGTTTACCCGCGATGGCGATCAGATGCACCTGACGGGAGAGCTCGACCTCGGGAACAGGTCGTACTACAATAATTTCAAGAAGCTTGATGCAACAGGGCGTGTGAAGTTCACGGGCGACCCGATTAATCCCGAGCTGGATGTCGTCGCGACATATGAAGGGACCCACCGTGATACGACGGCGTCGGCAGGTTATGGCGGAGCAAAGACGGGAGGAGGATCGGTTAAGGTTGTTGTGAAGGTGTATATTACGGGGACCCGCGATCAACCGAAAGTAAAAATGGGACTCGCGGAGTATGATCAGCTGGGAAATCTGCTCAAAGAACGGCCGGACATGGAAGGTGATGCGATTGCTTTCCTCGTCACTGGATCATTTCGTGATGAGCTCACACAGCAGGACAAGCTCTCGCTTGCTGGCTCTGCCGTGCTTGGCGGCGTTGCCTCATCCATTCTCTCCGGTCCTTTGACGGACCTTCTGAGGAAGGAGTTCGGCATCGTTCGATCCGTCGATGTGCTCTATTATGGCGGCGGAACGCTCCAGGAATCTGCCGACGTCAGGCTGACGGGGGAACTGGGGGATGCCGTTTTCCGTCTGGGAGGGCGTGTTCTGAGCGATCTGAACAACACGAATATCAGCATCCAGCTTCCAATGAGTGCCATTGTGGGCTCAGAGAAATGGCGAAACCTCGTGCTCGAGGCCGAACGAACGGTCCAGGGCGTGGAGACTGTTGACCAGCGCCGTGAATCGAAAGGCGTTCGGCTGCTGTACCGAATCATTTTCTAGCTGTCAAACCTCTGTAAGGTTTGATGCGTCTAAGAATATAACAACGGGGGCACCCTTATCGACACCGTGACGAACAAAATTCTGGCCTTCCTGGCCCGCTATCCCAACGAGGCCTTCAAGTCGAAGGAGTTGGCGCGCCGTCTCAGCTTCAGAAATCAAACCGACTACCAGATCTTCAAGGAAGCGTTACGCGTCCTCGTGAACTCCAACAAGGTCAAGAGGATCAAAGGAGGGCGGTTCGGTCATTTTGAAATTCCGCAGAGCACGGTTGGTGTGTTCAGGATGACGAAACAGGGATTCGGGACGGTGGTGGCGGAGGGAAGCGATGAAGCAGTCTCGATTCCGCCGAGATACCGCGGGATGGCTGTCGATGGCGACACCGTCGAGGTTTCACTCTTTGCTCAGTCCTCAAAGCGCAAGGAGAAAGGGCAGGCCCGCGAGGGTGAGATTGTCAAGATCGTTCAGCGCGGCAGGGCGGATGTTGTCGGCACGCTCGAGAAAAGCAGGAATTTCTTTATCGTGATTCCGGATGACCGAAAATTGGCGCGGGACATTTTCGTCGACAGGGAATTTCTCAATAAGGCGGCCCCCGGCGACAAGGTGGTTGTGAAGATTGAGGAATGGGGTGTCGGCCATTTGAATCCGGAAGGGAGAGTAGTGGAGGTCCTCGGCCGGGCAGGCGAAGTGTCCGCGGAGTTGAAATCGGTCATTCGCGACTTCAAACTTCCGATGCAATTCCCACCCGAAGTGGCGAACGAAGCAGAGATGCTTCCAGCCGACATTCCTGACATTGAGATCATGGAGCGCGAAGACTTGCGCAACGACGTTTGCTTCACGATCGATCCCGAGGACGCAAAGGACTTTGACGACGCAGTTTCGCTGAAAGAGTTACCAAACGGAGACTTCCGGCTCGGTGTTCATATAGCTGATGTTTCGTACTACATCAAAGAAGGAAGCGAGCTCGATCGCGAGGCCCTCAAGCGCGGGACAAGTGTGTATTTCCCGAACATGGTAGTCCCCATGATTCCCGAGCGATTATCGAACGGTCTCTGCAGCCTGAGACCGAACGAAGACCGGCTCACCTATTCCGTGCTCATGACGGTTTCACCGAAGGGAATTGTGAAGGAGTATGATATTCAGGAAACCGTCATCAGGAGCAAGCGGAGATTTTCGTACGAA